>NZ_JBEZLP010000011.1:0-317773 GCF_040652195.1 Streptomyces sp. NPDC048278
CGGGCGGCGGTGCCGATGTCCCTGGCGCCGCCCAGCTTCTGGTTCTCGGCGGCTCGGTCAGGCCGACCCACGGTTCGGGGCAGGCGGTTCCGGGGGCCGGACAGAGCAGGGCCCCGGAACCGGCGCAGGGGTCCCGGGGCCCGATCGGAGGGCGGGCGGGATGACCGCCCGCCGCAGGCGTCACACGCGCCGCAGGACCGCGACGACCTTGCCCAGGATGGTCGCGTCGTCGCCGGGGATCGGCTCGTAGGCCGCGTTGTGAGGGAGGAGCCAGACATGGCCGTCCTCGCGCTTGAAGCGCTTGACGGTGGCCTCGCCGTCGAGCATGGCGGCGACGATGTCGCCGTTCTCGGCGACCGGCTGGCGGCGGACGGTGACCCAGTCGCCGTCGCAGATCGCGGCCTCGATCATGGAGTCACCGACGACCTTGAGCACGAACAGCTCGCCGTCGCCGACCAGCTGCCGGGGGAGGGGGAAGACGTCCTCGACCGACTCCTCGGCGAGGATCGGCCCACCGGCGGCGATCCGGCCGACCAGCGGGACGTACGACGCGGCGGGTTTGCCCGCGGTGTCCGTGGGCTGCACGGTGACGGCCTGGTCGGACCCGCGCACCTCGTACGCGCGCGGGCGGTGCGGGTCGCGGCGCAGGAAGCCCTTGCGCTCCAGTGCCATCAGCTGGTGCGCCACCGAGGACGTGCTGGACAGGCCGACGGCCTGCCCGATCTCCCGCATCGACGGCGGGTAGCCCCGCCGCTGCACCGAGTCCCGGATCACCTCGATCACCCGGCGCTGCCGGTCGGTGAGGCCCGAGCTGTCCGCCCGGATGCCTGGAGGTCGGCCCGGCAGGGAACGCTTGTGTCCCTCGGGATTCACGGCTTCGTTCATGGCATGCACCGGGTCGAGTCGGCCCTGGGAGCGGTCCTGGGCGGTGATGGTGGCACTGTCTGCGGTCGTGGTCACGTCGGCCCCTCTCGATGGTCTCCCTGCTGGACAACGGTAGTTGCTTTCGAAAGGTTGCGCCAAACACACGTTCGAGTGAAAAAACGCGGTTCACCGTACGTGATCGCATGTCTGGGTGTATGGCTCACGCGGTACCCGGCGGGCAAAAGGGCCCATTGTTGTACTCTTCACCGCCGGGGGACGGCCTTGTGGGTGTGCCCAGTCTGCCATCCGGACCGCCGCCGACCGGGATGTCCGTCCCCATCTGCGCCGGAGTCGCACGTGACCTCCGTGCGGCGCCCACGGTATCTCCGTATCCGCCGTAGCGGTACGTGTGCGACACGCGCAACCTGGTGATGTAACGGCCAATCACCACATCTAGTGGTTGGATTGCTACCGCAGCCCACAAGTTGTGGTCCCCCGGGTCTCCGGTCTCTCTGAGATCGCCTATGCTTGGGGCTGCTTCGAGGGGTCCATGTGGCCCAGCGAGGCTGTTGAGTCTGCTGTGAGGAGGGTTGGAGATCATGCACTGCCCCTTCTGCAGGCACCCCGACAGCCGTGTGGTCGACAGTCGTACGACCGACGACGGCACGTCGATCCGCAGGCGCCGCCAGTGTCCGGACTGCTCCCGTCGTTTCACGACCGTGGAGACGTGCTCGCTCATGGTGGTCAAGCGGTCCGGAGTCACCGAGCCGTTCAGCCGTATCAAGGTCATCAACGGCGTGCGCAAGGCATGCCAGGGGCGGCCTGTCACCGAGGACGCACTCGCCCAGCTCGGCCAGCGGGTCGAGGAGGCGGTGCGGGCCACGGGAAGCGCCGAGCTGACCACCCATGACGTGGGGCTGGCCATACTCGGCCCGTTGCAGGAGCTCGACCTGGTCGCCTACCTGCGATTCGCCTCCGTCTACCGGGCGTTCGACTCGCTCGAGGACTTCGAGGCCGCGATCGCGGAGCTCAGGCAGGCGGCCAAGGACCCCGTCGTGGACGACGAAGACGCGGCAGCGGGGGGCCAGGAGGACGATCACGGGCCAGGCGGGGGCGCACAGGTGCCCGCACCCGTTCACGTCGCCGGCTGACGGGAGGACCGGAACAGGGCGGAGGGCCCGGATCCGGTTGTCGGACGGCGATCCAGGACTTGTCGCGGGTGGCAGTTGAGGGCGCCCGGGACGTGAAAACAGAACAGCGTGTCACGGGAACATCGTGGCATTTCAGGGCGTTTTAGCCCGTAGAGGGAGGCGGCATGACAGAGACGGCGAGCGGTCCGGCACGGAGTTCCCGCGCGAAGGGCACCAAGGCCACCAAGGGACTGCGTATCGAGCGCATCCACACCACCCCGGGCGTGCATCCGTACGACGAGGTGAGCTGGGAGCGCCGTGACGTCGTCATGACCAACTGGCGCGACGGCTCGGTCAACTTCGAGCAGCGTGGCGTCGAGTTCCCCGACTTCTGGTCGGTGAACGCGGTCAACATCGTCACCAGCAAGTACTTCCGCGGTGCCGTCGGCACCCCGCAGCGCGAGACCGGCCTCAGGCAGCTGATCGACCGCATCGTGAAGACGTACCGGAAGGCCGGCGAGGACTACAGGTACTTCGCCTCGCCCGCCGACGCCGAGATCTTCGAGCACGAGCTGGCGTACGCCCTCCTGCACCAGATCTTCAGCTTCAACAGCCCCGTCTGGTTCAACGTGGGCACCCCGCAGCCCCAGCAGGTGTCCGCCTGCTTCATCCTGTCCGTCGACGACTCCATGGAGTCGATCCTCGACTGGTACAAGGAAGAGGGCATGATCTTCAAGGGCGGCTCCGGTGCCGGCCTGAACCTGTCCCGCATCCGCTCCTCCAAGGAACTGCTCTCCTCCGGCGGCAACGCCTCGGGACCGGTCTCCTTCATGCGCGGCGCCGACGCCTCCGCGGGCACCATCAAGTCCGGCGGTGCCACCCGCCGCGCCGCCAAGATGGTCATCCTCGACGTCGACCACCCCGACATCGAGGACTTCATCGAGACCAAGGTCAAGGAGGAGGAGAAGATCCGCGCCCTCCGTGACGCGGGCTTCGACATGGACCTGGGCGGCGACGACATCACGTCCGTCCAGTACCAGAACGCCAACAACTCGGTCCGCGTGAACGACGAGTTCATGAAGGCGGTCGAGCAGGGCGGCCAGTTCGGTCTGCGCGCCCGCATGACCGGTGAGGTCATCGAGGAGATCGGCGCCAAGTCCCTCTTCCGCAAGATGGCCGAGGCCGCCTGGGCCTGCGCCGACCCGGGCATCCAGTACGACGACACGATCAACCACTGGCACACCTGCCCGGAGTCCGGCCGGATCAACGGCTCGAACCCCTGCAGCGAGTACATGCACCTGGACAACACGTCCTGCAACCTCGCCTCGCTGAACCTGATGAAGTTCCTGAAGGACGACGGCAAGGGCAGCCAGTCCTTCGAGGTCGAGCGCTTCGCCAAGGTCGTCGAGCTCGTCATCACCGCGATGGACATCTCCATCTGCTTCGCGGACTTCCCGACCCAGAAGATCGGCGAGAACACCCGCGCCTTCCGCCAGCTCGGCATCGGCTACGCCAACCTCGGCGCCCTGCTGATGGCGACCGGCCACGCCTACGACTCCGACGGCGGTCGCTCGCTCGCCGGTGCCATCACCTCCCTGATGACCGGCACGGCGTACAGGCGCTCGTCCGAGCTCGCCGCGGTCGTCGGCCCGTACGACGGCTACGCCCGCAACGCCGACGCCCACAACCGCGTCATGCAGCAGCACGCCGACGCCAACACCGTGGCCGTCCGCATGGACGACCTGGACACCCCGGTCTGGGCCGCCGCGACGGAGGCCTGGCAGGACGTGCTGCGTCTCGGTGAGAAGAACGGTTTCCGTAACTCCCAGGCGTCCGTCCTCGCCCCGACCGGCACCATCGGTCTGGCGATGTCCTGCGACACCACCGGCGTCGAGCCCGACCTCGCCCTGGTCAAGTTCAAGAAGCTGGTCGGCGGCGGCTCGATGCAGATCGTCAACGGCACGGTCCCGCAGGCCCTGCGCCGCCTGGGCTACCAGGAGGAGCAGATCGAGGCGATCGTCGCCCACATCGCCGAGAACGGCAATGTGATCGACGCCCCCGGTCTCAAGCAGGAGCACTACGAGGTCTTCGACTGCGCCATGGGCGAGCGCGCCATCTCCCCGATGGGCCACGTCCGCATGATGGCCGCGATCCAGCCGTGGATCTCCGGTGCCATCTCCAAGACGGTCAACATGCCGGAGACGGCGACCGTCGAGGAGGTCGAGGAGATTTACTACGAGGCCTGGAAGCTCGGCGTCAAGGCGCTCGCGATCTACCGGGACAACTGCAAGGTCGGCCAGCCGCTCTCCGCCAAGACCAAGGAGAAGGAGAAGGAGGAGGTCACCGCGAAGACCGAGGCGACCATCCGCGAGACGGTCGAGAAGGTCATCGAGTACCGCCCGGTCCGCAAGCGCCTCCCGAAGGGTCGTCCCGGCATCACCACGTCCTTCACCGTCGGCGGCGCCGAGGGCTACATGACGGCCAACTCCTACCCGGACGACGGCCTGGGCGAGGTCTTCCTGAAGATGTCCAAGCAGGGCTCGACCCTCGCGGGCATGATGGACGCCTTCTCCATCGCGGTCTCCGTCGGCCTTCAGTACGGCGTGCCGCTGGAGACCTACGTCTCGAAGTTCACCAACATGCGCTTCGAGCCGGCCGGTATGACGGACGACCCGGACGTGCGGATGGCGCAGTCGATCGTCGACTACATCTTCCGCCGCCTGGCGCTGGACTTCCTGCCCTTCGAGACCCGCTCCGCGCTCGGCATCCACTCCGCCGAGGAGCGCCAGCGGCACCTGGAGACCGGTTCGTACGAGCCGTCTCTCGACGACGACGAGGTCGACGTCGAGGGCCTGGCCCAGTCGGCACCGCGGGCCCAGGAGCTGAAGGCCGTCGCCGCCCCGAAGATCGAGGTGGCCAAGCCGGCTTTGAAGCAGGCGCACACCAGCGCCGAGCTGGTGGAGATGCAACTGGGCATCCAGGCCGACGCCCCGCTCTGCTTCTCCTGCGGAACGAAGATGCAGCGAGCCGGTTCCTGCTACATCTGCGAGGGCTGCGGCTCGACCAGCGGCTGCAGCTGACGGGTCGGTGTGACGTGAAGTAAGGGGCGTCGGCCATGGCCGACGCCCCTTACCGTTCGCCTGTCGCGGGCGGGTGGCCGTCCCGTGTCAGGGGCGGCCGAGTCCGCCCATCTCCCGGCTGAAGACCACCGGGTCGTCCTCGAAGCCGTGCAGCCCGGGCCGGAGGCTCCAGTCGCCGGAGCCGTCGCGCACGAACTCCGCGACGGTGGCGGCCGTCGCCCCGAGGACCGAGCCGAAGTCGTCCTCGGCCAGCACGGTGTAGCCCTCCCGGACGCGGACGGCCGGGTTCAGGACGTTCACGAACGTCCGGTGGGTGGAGCGCTGCTGGATGACGACTCCGACGACCACGCGCGCGTACCGGCTGCCGAGCCGGTCCAGTTCGAGGGTCATCACCTCGTCCCAGCCGAAGCCCTTGCCGTCCTGGCTGTCCCGGTTGAGAAAGATCGTGCCGTCGGGCGAACGGCTGTCGAAGTGCACCAGATAGGCCGGAGTTCCGTACGGGTCAGCCGCCGTGAACGTCCCGGCGACGACGTCGAGATCGGTGGGCGGCTGCCCGGAAGGGCTCGGATCCCACTTCACCGCGACCTCGACCTTGCGGATCGCCTTGCTGAAACCGCTCACCACGCGTCCCCTTCCCCCTAGAGGTCACTTACCCCAACTGATGGTTTGCCAAGGCTCTTTGTCCATCGTGCCACGCGCGCGGGGGCGTATGCGCGGGTGATCTCCGCCGGAGCGTGACCGGCGCCACGCCCCATGGCCTTACGATGGCGCGGTGCTGGTCAAGTGGATTCGCTGCACCGTGGTTGACCGCCGGGGCTTCGAGCGGGGGCAGCGGAAATGGGCGGGGCTTCCGGGGGAGCCGGGATTTCGGGGACAGGGCGGGGGATGGAGTCGACAGCGACCTGGAGTGGCGCACATCTTCGCCTTCTGGGAGAGCCGTGCCTTCTACGACTCCTTCATGGCGCGTTCGCACGACCGCCTGGCCGCGTCCCAGGTCGGCACGTACAAGGACCAGCAGGTCAAGCTGTTCGAGTACCGGTTCGACGTGAAGACCGGCTTCGAACCGAGGTTCACGGACAGCGACCTGGTCCGGGTGGCCCTCTGCCGGGTGCACGAGGAGCGCGTCGAACACTTCACGCTGATGCAGGAGAAGGTCTGGAACCCGGCCATGGCCGGCTCGCCGGGCATGATCCGCGGCATGTTCGCGGAGGCGCCGGAGCACGAGTTCATGATCCTCTCGATGTGGCGGTCGGCCGCCGAGCACGGCAAGTACCGCACCGAGCGGGTGGAGCGGCTGGCGCTGCGCGCCCAGACGGAGGCCGACATCGCGGCCCTCACGGGTGACATCGTGGAGCTCGAGCCGAGCTGGATCGTTTGAATATCCAACCCTTGATTTGTGTGACCTGCGCTGTATGGGGCCCATTCGAGTGCTCGATTTTTCGTCACTCGATCTAGGGTTTTGGCATGGCACGACCACGGCGCATCGTCCTTGTCCGGCACGGCGAGTCAACCGGCAATGTCGACGACTCCGTGTACGAGCGGGAACCAGACCACGCACTGGCCCTCACCGAGCGGGGCTGGCGGCAGGCCGAAGAGACCGGAAAGCGCGTTCGGGAGATCTTCGGCCAGGAGCGCGTCAGCGTGTACGTCTCGCCCTACCGGCGTACGCACGACACCCTCCGCGCCTTCCACCTCGACCCGGATCTCATACGCGTCCGCGAGGAGCCCCGGCTGCGTGAGCAGGACTGGGGAAACTGGCAGGACCGCGACGACGTACGGCTGCAGAAGACGTACCGGGACGCCTACGGGCACTTCTTCTTCCGCTTCCCGCAGGGCGAGTCGGGGGCCGACGTCTACGACCGCGTCGGCGGCTTCCTGGAGAGCCTGTTCCGCAGCTTCGAGGCGCCGGACCACCCGCCCAACGTGCTCCTGGTGACCCACGGCCTGGCGATGCGGCTGTTCTGCATGCGCTGGTTCCACTGGACGGTCGCGGAGTTCGAGTCGCTCTCCAACCCCGGGAACGCCGAGATGCGGATGCTCGTTCTCGGGGACGACGGCAAGTACACGCTCAACCAGCCCTTCGACCGCTGGCGGGACCCCGAGCCGCACTGGATGAGCGGCTAGGCTGGCCGCGATGACCTCCTCCTCCGAAACCCCGATCCCGGGGCGCCTGGAGCGCGCCCTGGCCAGCCTGCGCGGACTCGCTGTCGGCGACGCGCTGGGCTCGCAGTTCTTCGTGCCGGTGAACTA
Source organism: Streptomyces sp. NPDC048278 (assembly GCF_040652195.1). Taxonomy (NCBI): domain Bacteria; kingdom Bacillati; phylum Actinomycetota; class Actinomycetes; order Kitasatosporales; family Streptomycetaceae; genus Streptomyces; species Streptomyces sp. NPDC048278. The sequence goes on from NZ_JBEZLP010000011.1 coordinate 7,325, forward strand.
CCCGCTGCTGAAGCGGCGGGAGCTGCCTCCGGCCCCCTGGCAGTGGACCGACGACACCGAGATGGCCTGCTCCGTCGTCGCCGTCCTGGCCGCCCACCACCGCGTCGACCAGGACGCGCTGGCCCACTCCTTCGCCGCGCACCACGACTTCGACCGGGGCTACGGCCCCGCGGTGAACCGCCTGCTGCGCCTCGTCCGGGAAGGCGGCGACTGGCGCGAGCTGGCCGCCGGTCTCTTCGACGGGCGAGGGTCCTGGGGCAACGGCGCGGCGATGCGGATCGCGCCCCTGGGTGCCTGGTACGCGGACGACCCGGAGCAGGCCACCCACCAGGCCGAGATCTCCGCCTACCCCACACACCAGCACCGGGAGGCCGTGGCCGGTGCCATGGCCGTGGCAGCCGCCGCGGCGCTGGTCGCCGCGCCCGGCGGCCCGCCGAGCCCCGAGGCGCTCCTCGACGGGGTCGTCGCGCTCGTCCCCAGGAGCGCCGTCGGCCAGGGCCTGCGGCGCGCCCGCGACATGCTCGACTACGGCGACGCGGGCACCGTCGCGGCCGTCCTGGGCTGCGGACGCCGTACGACCGCCCATGACACCGTTCCCTTCGCGCTCTGGTCGGCGGCACGCGCCCTCGGGGACTACGAGACGGGGTTCTGGGCCACCGCCCAGGTGGGCGGCGACGTGGACACCACCTGCGCCATCGTGGGCGGCGTGCTCGCGGGTGCCGGGGCGGGAGCGCCGTCGGCCGCGTGGGCGGAGCGGACAGAGGCCCTGCCGGAATGGGTGCCGGCGGGGGTCGGCACCGGCACCGGCACCGGCGTCGGCGGATGACCGGTTGAGACCGCGCTCGCACCGCGTGCGGCGACGACGACGCGGTGCGAGCCCCTTCGGAGCCGGTTCGCGCGGAAGGCCGAGCCGGCTCGCGTGCAGAGCTGCGTCGGTTCGGGTGGAAAGCCGAGCCGGTTCGTGTGGAAAGCCGTGAGGCCGCGCCGCCCCGGAGACGTCGGGGACGTGCGAGGAGGCCGGGTCTGCCGTCCTGTGGCGGGCTCCGTGTCCGAGGACCGTCGAAGCGTGCCGTGGTGAAGCCTCGTCCTCGTCACTCCGAGGCCGTTCCCGTCCTCCGCGGCCCAAGCTGAATCCCGCGATCCGCATCGGAAACGCTCCGTACCTGGCGGGAACTCTGCGTGACTGCCTGGCGTTTTCCCGGTAGCCGTGCCACCAGGCGCATGTGCCGACGGAGGGCGGAAGGCGTAGTCGCGGGGGAGGTGTCGGTCGTGTGGGTCGGGTCGCCGCTTGCGATGCTGTGCGCCGTGCTCGTGATCGCGGCGTCGGCGGTCGGGATGCGGACGGCCGGACCTCGGCCTCTGCCGTCTGTCCCCTGGCGGAGGTCCGGCCGTCCGCGGCTCCGCGCGGTCCCGGTGGGCTCAGCCCACCCCAGGGCCGGCCGTGCCGGCGAGCGCTTCGAGGTCGCTCTTGCGGACCTTGATCACCAGCCAGGCGGTGAGCAGTCCGAGCCCGGCCATGACGGCGGCGGGGACGAACGCGGTCGAGATGCCGTGTGCGAGCACCTCGTGCCCCCACGGTGCGGGCAGCTGACGGGTCTTGGCGAACTCCGCCTTCTGCTCCGGCGAACCATCGGCGAGGAACTTCGGCAGTTGCTTCTTCGCCTCGTCCTTGCTGGCCGAACCGAACACCGTGGTCAGGATGGACAGACCCAGCGAACCGCCGACCTGCTGCATGGCGTTGAGCAGACCGGAAGCCGCTCCGGCCTCGTGCTGGGCGACACCGGAGACCGCGGTGACGGTCGCCGTCACGAAGTTCAGCCCCATACCGAAGCCGAAGACCAGCATGGGCCCGAGGATTCCGCCGAGATAGGAGCTGTCGGGCCTGATGAACGTCTGCCAGGTGAGTCCGACGACCACGAGCGCCGAACCGGTCATCATGAACGGCTTCGGTCCCAGGACGGGCAGGAAGCGCTGCGAGAGCCCGGCGCCGACGGCGATGGCCGCCGTCACGGGCAGGAAGGCCAGACCGGCCCTGATCGGGCTGTAGCCCAGCACGTTCTGCACGAACAGCACGATGTAGAAGAACATCCCGAACATCGCGGCGGCCAGACTGAGCATGATCACGTAGGTGCCGGAGCGGTTGCGGTCGGCGAACATCCGCAGCGGCGTGATCGGTTCCTTCGCCCTGGTCTCGATGAAGACGAAGGCGAGCAGCAGGACCACCGCGGCGGTGAACGACCCGAGTGTCAGACTGTCGCGCCAGCCCTCCTCCGAGGCCCGGATGAAGCCGTAGACGAGGGCGGCCATGCCCAGCGTGGAGGTCATCGCCCCCGCGATGTCGAACCGTCCGGGGTGCCGTTCGGACTCGTTGATGTACCGCGGGGCCAGAGCGGCGATCAGCAGTCCGATCGGTACGTTGACGAAGAGCACCCAGCGCCAGTCGAGCCAGTCGGTGAGCATGCCGCCGGCCAGCAGGCCGATGGCGCCGCCGCCTGCGGAGACGGCGGCGAACACGCCGAACGCCCGGTTCCGCTCGGGACCTTCGGGGAAGGTCGTGGTGATCAGTGCCAGCGAGGTCGGCGACGCGATCGCGCCGCCGACACCCTGGAGGGCGCGGGCGGCGAGCAGCTGCCAGGGTTCCTGGGCGAGACCGCCGAGCAGCGAGGCGAAGGTGAACAGCAGGATGCCGGTCATGAACACCCGGCGCCGGCCGAGGATGTCGCCGGCCCGCGCGCCGAGGAGCAGCAGACCGCCGAAGGTGAGCGTGTAGGCGCTGACCACCCACGTGAGGTCCGTGGTGCTGAAGCTGAGCGCCTCTTGAATGTGCGGGAGCGCGATATTCACAATCGTCGCGTCAAGTACCACCATGAGCTGGCAGGCGGCAATCACGGTGAGCGCGATGCCGGGGCGCCCCTGCCGGCGGGCGGCACCCGGTTTCTGGTCCGGTATCAGCTGAGAGGTTGTCACTATGGATCCCCCACGAAGGTGTTAGTGAACGCCAGCGTTCACTGTCGTGCCAACGGTAGTGAGTCCTCGGTAGAGAACGCAAGCGTTCACTTAATCGCGCGTCGTGTGCCGCGTCCCCCTTTGCCGTCACGCGCCGCGCCCCCCCCGGCTCAGGAAATCCCGCTCCCCTCGCTCGCTGGAGAAACATCAGATGGTTACCTCGCGCTGGACTGCCGCTGCCCCCCAGGCGGCCTCCCCTCGTCGGCGCGGTGCGGTCCTCGAACGCGCGATCCTGGACGCCGCCCTGGAACAGCTCAGCACGGTCGGCTGGAACGGCCTCACCATGGAGGGCGTCGCCGCCGGTGCCCAGACCGGGAAGGCGGCGGTCTACCGCCGCTGGCCCTCCAAGGAGGAACTGGTCGCCGACGCGCTCCAGGCCGGCCTGCCACGCCTGGAGGAGGCCCCCGACCTCGGAAGTGTGCGCGAAGACCTGTTGGCCCTGTGCCGGCAGGCCCGGGACGCGATGTTCTCGCGCCCCGGCTTCGCGCTGCGGTCCGTGATTCACGAATGCGATCCCCTGCAGGTCGAGCGGTTCCATGGGGTGATCTTCGACGGGGTCGTGGGACCGACGATCCGGCTCATCGGCGACATCGTCACCCGTGGGATTGAGCGGGGCGAGGTGCGCGCCGACGCGGCCAACGGCTATGTCATCGACGCCATTCCGGCGATGATGATGTACCGCAACAAGATTTCTGGAAGCGAATGGAACGACCAGGAGATCGAGGAGATGATCGACCGGTTCATGCTTCCGCTGCTGCTGTCGCGCGGGGCGTGAGCCATGGCTCCGGCGGCTCCCGGCGCGTTCCGGGAGGCCGGGCTGTCGCTCGGGGATCAGTGCGGCGTACCCTAAGGGCGCCATGCCGTACGAACCGCCTACTCACACCGTCGAGCGCTCCCTTCGCGCCACGACCGGAGCCAAGGTCATTGCCGGTGTCGACGAGGTGGGACGCGGCGCCTGGGCCGGGCCCGTCACCGTCTGCGCCGCGGTCACCGGTCTTCGCCGACCGCCCGAGGGCCTCACCGACTCCAAGCTGCTGACCGTCAAGCGACGTACGGAACTTGCCGAGGCGCTGCGGGAGTGGGTGACGTCCTACGCCCTGGGGCATGCCTCGCCGGAGGAGATCGACGCCTTGGGGATGACGGCCGCATTGCGACTTGCGGCGGTCCGGGCCCTGGAGGCCTTGCCGGTCCGTCCCGACGCGGTCATCCTCGACGGGAAGCACGACTACCTCGGTACTCCGTGGCGGGTGCGCACGGTCATCAAGGGTGACCGATCGTGTGTGGCTGTGGCCGCCGCCTCGGTGATCGCCAAAGTTCAGCGCGACAAAATGATGGCCGAACTGGGTATCGACCATGCAGACTTCGGATTTGCGGCCAATGCCGGGTACCCGTCGCCCGTGCACAAGGCCGCACTGGAGGAGCGGGGCCCCACCCCGTACCACCGGTTGACGTGGGCGTATCTTGATGCGCTGCCCCAGTGGCGGCACCTCAAGAAGGTCCGCAGCTGGGCGGAGGGAAGCGTTCCGGAGATCGAGGGTCAGCTCGGCTTCGACTTCTGACCTTCCAGTCGCACTGTTGTGCCACCCAGTTCACGTGACCTGCACCAATGTTTGATAAAAATCAGCTCATGCCTCTCATTCCCGAGGAGCCTCAGATTCACGAGAGTGCCCAGGGTCCCCGCGCCACTCCGGCCAGTGGCCGTACCGCGCCGACCCCTCGTCCCGTACCCGGCCCCCGCCCCGCGGCTCCGTCGCGTCCCGGTCGTCCCGGCCCTGTGCGGCCCACGCCGCCGGTGCAGCGCACGTCGCGTGACGTGGCCAAGCCAGGGCCGTCCGGCCCGGCCGTTCCCGCCGCGGCAGCGGCGGCCCCGCAGATCCAGCTGATCCCGGCCACGGTCGAGAGTGCTCTCGACGCGGCCGAGGAAGCAGTGGACCTGCTCCTCGAGTCGGGCCGTGCCCCCGGCGACGTGCTGGTGATCACCACCGGCGCGCAGCATCCGTGGGCCGACCACGAGCTGTCCTTCGGCGAAGCCTCCTACTGGGCCCAGCACGACGCGGGCGACGACGTCTTCTACGCGGACGCCGCCGTCGCCTCCCGTGCCGTGACCCGCGCCGTGGTCGTCGTCGCCGTCAACGGCGGACCCGACACCACTGCCGCCACCGCCCTGCCGCTGGCCCTCTCCCGGGCCGGTGCCCTGCTGATCGTCTGCGGCGACCCGCAGCGCATCAACTCGGTGCTGGGCGCAGGCGTCTGAGCTGCCTCCGGCACCTCTGGGACTCCGGAGGTACCGAAGGAGCCGCGGTGGTGACACTGCACGGTGGTGTCTCCGGCATGCCCGGACGACGGGTGCGGGCCGCTGTCCGTCGCGGCGGTGGCCGTTCGGCGGACAGAGAATCCGGCCGGACAGAGAATCCGGCCGGACAAGGATCCGGAGTGCGGCACCGGGCCGGTCCCTCGGGCGGACGGGACCGTGGGACGGCGGACGTCCGCGCCGGTTCGGAGCGCGGCCTGACACCGCCGAGCACCCCGTAGGGCCCCTTCACGGCGCCGCCCCCGGCGGGCGCGTGCCCGGTGCGTACTTCCTTGCGGGGGACCGGGTTCAGCGGGCCGCCGCGCGGCGCAGCACCTCGGAGACGGCGCCGCCGGTGCGCGGTGACAGTGGCGGCGCCTCGGACAGGGCGAAGGGCTCGGGAGGCGAGTCGGCGTGCGGGCGCCGTCCGCCGCGGCCCTCGCCGAGCACCTGCCAGCCGTCGTGCGTCAGCGTGATGTACGCCCCGCAGCGCAGCCCGTGCAGAGTGCACGCGTCCCGCAGCCCCCACATCCAGGCGCCGTCCTCCTCCGTCCAACGCGCGTCCCCCTCGCGGCAGTAGAGCAGGACGGCGGTCCGTACCGGGGTACGGCGGCGCAGGTCGTGCGGGATGACCCGGCGCAACTGCGCCAGCAGCGCGTTGCGGAACATCCAGCCGTCGGCCGGAGCCGAGCGCCGGCCGAAGGAGGCGCTGGCACACAGCCGCTCCTCCGGATCGAGAACGGCGACGACCGCGGTGCCCGGCCGGGGGCGATGCCGGGTGTGCAGACCACTGACGACCTCGCGTGGGTTGCGCAGCAGCGGTATTCCGGCGTCGGCCCATTCCGCGGGCTCGAGCAGACGACTGGCGGACGCGGCGGACGCGGACGTCGACAACGATGCCGCCGAGGACGGAGCGAATCCGAAGGTCACGTTCCTCCCTTCGGCTACGCGCCCACACTGCGGGCGAGATCGGATTCGGGGCCGCGCGCACCGCAGCAAAGCCCAACCGGATCACGGACGAGCCGTGCGGGGAGCGGACCTCAATTCTTGCTGTCGAACTTGGATGCGGCAACGAGCAAATGGGGCCACCGACTGTTATCTGGTGGTGCGTGGCTTATATCCCTACCCGATGAGGTGCCCGGAGACCCCTGGGACGTTCGAGCGCGGCACGTTCGTGCGTCGCACCGGCGCTGAAATCGAACAGCACGGGCCGGTCAGCCTTGCACGGCGAGGACCAGCGGCAACACCCCCCGCGCCCCGGACCTGCGGAGCATGCGCGCCGCCACCGCCAGGGTCCAGCCGGTCTCGGTGAAGTCGTCCACCAGCAGGACCGTCCCCTGGGCCTCGGCGAGGGCGGCGGCGAGGCCGGGCGGCACGGTCAGTGCACCGTCGAGAGCCTTCAGACGCTGGGCACTGTTGCTGCGCGAGACCCGGGCCGCCTCGCTCGCGTACTCGAGGGAACCCAGCAGGGGCAGCCTGCCGACTTCCGCGATGCGCGCGCCCAGGGAGTGGACCAGCCGGGGCCTGGAGCGCGAGGCGACGGTGACGACACCCACCGGGCGCGGCTGGGCGTCGGCCGCGCCCGGGGCCCAGCCGCCGGGACCCTTCGCCCAGTCGGCCAGCACCTCCACCACGGCTCGGGCGACATCGTCCGGCACTGACAGATCCGGGGCCTGCGGAGCGAGCAGCGGTCGCAGCCGGTTGCCCCAGCCGATGTCCGACAACCGTCCCAAGGCCCGCCCCGCCGATGCCTGTTCACCGGCCGGAATGCGCCCCTTGAGATCGATGCCGATCGCCGGCAGCCCGGTCGGCCACATCCGGCGGGGCTCCACCTCGACGCCTGCGCGCCCCAGGTCGACCCGCGCGGCGTCCAGCGCGGCCGAGGTGGTGTCGGCCGTGAAGCGGGGTCGCGCACAGTTGTCGCAGCGACCGCAGGGCTTCGCCCCCTCGTCGTCCAGTTGGCGCTGCAGAAACTCCATCCGGCAGTCCGCCGTGGCCGCGTACTCGCGCATCGCCTGCTGTTCGGCCTCGCGCTGCCTGGCCACCCAGGCGTACCGGTCGGCGTCGTACGCCCACGGCTGCCCGGTCGCGACCCAGCCGCCCTTGACCCGTCTGACCGCGCCGTCCACGTCGAGGACTTTCAGCATGGACTCCAGCCGGGACCGGCGCAGCTCCACCTGCGGCTCCAGAGCGGGCAGCGACACGGGGCCGCCGGCCCGGGAGAGGACGTCCAGCGTGCGGCGCACCAGATCCTCCGACGGGAAGGCGAGCGAGGCGAAGTAGTCCCAGATCGCCTCGTCCTCCCTGCCAGGCAGCAGCAGCACCTCGGCGTGCTCGACACCGCGGCCCGCGCGGCCCACCTGCTGGTAGTAGGCGATGGGGGAGGAGGGCGAGCCGAGGTGCACCACGAACCCCAGGTCGGGCTTGTCGAAGCCCATACCGAGCGCGGAGGTGGCGATCAGCGCCTTGACCCGGTTGCCGAGCAGGTCGTCCTCGGCCTGCTGCCGGTCGGCGTTCTCCGTCTTCCCCGTGTACGAGGCCACGGTGTGCCCGCGCTGCCCGAGGAACGCGGTGACCTCCTCGGCGGCGGCCACGGTGAGCGTGTAGACGATGCCGGAACCCGGCAGTTCGTCCAGGTGGTCCGCGAGCCAGGCCATCCGGTGCGCGGCGTCCGGGAGCCGCAGCACGTTCAGGCTGAGGCTCTCGCGGTCCAGCGGGCCGCGCAGCACGAGCGCGTCCGAGGTGCCACCCGTGCCGAGCTGCTCGGCCACGTCCGCGGTCACGCGTGCGTTGGCCGTGGCGGTGGTCGCCAGCACCGGTACGCCCGGCGGCAGGTCGGCCAGCATGGTGCGCAGCCGCCGGTAGTCGGGCCGGAAGTCGTGACCCCAGTCGGAGATGCAGTGGGCCTCGTCCACCACGAGCAGCCCGGTCGTCGCGGCCAGCTTGGGCAGCACCTGGTCGCGGAAGTCGGGGTTGTTGAGCCGCTCCGGGGACACGAGGAGGACGTCCACCTCACCGGCCGCGATCTCCGCCTGGATCGACTCCCACTCCTCCGTGTTGGAGGAGTTGATGCTGCGGGCGTGGATGCCGGCCCGGGCCGCGGACTCCACCTGGTTGCGCATGAGCGCGAGCAGCGGGGAGACGATCACCGTCGGTCCCGCGCCGGAGGCGCGCAGCAGCGAGGTCGCCACGAAGTACACCGCGGACTTGCCCCAGCCGGTGCGCTGGACGACCAGGGCCCGGCGCCGGTCCGCGACCAGCGCCTCGATCGCCCGCCACTGGTCCTCGCGCAGCCGGGCGGCGCCCGTGTCGTCCCCGACGAGACGGGCGAGGACGGTGTCCGCCCGGGCCCGCAGTTCCGCGTTGCTCGTGTGTTCCATGCGTCCCATACAACAGGACGGGACCGACAGCCGGGCGGGCCTGTGGATGGCGGAGGCGGCCTTGTCGTGTCCCTGATTTCACTTATCCACAGGCCAAACCGGAATCACGGGATCCGCGAGATCGTCTGCGCATGACGAATCACAGCGAAACCACCGGACCCTCCGAAAACGGCGACCTCACCCGAGGTGCGGTCCCGCTCGGACCGTCCGCCCACGACACCCAGGTCACCCTGCGCACACCGGCCGAACTGGCCGACGCGCTGCCCTATCTGCTGGGGTACCGCCCCGAGGACAGCATGGTGCTGGTGGCCCTTCACGACCGCGCCGGCCGTGGCCGCTTCGGCGGACGGGCCCGGCTCGGCATCCCCGCCCACGAGGACGACTGGGAGTCGGCCGCACGCCAGCTCGCGCAGGGCCTGGTGACCGGCGGCGAGCGGCGGGGAGCCCGGCCCGAGCAGATGGTCGCCTACGTCTGCCAGGAACCGGCGCCCGGCGAATCGGGCCGGGACGTGATGCGGAGGCTCGCGCCACTGACCCGGTTGCTGCGGATCGAGTGCGGTCGGCTCGACGTGCCCGTGATCGAGGCGCTGTGCGTCTCGGACGGCCGTTTCTGGTCGTACTGCTGCCCGACCGAGGAGTGCTGTCCGCCCGACGGCGTCCCCATGGGCCTGCCCGGCACCTCCGTGCTCGCAGCCGCAGCCGCCTACGCCGGGATCCAGGTCCGCGGCAGTCTCCGCGAGCTGCGGGCCAGGCTGCTTCCCCGGGAGGCCGGCGGCGTGCTGGAGCAGGAGATCGCCCTGGACAGCGCCGGCATGGCACTGGTCCCCCGCATCCTCGACGACGCGTTCCGTGCGGACGTGGCCGAGGAGACCCTCGCGCTCGCCCGGCGGGTCATCGACCGGTACGCCGCTGCCGCCCCGGTGTCCGGCACACACCAGGCGGACGTCCGTGACGACACCCTGCTCTCCCACGACGAGGCCGCGACCCTGATTCTCGGACTGCAGGACCGCACGACCCGCGACCACGCAGCCGCCTGGATGGAGGGAGACGAGGCGGGCCCGGCCCTGCGGCTGTGGCGGGCCCTGGCCCGCCGCTGCGTCGGCCCCTACGGCGAACACGCCGCCGCTCCCCTCACGCTGGCCGGTTGGGTGGCCTGGTCCACCGGTGACGATCTGGAGGCGCGGGAGGCCTTCGCGATGGCCTTGGGCGCGGACCCCGACTACCTCTTCGCCAACCTGCTCCACCAGGCCTGCAACGAAGGCCTGGACCCGGAGGCGATCCGCCGCTGCCTGCGGAAGGGACGCACGGAGAGCACGGGACGCACGGAGAACACGGAGCGCACGGAGAACACGGGACACGCTGGACGGACGGAACTCACGGACCGCGCCGGTCACGTGCCGGCGGACGGGACCGGAGCAGCTGGCGACGCTGGCCCGCCGCTCCGCGATGTCGGCGACCCGGCGCCCGCCCGTTCCGGCACCCGCCGTGGCCGTACCGGACGCAGCGGAGACACCGCCGCCGACCGACGGGCGCGGCCGACCGGAACCCGGTCGGGGCAGCTGCGCTCGGGGCGCACCCGCCCCGACGCCGCCGGCCCGGGCCGCACCCGCACGCGCGCGGCGGAGAAGGCGGAGCGGGGCGGGACAGACGGCCGGGCCGGGCGGGAAGGCAGGCGAGCCGCGACCGGCCGCGACGAGGGGGAGGAATGAGCGAGGGACGGGCCGTGACGGCAGTCGGCCGGATCTGGGCCCGTGATGCCGTCCGCTGGGCCCGGAACCTCGTCGGAGGGACGCGCCGCCGGGACCACCCGCGCTCAAGCAGGCGTCGCACCGACCTGCCTGACCAGGGTGTTCGCAGCCACAGGCGCGGCCCGACCGGTCCGGACGACGCGGCGCCGCGTCGACTTCGGACCGGCTTCGGCAGGCGGGGGCGTGACCAGGAGGAGTCCGTCTCCGTTCACCTGAGTGGCGGAACGCCTGGACGGGCCGTGCCGCCGCCCGTCCCCCGTCCGCCCGGAGCCCGCCGTCCGGTGCCCGGCACATCGCAGGCGCACAGCGCACAGAAGAAGCGTCCCCATGCATCAGCCGAGTCCGCCTCCCACCGCCACCGACAACCGCCGTCTGCGGGACGGCCCTCCCTGGCCACCGCCGGCCCAAGGCGGCCAGGGCCCCGAGCGACAGCGCGGTCGCGCACCCCGGCCCACCCCCGCCCGGCCGGTTCCCCCGGGCCCGGGGCACGTCGGCGGGCTGCCGCCCACGCACACCGCGCTGATCTGCGTCGCGCTGCCCGGCCTCGCCATCTCCACGGAACACGGTCAGCTCACCGGCCAGGGCCTGGAAGGGTTCTACCGCGCGGGCCGGCGGCTGCTCGCGCGCTGCCAGGTCCGTGTCGCGGGCCGCGAACCACTCGCCGTGCAGGCCCGGATGACGGGGGCGGACTCCGCCCGCTTCGTGGGCACGCTCCGGGCCTCCCCGGCGGCGGGACCGGATCCGGACGTCGTCGTGGAGCGGATCCGGCACGCGGACGGCACGGAGCGCATCACCTTGCGCAACTGCGCCCCGCACCCCCTGCGCCTGCCTCTGGAGGTGTCCCTCGGCACGGACCTGGCCGACCTGGGCGCCATCGCCTCCGGCACCCCGGGGCCCGAACTCCCGGCCAGCGTCCACGACGCCGGTCTCCGCTGGACCACCCCCACCGGCAATGCCTCGGTCACGGCGGACCCCCCACCGTGCGATGCGCTGGCCTCGGCGGGACTGCTGCGCTGGGAGTTCGAGCTGCCGCCGGGCGGAACGGCGAGCGTGGAGCTGCGGGTACGCCAGGACGGCGCGAGCCCCTTGCGCGCCGTGGGACGCGCCGCGACCAGCCCGCTGGCACCGGTCAGAGCCACGGGCGACGATCCGAGGGTCACGGCCCTGCTGAGGGCGAGCATCGACGACCTCCAGGCGTTGCTGCTCCGCGACCCCGCGCACCCCTCCGACTGCTACCTCGCCGCCGGGGCGCCGTGGCGCTGTGGTCCGGCCCCGGCAGAGGCACTCGCCGCCGCCCGGATGACCCTGCCCCTCGGCACCCGCCTCGCCGCCGGCACCCTGCGCACCCTTGCCCGCACCCAACTCCGCGGTCCGGGACCGCTGACCGGCATGATCCCCGGCCCGCGCCGCGACGCCGGAGCGCACCTGCCACCGGGCTGCACGGGGACGGAGGCCACCCTGCTCTTCCCCGTCCTGCTGGCGGAGGCCCGTCGCTGGGGACTCCCGGAACAGGAGACGCGGGAGCTGCTGCCCGCCGCCGAGCGCTGCCTGACCTGGCTGCGCACCACGGTGGGGGACCGGACCTACCTCCGCGACCCGCAGCCCGGCGGCCCCGCGCGTGCCGAGACCCAGGCCCATGCCCACCGGGCCGCCCTGCTCGGTGCCGACCTCCTCGACGCCTGTGGCCGGCCCGGGAGCGCCGGGCTGCGGGAGTGGGCCGCGGGGCTGAGGACGGCGTTCCGGAGGGAATTCTGGGTCGACGACCGCGGCGGCGGCCGTCCCGCGGCGGCCCTGACCCCGGACGGCCAGCCCCTGACCCACCTCGGCTCCACCGCCGTGCACCTTCTCGACACCGGCCTGCTCGGTGCGGGCGAACTCGCCGAGGGCCTGCTCGACAGGGTGCAGACCGAGCAGCTCGCCAGGCTGCTCGGCGGACCGGCCATGGACTCGGGGTGGGGGCTGCGCGGCCTGGGAGCCAAGGAGCCGGGACACAGTCCGTTCGGACATCGGTCCGGTGCCGTGCGGGTCCAGGAGACGGCACTCGCCGTCGCCTGGCTGGCCGCCGCGGGCTACGAGAAGGAGGCGGGCGGGCTGCTGCGCGGCCTGCTGGCGGCGGCCGAGCACTTCGGCCACCGGCTGCCGGAGATGTTCGCCGGAGAGCAGCGCTGCGAGGGAAGTGCCCCCCTTCCGCACCCTGCGGCCTGCCGCCCGGCGGCCACGGCCGCCGCTGCCGGGGTCCTGCTCCTCACCACGCTCGCCGGCATCCGCCCCGATGCCCCGGCAGGTACCGTCACCCTCCGCCCGGTCCACAGCGCGCCCCTGGGCGAACTCGGCCTGACCGGGCTGCGGGTGGCCGGTGCGCCTTTCGCGGTGCGGGTCAGCCGGCTCGGCATGGCCATGGTCGAGGAGGCCGCGGACGGCCTTCAGCTGCGGGCGTGAGTTCCTGCCGGGAGAGGCGGCCCTTGAGGCGTTGAGGCGGCACGGCCGAAAAGGAGGCACTTCGGCGGCAGGGCCGCCACGAGAGGACGACCGAGCCGGGAACCCGTGCCGGAACGAACGGGAGGATGCGCACCGGCGCGAAGTGGATCAGCTGTCGGAGCGAGTGCCGAAGGGAGTGTTTATCGTCAGGCAGACGACTATGATCACCGCATGCCCTACGACCCGTCAGCCTTTCCGCCGTTCGCCGTCACCGTGGACCTGGTCGTGCTGACCGTGCGCCGACATGCCCTGTGCGCGCTGGCGGTGCGCAGAGGCGAGTCGCCGTTCCAGGGACGCTGGGCGCTGCCGGGCGGCTTCGTGAGGGCCGACGAGGACCTGTCCCAGGCCGCGGCGCGGGAACTCGCGGAGGAGACCGGGCTGCGGGCCCACGACCCCGACGCCCCCGCCCAGGAGGGCGGAGCCCACCTCGAGCAGTTGGCGACCTACGGCGACCCCAAGCGCGACCCCCGGATGCGCGTGGTCAGCGTCGCCCACCTGGCGCTCGCCCCCGACCTCCCCGCACCGCGCGCGGGCGGTGACGCCAGCAACGCACGCTGGGCGCCGGTGGAGGAACTGCTCGCGCAGGGCGGCTACGGCCGCGACGGCGAACCCGTCGCCCCGCTTGCCTTCGACCACGCCCAGATTCTGTCCGACGGGGTGGAACGGGCCCGGTCCAAGATCGAGTATTCGTCCCTGGCCACCGCCTTCTGCCCGCCCGAGTTCACGGTCGGTGAACTGCGCCGCGTCTACGAGGCGGTGTGGGGGGTGGCACTCGACCCGCGCAACTTCCACCGCAAGGTGACCGGAACCCCCGGCTTCCTTGTCCCCACCGGTGGCACGACGACCCGTCAGGGCGGTCGCCCGGCCCAGCTTTTCCGGGCCGGCGGGGCCACTCTGCTCAACCCGCCGATGCTCCGGCCCGAGGTGTGACCGTCCGACAGCGCGAACTTGGGCCGGGTTAAAACCTTCTATACCCGGAAAAACGGTCATTCCACGCTATCTTCCCTAAGGTGATCCAGGCCTTCGGACTGACCAGCAACCCCCGCAAGGCGCACCCGCCCGCCGTCGACGACGTGACCTTCGAAGCGGGCGCGGGCCGCGTCACCGCACTCCTGGGCGAGGCGGGCGCGGGCAAGACCACGACGCTCCGACTGATGCTCGAACTCCAACAGGGGCGCGGCCTCACCTACTTCAGGGGCCGCCCCCTGCACCGCATCGCCCACCCCTCGCGTGAGGTCGGTGTGGTCCTCGGTGACGTGGCCGGTCATCCGGCCCGCTCCGTCCGCGGTCATCTGCGCATGCTGTGCGCGGCGACCGGAGTGCCGGCCCGGCGCGCCGACGAAGTGCTCGAAGCGGTCGGGCTCGTCAGCCTCCGCGAGGAACGCCTCGGCACGCTGTCGCACGGCACGGACCGCCGACTCGGCCTGGCCTGCGCGCTCCTCGCGGACCCGCACACCCTCGTCCTGGACGAACCGGCGGACGGTCTCCCCACCCGTGAAGCCCACTGGCTGCACCGCATGCTCCGGGCGCACGCGGCGCAGGGCGGCACGGTTCTGTTCACCACCGCCGACCCCAAGGAGGCCGCCCGCGCCGCCGACCGGGTCGTCACCCTGAAGACCGGCAGGCTCGTCGCGGACCAGGAGGCCGGCGCGTTCGCCCGCACCCGGCTGCGCCCACGCGTGGCCGTCCGCAGCCCCCACGCCGACCGGCTCGCCGCCGCCCTCAGCAAAGAAGCCCGCACCACCCACCGCTCGGTGGAGGTCGTACGAGAAGGCGGCAACCGTCTCTCCGTGTACGGCAGTACGACCGCCGAGGTCGGCGAGACGGCGTTCCGCCACGGCATCCTCGTCCACCAACTCGCTGACGAGACCGGTGACATGGGACCGGGCGCCGGAGTGGAGCGGCTGACGCTGGAGGCGTGGGAGGCAGGGGCGGCGCCGGAGCCGGAGTGGCAGGAACCGGACGGCGACGCGCTGACTGCGGCCGACGAGGGGTGGCCGGCGCGCGAGCGGCCAGGTGCCGAGAGCGCGGGGGAGCAGGCCGCGGTGCACGGTACCCGGCAGGCGCACCCACAGCGGGCCGGGGAGGCACCGGCCCCCGGCCGTCAGGACGCACCGGACGCCGAAGGGCGCAAGGACACCGACACGCCCGCGGTCGCACCGCAGCCGAGGACGGAGCTGGTCGCCCCGCACCCCTCGGTCGCCCCGGGCCTCACGCAGCAGCCGCGCACCCCCGGCCAGGAGCCGGGCCGGAATCGGCCACCGGCCGCCACGGACCCCGACGACGCCGCTGAACCCCAGCTCCACCACACCACCGACGCGGGCCGCACCGACTGTCCGGCCGTCACGTCGGTGCCCGCGATCCCGGACACGGAGCGCTCCACCCGCATGCGTACCCCTGGAGAGTTGCCCGCTCCGGCAGCGGCCAAGCCGTCGACCGCCTCCTCGCTCGCCAAGTCCTCGGCCTCCTTCGGCTCCGCCGAACCCTCCGGTCATGCCGGGGCGACCAGGACGGCGCCCGCCGTGCCCGCCCAGCCCCCGGCCGCCACTTCCACCGCCCAGCCATCGAGCCGCCCGGCGGTCGCCGAAGCCCCGGCATCCCAGCCGCTCGGCCAGGTCAGCCACGCCGAAGCCGCCACGGCACAGTCGGCCATCCGCGCGGTACCCGCCGACACCCCCGCGGCCCAGTCCTCGGCGGACGCCCTGTCCGTCGAGGCCGTCAACGATGAGGCGCCGATGCGTACCGCGTCCTTCGGCACTCCCGCGATCCGGCCCGCCACCGGCTCGGGAGCCGTTGAGACCCCCGCGGCCCCACGGCCCGCCCGGGAGCCACAGCCACAGCCACAGCCACAGCCACAGCCACAGCCACAGCCGCAGCCGCAGCCGGAACTCCGGAAGGCATCCGCAGGCGGCGGTGACTCCGCCTCGGCGCCGACCGACCCCGCGGGCGCCGGAGCCGCCGACGCACCGGACCCGCTCTCCCCGCTTCCGCCTCCCATCTCCGTCCGCCCGGTGCCCAGCCCTCTCCGCCCCCTGCGCTACGAACTCCGCCGCGCCGCCGGGATCGGTACCGGCTTCGTCACCTGCGGTGCCGTACTGCTGGTGTCCGCCCTCACCGCGGTACTGCTGGCCAGGGTGGGACACACCCCGCAGGCCCGGCTGTTCGCGGCCTGGCCGCGGGAGCTGCCGCTGCCCCCGGCGGCGCTCGGCGCGGGACTGCTCGGGGCGCTGGCCTTCGGAGACGAGTTCCGTCACCCCGCGCTGGCGTCGGACCGCGGTACCGTGCCGCGCCGACTGGGGCTGCTCACCGCCAAGCTGCTGGTCTCCGGGGCGACCGCGGTACTGCTCTCGTTCCTCACGCTGGGCTGCGACGCCGAAGTGCTCTACCTCGTCTACGGTCGGGAGCTCGCACAGGTTCCCGCCGACTGGATCTCACTGACCGCGAGTTGGTTCGCACTGGTCGTCGGCTGTGCCTGGGCCGGCGTACTGGCGGCCGGTGTCTTCCGGTCCACCACGGCCGGTCTCGCCGCGGTGCTCGCCGTACCCGTGCTCGTCGTGCCCGTCGTACACAGTGCTGTGCAAGGGACAGGGGTACGGATGGCCGCCGGACTTCCGATGCGGATGCGCGAGATGTTCCTGCTGAAGTGGCCCTTCGGAGGAGAGCGGTATCTGGTCGGCGCGGCCCGGGTGATCGCCCAACCCGTGGGCGGTGCGCTGGCGTTGTCGCTGGTGGCGCTGGTCTGCGCGTATCTGTTCAGCACCCTGCGAACCAGGGCCCGATGACCACGGACCGGGCGGTTGCGGTCCCGCCGTGCGCACAACTCCCCGCAGAACGGCCATTTCTTTCCGATAAGGCGTCAATTGCGACGGGGTGAGCGATCACCCTTTCGTGTGCTTTTCACCAAAGACCTCAAGGGAGTTGGAGGCAGCGCCGACAAAGGATCCGTGAGTACCCTTGCGCACACCATGATGACCGCCGCCCGCTCCGCAGACTCTGGTCTGGTCGGCCCGGGCGAACTCGACCGCTACCCGTATGCGGAGGTCCCCGTCACCGATCGGGTCGGCACGCCCGCCTGGGAGGGTGCGGATCCGGAGCTGGGCCGTGTGGGCCGGCGCGCCGCGGGCAGCCGCGGCCGTGGACTGCACGGTCAACTCGTCCAACAACTGGGGCAGATGATCGTCTCCGGCGACCTGGGCGCGGACCGCCCGCTGGTGCCCGAGGAGATCGGCCAGCGTTTCGAGGTCTCCCGCACCGTCGTCCGGGAGTCCCTCCGGGTCCTGGAGGCCAAGGGCCTGGTCAGCGCCCGCCCGAATGTCGGCACGCGGGTACGTCCCGTCAGCGACTGGAACCTCCTCGACCCGGACATCATCGAGTGGCGGGCCTTCGGGCCGCAGCGCGACGACCAGCGCCGCGAGCTCAGCGAGCTGCGTTGGACGATCGAGCCGCTCGCCGCCCGCCTCGCTGCCGGACACGGGCGCGAGGACGTCCAGCAGCGGCTGTGCGACATGGTCGAGATCATGAGCCACGCCATGGCGCAGGGCGACGCGCTGACGTTCTCGCGCGCCGACGCCGAGTTCCACTCGCTGCTCATCCAGGTCGCGGGCAACCGCATGCTGGAACACCTGTCCGGCATCGTGTCCGCGGCTCTCCAGGTGTCCGGCGGCCCGGTCACCGGCTGTGAGCGGCCGAACGAGGCGTCCCTGGCCCAGCACGCGCGGATCGTCGACGCGCTCGGCACCGGAGACGGCACCGCGGCCGAGTCGGCGATGCGTCAGCTGCTGACCGTCCACCCCGAGGTGGAGCGCGTGGTGCCCGCCCCGCGCGAGCACTGACCCGCGTCGACAGCGGTGCGCTCGGTCAGTGCCGCGTTCTCGGGGCGCCGTCGGCCCGGGGAATCGCTTCCGCCGGCCGCCGCCGGACCCTGCCGGATCCCTCGGGGCTCCGGCGGGGCCCGGCGGTGCGGCGGGATCGGCGCGGCGTGCGATGGCCGGTCGCACGACAGATTCCTTCGCGGTCGCGGGAGTGGTCGCAGGACCGGTTGCACCGGAGCCGTACGGGGCAGGCTCCGCAGTGATCCAAACGGTCCGGAGAGATCATCAACGTCAGCCTCTGCCCATATCTGACCGTTTTTGAGCGCTTACGGGGTGTGACTCGGGCCACGTAGATTGGGCGTAACGCTCTTGCGAACAACGCGATGACCTAAGAGGTGACAGCCGCGGAGGGAATACGGACGCCATTCATGGCGCTGTGCATCTTCCCGGCCCCCGCCCGCGCCGTCGGCCCATCCCCAAGCCGGCGGTCGGCTCCAGTCCGTCCCGGACGGGGCCGGAAGCCGTTTTTCAACGTTCCGAGAGGTTGTTCGTGTCGGCCAGCACATCCCGTACGCTCCCGCCGGAGATCGCCGAGTCCGTCTCTGTCATGGCTCTCATTGAGCGGGGAAAGGCTGAGGGGCAGATCGCCGGCGACGATGTGCGTCGGGCCTTCGAAGCTGACCAGATTCCGGCCACTCAGTGGAAGAACGTACTGCGCAGCCTCAACCAGATCCTTGAGGAAGAGGGTGTGACGCTGATGGTCAGTGCCGCGGAGCCCAAGCGCACCCGCAAAAGCGTCGCAGCGAAGAGTCCGGCCAAGCGCACCGCCACCAAGACGGTCGCGGCGAAGACGGTGACCACCAGGAAGGCCACCGCCACGGCCGCCCCCGCCGTGGCGTCCGCCGCCGCTGTCGCCGACGACGCGGCCGAGGAGGCGGCGCCCGTGAAGAAGGCAGTTGCCAAGAAGGCCGCCCCCGCCGCCAAGAAGGTGGCCGCGAAGAAGACCGCGACCGCCGCAGCCAAGAAGACGGTGGCCAAGAAGACCGCCGCCAAGAAGGACGACGCCGAGATTCTCGAGGACGAGGTTCTCGAGGAGGTCAAGGCGGGCGCCGAGGAGCCCGAGGGCACCGAGAGCGCGGGCTTCGTCCTGTCCGACGAGGACGAGGACGACGCGCCGGCGCAGCAGGTCGCCGCCGCCGGTGCCACCGCCGACCCGGTCAAGGACTACCTCAAGCAGATCGGCAAGGTCCCCCTGCTCAACGCCGAGCAGGAGGTCGAGCTCGCCAAGCGCATCGAGGCCGGTCTGTTCGCCGAGGACAAGCTGGCCAACGCCGACAAGCTGGCCCCGAAGCTCAAGCGCGAGCTGGAGATCATCGCCGAGGACGGCCGCCGCGCCAAGAACCACCTCCTGGAGGCCAACCTCCGTCTGGTGGTCTCCCTGGCCAAGCGCTACACCGGCCGCGGCATGCTCTTCCTGGACCTCATCCAGGAGGGCAACCTCGGTCTGATCCGCGCGGTCGAGAAGTTCGACTACACCAAGGGCTACAAGTTCTCCACGTACGCCACCTGGTGGATCCGCCAGGCGATCACCCGCGCCATGGCCGACCAGGCCCGCACCATCCGTATCCCGGTGCACATGGTCGAGGTCATCAACAAGCTCGCGCGCGTGCAGCGCCAGATGCTCCAGGACCTGGGCCGCGAGCCCACCCCGGAGGAGCTGGCCAAGGAACTCGACATGACCCCGGAGAAGGTCATCGAGGTCCAGAAGTACGGCCGTGAGCCCATCTCCCTGCACACCCCGCTGGGCGAGGACGGCGACAGCGAGTTCGGTGACCTCATCGAGGACTCCGAGGCCGTCGTACCGGCCGACGCCGTCAGCTTCACGCTCCTCCAGGAGCAGCTGCACTCGGTGCTGGACACCCTGTCCGAGCGCGAGGCCGGCGTCGTCTCCATGCGGTTCGGTCTCACCGACGGTCAGCCGAAGACCCTCGACGAGATCGGCAAGGTGTACGGCGTCACGCGCGAGCGCATCCGCCAGATCGAGTCCAAGACCATGTCGAAGCTACGCCACCCGTCGCGTTCCCAGGTGCTGCGCGACTACCTCGACTAGGTCGCGTTCGTACGGCGTCGAAGGCCCGGCCTCCCACCGTGGAGGCCGGGCCTTCGTGCTGCGGGCCGCGGTGCGCTGAATGACTCTGGGTGTCCCAGTCCCACCCAGAGTGAGGAACGTGCATGCGCCGTTCTG
Source organism: Streptomyces sp. NPDC048278 (assembly GCF_040652195.1). Lineage (NCBI taxonomy): Bacteria > Bacillati > Actinomycetota > Actinomycetes > Kitasatosporales > Streptomycetaceae > Streptomyces > Streptomyces sp. NPDC048278. Next base: position 27,283 of record NZ_JBEZLP010000011.1, read on the forward strand.
TTGCCCCGGCCCTGATCCGGCCGCTGATCCTGGCGGCCGTCAGCACGGCCATACCGCTGGCCACCACGTCTCCCGCAGTCGCCGGCAGTGTCGTGGTCGGGGGCTTCCCCGTCGACGTCTCCCAGGCCCCGTGGACGGTCGCACTGTCCAGCCGTGACCGGTTCGGAGGTACGCGGGCCGGTCAGTTCTGCGGCGGGGTGGCGATCGGCCGGACCACCGTCCTGACCGCGGCCCACTGCCTGGCCGACGAGGTCGTCGGCGGGCCGTCCGACCCGGTCCGCGACCTCAAGGTCATCGCGGGCCGTACGGATCTGCTCGGGACGCAGGGCCAGGAGATCCCCGTGACCGCGGCCCGCGTCAATCCCGGCTACGACCCGGACACGAACACCGGTGACTTCGCCGTCCTCACCCTTGCCGAGCCGCTGCCGGCCCGCGCGGTCATCGCGATGGCCCCTAGGGGGGACACCGCCTACAAGGCCGGCACCAGTGCCCTGGTCTCGGGCTGGGGCGACGTCACGGGCGGCGGCGACTACTCGCGCCGGCTGTACGCGGCGCGGCTCCATGTGCTGCCCGACCAGACGTGCGAGCGGGCCTATCCCGGCGGCGCCGACGGCACCTACCGGGCGGACTCGATGGTGTGTGCGGGCGAGACCCGGGGCGGCCCGGACGCCTGCCAGGGCGACAGCGGCGGGCCGCTGGTCGCCGGCGGGAAGCTGATCGGGCTCGTGTCGTGGGGAAGCGGCTGCGGCCGACCGGGCAGTCCAGGCGTCTACACGCGCGTCTCGGAGGTCGTACGGGCGCTTGGACCCCGTGGTGCCCTCAGTGGTTCACGCGGGCCGCACAAGCGCCCCTGAGGGCCTCTGGTGCGGTGCGGATACGACGAGGGCGGTCGCTCCCTGAGGAGCGACCGCCCTTCACCGGCCTGTGCCGGAGCTGGCTCGTCGTGGATGCGAGAGGTCAGCGCTCATCTTCGGAGGCGGTGGCCGGGGCGGAGGTCAGCCGCTCCGTCTCGTCCTGTATCTCAGCGGCGATCTTCTTGAGTTCCGGCTCGAACTTGCGACCGTGGTGGGCGCAGAAGAGCAGTTCTCCGCCGCTGAGCAGCACGACGCGCAGGTATGCCTGGGCGCCGCAGCGGTCGCAGCGATCGGCGGCCGTCAGGTGGCTCGCGGGGGTCAGAACAGTAGTCACGTCGCCTCTTCTCTAGCTCGACGAGCTGTCGTACCAGGGTCAACATCCAACCAGCCCGAAAACGTTCCCGCTCGGGGCTTCTCCTCGAAAAAAAATCTTTCGAGGTGGCCGTCTGCTGCCGGTTGGCGGCGAATGTGCCGTATTGCGTCGTCTTAGGTGCTTACGGGTTCGCGCGGTTCATCGGTCTCATCCTCCCGGCCGGGTTGCCGGTTGTTTGTGAGGACGTGCCCGGAGCCTAAATGGTTCATGCCTCGAAGGGAACGTGATATGTACTTCACTCCATCGAGGGATCGAACACGCATACGACGCTGGACTAGTGTGAGTTCATGACGAGGGTGGCGTTACAACGGCTCTACCAGGCCTCGGTACCCTCTGAGCGGCGACCGAAGCCGACCCCTTACCCCAAAGGGGCCCCATTGAAATTCAGCGAGGAGCGAACCGCGTGACCGCCGATACGTCCGTGCCGTCCACAGCGCTGCTGGCAGGAGCAGACCGGGACGGCTCCAACTACACCGCGCGGCACCTGCTCGTCCTTGAGGGCCTCGAAGCCGTGCGCAAGCGCCCTGGCATGTACATCGGCTCGACCGACAGCCGCGGTCTGATGCACTGCCTGTGGGAGATCATCGACAACGCCGTGGACGAGGCCCTAGGCGGCTACTGCGACCACATCGACGTCATCCTCCACGACGACGGCTCCGTCGAGGTCCGGGACAACGGCCGAGGCATCCCCGTGGACGTCGAGCCCAAGACCGGCCTCTCCGGTGTCGAGGTCGTGATGACCAAGCTGCACGCCGGCGGCAAGTTCGGCGGCGGCTCCTATGCCGCCTCCGGCGGTCTGCACGGCGTCGGCGCCTCCGTGGTCAACGCCCTCTCCGCGCGTCTCGACGTCGAGGTCGACCGCGGCGGCAGCGTGCACGCCATCAGCTTCCGGCGCGGTGTGCCGGGGGCCTTCACGGGCGCCGGTCCGGACGGCAGGTTCGACGCCGGGAGCGGGCTGCGCAAGACCAAGAGGGTGCCCAAGACCCGCAGCGGCACGCGCGTGCGCTACTGGGCCGACCGGCAGATCTTCCTCAAGGACGCCAAGCTCTCCCTGGACACGCTGCACCAGCGCGCCCGCCAGACCGCGTTCCTGGTGCCCGGCCTGACCATCGTCGTCCGTGACGAGTACGGCCTCGGCGAGGGCGGCAGCAAGGGCGAGGAGTCGTTCCGCTTCGACGGCGGCATCAGCGAGTTCTGCGAGTACCTGGCCACCGACAAGCCGGTCTGCGACGTCCTCCGCTTCTCCGGGCAGGGCACCTTCAAGGAGACCGTCCCGGTCCTGGACGAGCACGGCCAGATGACCCCGACCGAGGTCACCCGTGAACTCGGCGTCGACGTGGCGATGCGCTGGGGCACCGGTTACGACCAGAACGTCAGGTCGTTCGTCAACATCATCGCCACGCCCAAGGGCGGCACCCACGTGGCCGGCTTCGAGCAGGCCGTCCGCGAGACTCTCAACGAGGCGCTGCGGGCCAAGAAGCTGCTGCGCGTCGCCGAGGACGACATCGTCAAGGACGACGCCCTGGAGGGCCTCACGGCCGTCGTCACCGTCCGGCTCGCCGAGCCCCAGTTCGAGGGCCAGACCAAGGAGGTCCTCGGCACCTCGGCGGCCCGCCGGATCGTGAACAACGTGATCACCAAGGAACTGAAGGCGTTCCTCACCTCCACCAAGCGCGACGCCGCGGCCCAGGCCCGCGTGGTCATGGAGAAGGTGGTCGCCGCCGCGCGGACCCGCATCGCGGCCCGCCAGCACAAGGACGCGCAGCGCCGCAAGACGGCCCTGGAGTCCTCGTCGCTCCCCGCCAAGCTCGCCGACTGCCGCAGCGACGACGTCGAGCGCAGCGAGCTGTTCATCGTCGAGGGAGACTCCGCGCTCGGTACGGCGAAGCTCGCCCGGAACTCCGAGTTCCAGGCGCTGCTGCCGATCCGCGGCAAGATCCTCAACGTCCAGCGGTCCTCGGTGACGGACATGCTGAAGAACGCCGAGTGCGGGGCGATCATCCAGGTCATAGGGGCGGGCTCGGGCCGCACCTTCGACATCGACGCGGCCCGCTACGGCAAGATCATCATGATGACCGACGCCGACGTCGACGGCTCGCACATCCGCTGCCTGCTGCTGACGCTGTTCCAGCGCTACATGCGGCCCATGGTCGAGGCCGGCCGGGTCTTCGCCGCGGTGCCGCCGCTGCACCGCATCGAGATCACCCAGCCCAAGAAGGGCCAGGACAAGTACGTGTACACGTACTCGGACCGCGAGCTGCGCGACAAGCTCATGGAGTTCCAGAGCAAGGGTGTCCGGTACAAGGACTCCATCCAGCGCTACAAGGGTCTCGGCGAGATGGACGCCGACCAGCTGGCCGAGACGACGATGGACCCGCGCCACCGCACGCTGCGCCGCATCAACCTCTCCGACCTGGAGGCGGCCGAACAGGTCTTCGACCTTCTGATGGGCAACGACGTGGCTCCCCGGAAGGAGTTCATCTCCGGCTCGGCGGCGACGCTGGACCGGTCGCGGATCGACGCGTAGCCGCGGGGCTGGGCTCTGTCCGAAGCAGGGGCCGGCGGCGGAGGACCAGGGCGGTACGGGACGAGGCGGACCGGGCGGCGGTGAGGCGTGCGCTGCCCGGCCGGTCTCTCCGGCAAGGGCACGGCCGCCGGTCCGGTCGGTCGCCGGTCGGTCGCCGTCCGACCGCCGGTGGGTCGTTTCCGCGAGGACCTGCCGGTTGCCCCGGTGAAGCGCCGGTCGGCCGTTCCGCCGGGTTCCGTCGTCGGTCCGGCCGGGGCCCTGTCGATCCGTCCGAGAGGGTTCAGCGCACCCGAGCCCGTCGGCCGACGACGCCACGACGCCCCCCGCATGGTTCTCCACCCGGGGGTGGAGAGATTCCCTTCGTCGGAATCCACCCGTGATCCACCCCCGCTCCGATCTGCTGACCTGCGCAATTCCGTAGCGTCGAAGGCGTCGGCAGCTCCCGCTCCCGGCACCGTCCCTTCCCGCTCACGGAGGCTCTGATGTCCGGGCTCGTCAACGCGTTGCTGATCGCGGCCGTCGTCGTCGTGGTGATCGTGCGCCAGTTCCGCGCCCGCCCGATCGACACGGGCAGGCGCTGGTGGCTGGTGCCCGTGATCCTCGCGGTCGTCGCACTGCGCGAACCCGGCATACTCGACGCCCACCACCACACCGCTTCCGCCGTGCTGCTCGGCACGGAATTGCTGGTGGGACTGGTGATGGGTGCGGCCTGGGCCTGGACCACCCGGGTGTGGACGGAAGCCGACGGCGTCGTGTGGACCAGGAGCACCAAGGCCAGCGCACTCGTCTGGTTCGGCGGCATCGCCGTGCGTGTCGGTCTCTACGCCCTCGGAGCCGCCGTCGGCGTCCATCAGGACAGCGCGGCTCTCATGCTCGGCCTGGCGGTCACCCTGTTGGTCCGCGCGGGCATCCTCGTCTGGCGTGCCCAGTCGCTTCCCTCCACGGCGCCCGTGGGCGGCCCCACCCGGGCGTACGGTGACGCCATGGCCCGGGTCACCAGGAAGGAAGGCGTGTGACGGAGAACGCCTGGACACGCTGGCCCTCACGGGAGGCGCTGAGCCGCGCGGGGCTCACCTGGTCCCGGCGCGCCCTCGCCTGGGGGGTGAGACTGTTCGTCCTCGCTCTGCTGCTGTGGAGTGCCTTCAACCAGTCGCACGTCCACGGCTGGGGCATGGCGGCGGCGGTGGCGGGGGTGGTCGTGACCGGCGTGGTCTCCTGGGGATTCTTCCGGACCACCTATGCCCACCGGCTCGTGCCCTCCCTGGTGCTCGTCGTCGTCCTCCTGGGGATCGCGGTCCTCGCGGAGATCACCGGCTTCCAGGGACCGGCGCTCGTGATCTGGTGCGGCTGCGGCATCTCCGCCCTGGAGCGGCTGCCGATCGCGATCGCGCTGCCCGTCACGTCCGTGGCCCTGGCCGCCTACTCCGCGTTCAACAACGACGTGTGGCTGACCACCGCGGCCACCGCCGTGGGCATGGCTCTCGCCGGCTATGTCCTGCGGCTCGACGCCGAGGCCCGGGGAGGTGCCCAGCGGCTGCTCGCCCAGGAGCGGGCCGCGAGAGCGGCCGAGGCCGAGTCGGCGGCGCTGACAGAGCGGGCCAGGATCGCACGGGAGATCCACGACGTGCTGGCGCACAGCCTCTCCGCCCAGATGGTGCACCTGGAGGCCGCGCGGCTGCTGATCGAGCGCGGAGCCGACCGGGAGCAGATCCTTGAACGGGTGGTGGCCGCCCGGGGAATGGCCCGCGACGGGCTCGCCGAGACCCGGCAGGCCCTGTCCGCCCTGCGCGGGGAGCTCACTCCGCTGGAGGATTTCCTGACCGAACTGGTCGGCTCCACCGACGGCGCCGAGGTCACCGTGACGGGTGAACGCAGATCTCTGCCCGCGGAGGCGTCGCAGACCGTACGACGTGTCGCCCAGGAGGCGTTGACGAATGTCCGCAAGCACGCCTACGGCGCCAAGGTCCAGGTGCGGCTGGACTACAGCGAGCACGAAGTGGGGCTGAACGTACGCGACTCGGGTGGTCGTGCGGGCGAACTCAGCGGCGCGGGCGGCGGGTACGGTCTGCTGGGTATGCGGGAGCGGGCCGAACTGCTGGGCGGGTCGCTGGAGGCAGGGCCTGAAGGCGAGGGGTTCGAGGTGAGGTTGAGGGTGCCCGTATGACGGAGACGGAGGGGGAGAAGAAGCCCGCGCGGGTCGTGGTCGCCGACGACCAGACGGTGGTCAGGGAGGGGATCGTGATGCTCCTCGGGCTGCTGCCCGGCGTGGAGGTCGTCGGAGCCGCGGGCGACGGGGAGGAGGCGGTCCGGCTGGTCGCCGAGCTCTCCCCGGACGTGGTGCTGATGGACCTGAGGATGCCGCGGTGCGACGGGGTGGAGGCGACCCGGCGGATCCGGTCGGAGTACCCCGGGACCCAGGTGGTGGTGCTGACGACGTTCGCGGACGACGAGTCGCTGTTCCCGGCGCTGCGGGCCGGCGCCCGTGGTTACCTGACCAAGGACGCGGGCGGCGACGAGATCGTGCGAGCCGTGGAGAGCGTGCTGTCGGGAGACGCGGGACTGTCGCCCAGCATCCAGCGGCGGTTGCTGGAGCGGCTGTCGCAGCCTGAACCTGCGCCCGTGGCCGCCGAGGCGCCCGACGGGCTGACCGCGCGGGAGACCGAGGTCCTGGTGCTGATCGCAGAGGGGTTCACCAACCAGGAGATCGCCCGGAAGCTGCACGTGTCCACCGCGACCGTGAAGACGCACATCAACAACCTGTTCGCCAAGACGGGTCTCAAGGACCGGGCGCAGGCGGTGCGTTACGCCTATGGCAAGGGATTGGTGCGGCCACCAGGGGATTGAGTCACCTGATGGGGTGAAGAGCTGCTGGAAGAAGAGTCAGGGATCTTCCCGATCTGTCCATCCTTGGGCATGCAGTCAAGTAACGGGCGTCACCGCGACGGCGGGGGCGGCTCCGAGAGTTCGGCCGGGCGGCACGAGGACCAGGGCGAGTACGGCGCGGCCTCCCGGGAAGTCAGGTACGAGGATCCCTGGTACGACGCGCTGGCGTCCGGCTGGGGCGAGCCGGCCGGCACCGGGGAGCCGGCGCCGACCGTGCCCGGCGCGCGAACGGAGGCGGACGGGGCGGCAGTCCGGGCCCGGGACGTCTACCTGGAGGTGCAGCGCAGCGCGGCCTTTCAGGAGGTGCGCAGCCGCTACCGGAGATTCGTGGTGCCGGGGGTCGCTGCCTTCCTCACCTGGTACGTGGGGTACGTGGTGACCGCGACGACGGCGCCCGGGCTGATGGCGCGGCCCGTAGCCGGAGCGGTGAACGTGGCGATGGTGGCGGGGCTCGGGCAGTTCCTCAGCACGTTCCTGCTCACCTGGGCCTACGCCCGGCACGCGCGGTTGCGCAGGGACCGCGCCGCGCTGGAGCTGCGCTGGGACACCCAGGAGCTGACGCGTGGCGCCCGGGGCGGTGCGTCATGACGGGCCAGCACCAGACGCTCGCGCTGCTGCTGTTCAGCGCGTTCGTCGCCGTGACGCTCGGGATCACGACGTGGGTGAGCAGGAAGCGGCATGGTTCGGCAGAGGAGTTCTATGCCGGTGGGCGACTTTTCTCCCCGATGGAGAATGGTTTTGCCATTGCGGGCGACTACATGTCGGCGGCCTCGTTCCTGGGCGTGACCGGACTCGTCGCGCTGTTCGGCTACGACGGGCTGCTGTATGCGGTCGGGTTCCTGGTGGCGTGGCTGGTCGTGCTCTTCCTGGTGGCCGAACTGGTGCGCAACTGCGGACGGTTCACCCTGGCCGACGTGGTCGCGGCGCGGATGAGCGAGCGGCCGGTGCGGATCGCGGTGGGGACGTCGTCGGTCACCGTGTCCGTTTTCTATTTGGTCGCGCAAATGGTGGGGGCGGGCAGCCTGGTCGCGCTGCTGCTCGGGCGGACCAGCGAGGCGGCGCAGGTGTGGACGGTCATCGGGGTCGGCGCGCTGATGGTGATCTATGTGTCGCTGGGCGGGATGCGGGCCACCACCTGGATCCAGATCGTGAAGGCGGTGCTGCTGATGGGCGGGACGGTGGCGCTGACCGTGCTGGTGCTGCTGCGCTTCCACGGCGACGTCGACCGGCTGCTGCTCACGGCCGCCGAGCGCAGCGGGCACGGGAAGTCGTTCCTGGCGCCGGGACTCAGGTACGGCGGGAGCTGGAGCGCGCGGCTGGACTTCATCAGCCTGGGACTGGCACTGGTGCTGGGCACGGCGGGCCTGCCGCACATCCTGTCCCGCTTCTACACGGTGCCGACCGCGCGGGCGGCCCGGCGTTCGGTGGTCTGGTCGATCGGGCTGATCGGGAGCTTCTACCTGATGACGTTCGTGCTCGGCTTCGGGGCGGCGGCCGTGGTGGGGCCCGACGTGGTCCGTGCCTCGAACGAGTCGGGGAACACGGCGGTTCCGCTGCTGGCGCTCGACCTGGGCGGCGGCGCGGGCTCCACGGGGGGAACGATCCTGTTCGCCGTCGTCGCCGCCGTTGCCTTCGCGACGATCCTCGCCGTGGTCGCGGGGATCACCCTGGCCTCCTCGGCGTCCGTCGCCCACGACCTCTACGCCACCCTGCGCAGGCCGCACGGCAAGCCCCGCAGCGAGGTCGGGGTGGCGCGCGTGGCAGCGGTCGGCATCGGTGTCGTGGCGATCGCCCTCGGCCTGCTGGCCCGGAACATGAACGTCGCCTTCCTCGTGGGGCTCGCCTTCGCCGTGGCGGCCTCGGCGAACCTGCCGGTGCTGCTGTATTCGCTGTTCTGGCGGAACTTCACGACACGCGGCGCGGTGTGGGCCGTATACGGCGGGCTCGTGCCGGCGCTGGGGCTGGTCGTGCTGTCCCCGGTGGTGTCCGGGAGCCCGGGCGCGTTGTTCCCGGGGGTGGACTTCCAGTACTTCCCGTTGCAGAACCCGGGGATCGTCTCCGTCCCGCTCGGTTTCCTGGCCGGCTGGCTCGGCACGGTCACCTCGGACGAGGTCCCGGACGAGGGCAGGCACGCGGAGACCGAGGTGCGCTCGCTGACAGGGGCGGGGGCCGTCTAGAGCGTCCGGGACGGCTACGGCGCCACCCAGGCGTAGCGGTGCTCCGGGCGGCCCGTGTCGCCGTACTTGAGGGAGAGGCGGAGGCGGCCGGCCTGCTCCAGGTGGCGGAGGTAGCGCTGGGCCGTGGAGCGGCTGAGGCCGGTCTCGGCGGCGACCTCGTGCGCGGAGAGCGGATGGTCGGCGCGGTGCAGGACGCCGCAGATGAGGTCCGTGGTGGGCTCGGAGTGGCCGCTGGGCAGGCCGGGCGCGGACGGCGCCGGTGAGGTGCGCAGTGCGCCGAAGATCCGGTCGACCTGCTCCTGGCCCGTCAGCCCCCGGCCGCCGACCCGGTCGACGGTACGGCGCAGGGCCGCGTAGGAGTCCAGGCGGGCGCGCAGGGCGGCGAAGGTGAACGGCTTGACCAGATAGTGCAGGGCGCCCAGCCGCATCGCCTTCTGGACGGTGGTCACATCGCTGGCCGCCGTGATCATGATGACGTCGGTGCGGTGCCCCTGTTCCCGCATGCGGTGGACGAGTTCGAGGCCGGTCTGGTCCGGCAGGTAGTGGTCCAGCAGAACCAGGTCGATGGTGCCGCGGTCCACGGCGGCCAGTGCCTGGGCGGCACTGTGCGCGCGGGCGGCCACCCGGAAGCCGGGAACCTTCCCCACGTACTTGGCGTTTATCTCAGCGACGCGGAAGTCGTCGTCGACCACCAGGACGTCAATCATCAGGCCTCTCCTTCAAGGCCGGCGAGCGTTAAGCCCGTGTTTCGTCTGCGCAGTTGTAGCGCGAGCAAAACGAGCACAACAGGCCCTTGCGAGCAAAAGAACGGCTTGCGCCCAGAAGACTGCTGCCGTGGTCCGGGTCACACCTACCGTCGCGGCCCATGAACGCAGACACCAGCCCCGCCATCGAGCTGCGGGGCGCGAGCAAGATCTTCAAGACCCCGTCGGGGGGTCTGCACACGGCCGTCCGCGACCTCGACCTCACCGTCGGGCGCGGTGAGTTCGTGGCCGTCGTGGGGCCGACGGGTTGCGGCAAGTCCACCACGCTGACCCTGGTCAGCGGCCTGGAGGAGCCCAGTGAGGGCGAGGTGCTGGTGGCCGGCGCGCCGGTCGCCGGCGTCGGCGACAAGGTCGGCTTCGTCTTCCAGCAGGACGCCACCTTCCCCTGGCGGACCGTGCTCTCCAACGTGATGGCCGGACCCCGCTTCCGGGGCGTGCCCAAGGCGGAGGCCAGGGAGAAGGCCCGTGCCTGGCTGGCCAAGGTCGGGCTCGCCGCGTTCGAGGACCGCTATCCCCACCAGCTCTCCGGCGGGCAGCGCAAGCGCGTGGCGCTCGCCGCGACCTTCGTCAACGACCCCGAGATCCTGCTCATGGACGAGCCGTTCTCCGCGCTCGACGTGCAGACCCGGGCCCTGATGTCGGACGAACTCCTCGACCTGTGGGAGGGCACGGGCGCCTCGGTCGTCTTCGTCACCCACGACCTGGAGGAGTCCATCGCGCTCGCCGACAAGGTCGTCGTCATGACCGCCGGACCGGCCACGGTGAAGCAGGTCTTCGAGATCGACCTGCCCCGCCCCCGCAAGGTCGAGTCGGTGCGTCTGGAGCCGCGGTTCATCGAGATCTACCGCGAGATCTGGGAGTCCCTCGGCGAAGAGGTCCGCATCACCCGCGAGAGGGGTGCCGCCCATGTCGCCTGAGGTGCTCACCACGCCCGTCGCCGACGCGGTGAAGACCGCCCCGGACCGGGCCCGCTCCAGGGCACAGGCCGCCCGCAGACGCAAGGTGATCGTGTTCGCCGTGCGCGCGCTGCTCCTGGTGGCCGTCCTCGGCCTGTGGGAGGTCCTGTCCCGGGCCGAGGTCGTCGACCCGTTCAACTTCTCGATGCCGTCGAAGATCTGGGACCAGATCTGGACCTGGGTGACCCACGGCACCGCGCTCGGCTCCCTGGGCGAGCAGATCTGGTACACGCTCTACGAGGCGCTGCTGGGCTGGATCATCGGCGTCATCGCCGGTGTGGTCTTCGGTATCGCCCTCGGCCGGATCGCCTTCCTGGCCGATGTCCTTGGTCCATACATCAAGGTGCTCAACTCGATCCCCAGGATCGTGCTCGCCCCGATCTTCGTGATCTGGTTCGGGCTCGGCGCGTCCTCCAAGGTCGCCTCGGCCGTCGTGCTGGTGTTCTTCCCGGTGTTCTTCAACGCCTTCCAGGGCGCCCGCGAGGTCGACCGCAACCTGGTCGCCAACGCCCGGATCCTCGGCGCGAGCGACCGCAGGGTGACCCTCCAGGTCGTCATCCCGTCCGCCACCTCGTGGATCTTCACCAGCCTCCACGTCAGCTTCGGCTTCGCCCTGATCGGCGCCATCGTCGGCGAGTACATCGGCGCCACCAAGGGCATCGGCCTGCTCGTCGCGCAGTCGCAGGGCACCTTCAACGCGGCCGGCGTGTATGCCGCCATGGTCATCCTCGCCGTCGTCGCGCTCGCCGCCGAAGGGCTGCTCACCTTCGCCGAGCGCCGCATCTTCCGGTGGAAGCCGTCGGACTCCGACAGCTGAGCCAGGCCTCCTCTCCACCCCGCACCGCCTCTCACAAGGACGTGACCCCGCATGCGCAAGTCCGCCAGATACAGCACCCTGGCCGCCGCCGGCCTGCTCGCCCTCTCCTCCCTCACCGCCTGCGCCAACGACGCGGCCAGCACCGCCTCCACCGGCTCCGGCGGCAAGGGTGACGGCAGCGGTACGAAGGTCAAGATCATGGTCGGTGGCCTGGACAAGGTCATCTACATGCCCGCCATGCTCACCCAGCGGCTCGGCTACTTCGACGCCGAGGGCCTGAACGTGGAGCTGCTGACCGAACCGGCCGGTGTGCAGGCCGAGACGGCGCTCGTCGCCGGGCAGGTCCAGGGGACGGTCGGCTTCTACGACCACACGCTGGACCTCCAGACCAAGGGCAAGGCCGTGGAGTCCGTCGTGCAGTTCTCACGCGCTCCCGGCGAGGTGGAGGTCGTCTCCACCAAGGCGGCCGGCGACATCACCTCGCCCAAGGACTTCAAGGGCAAGAAGCTCGGCATCACCAGCCTCGGCTCGTCGACGGACTTCCTCACCAAGTACCTCGCCGTCAAGAACGGGGTGAAGGTCAGCGACTTCTCGCCGGTCGCCGTCGGCGCCGGTGCGACCTTCATCTCGGCGCTCCAGCAGGGCTCCATCGACGGCGGCATGACGACCGACCCGACCGTCGCGACGATCCTGGACAAGAAGGCGGGCAAGGTCCTGGTGGACATGCGGACGCCGGAAGGATCCGAGAAGGCGCTCGGCGGGCCGTACCCGTCGTCGAGCCTGTACATGCAGACGGACTGGGTCAACGGTCACAAGGACACCGTCCAGAAGCTGGTCAATGCATTCGTCAAGACGCTCAAGTGGATGTCCACGCACAGCGCCGCCGAGATCGCGGCCAAGATGCCCGCCGACTACGCCCAGGGCGACAAGGCCCTCTACACGCAGTCCATCAAGAGCACGCTGCCGATGTTCACGGACGACGGGGTGATGCCCGAGAACGGCCCGGAGACCGTGGAGAAGGTGCTCAAGGCGTTCAACACCAACATCCAGAACGCCGACGTCGACCTCAGCAAGACGTACACCACGGAGTTCGTCGAGGCCGCCAAGTAACACGCCTCAGCCGCGGGTCGCCCACACGTAACGGTGTTCGGGGCGGCCCGCGTCGCCGTACTTGAGCGTCAGCCGGGCCCGTCCGGTGCGTTCCAGGAGTTTCAGATAGCGCTGGGCGGTCTGGCGGCTCACCCCCGTCCGCTCGGCGATCTCCTGGGCCGACAGCGGGCCCTCGGCGCTCATCAGGGACTGGCGCACCAGCTCGGCCGTGGTGGGGGAGTGCCCCTTGGGCAGCCCCGGTTCGGACGGCGCGGACAGGGCGCCGAAGATGCGGTCCACCTCGGCCTGTTCGGCCTCGCCGCCGCCGTCCAGGGTGCGCCGCAGCCGCGCGTAGGCCTCCAGTTTGGCGCGCAGCCCCGCGAACGCGAACGGCTTGACCAGGTACTGCAGGGCGCCGTGACGCATGGCCGCCTGGACGGTCGACACGTCCCGGGCCGCCGTCACCATGATCACGTCGGTCTGGTGGCCGCGCCTGCGCATCTCCTGGACCACCGCGAGCCCCGTGTCGTCGGGGAGGTAGTGGTCCATCAGGACGAGGTCCAGGCGCGGCAGGGTCTCCAACTGGTGCAGGGCCTCGGCCGCGTTGTGCGCGGCGCCGGCCACGTGGAAGCCGGGCACCTTCTCGACGTAGGCGGCGTTGACCCGGGCGACCCGGGTGTCGTCGTCCACGACCAGGACCTCGATCATCGGGTCTCCTCCTCGGCCGGGGCGAGTGCCGGTTCGAGCGCCGGTTCCGGCTCCAGGGCCGCCCCCGGTTCCGGCGCCGGCTCGGTCAGCGCCTCGGGGAGCACGACCGTGAACTGCGCGCCCCCGCCATCCGGTTCGCCCACGGTCGCGCTGCCGCCCTGCCGCTCGGCGAGCCGGCGCACCAGGGAGAGCCCGATGCCGCGCTTGCCGTGCGCGGGCGGCTTCTTGGTGGACCAGCCCTCCGTGAAGACCAGCTCCCGCTGCGCCGCCGGGATCCCGGGCCCCGTGTCGCGCACCCTGAGCACGACCGCGCGGCCCTCCGCGCACAACTCGACCTCCACGCGCGCGTGCGGCGTACCGGCGACCGCGTCCAGTGCGTTGTCCACCAGGTTGCCCACGACCGTGACCAGCCCCCTCGGGTCGATCAGCCGGTCCGGGAGCCAGGTGCGGTCCGACACCCACAGGGCGACCCCGCGCTCCGCCGCGACGGTCGCCTTGCCGACCAGCAGGGCGGCCAGCAGCGGATCCTGGATCTTCTCCGTGACCTGCTCGGCGGTGACCCGGTGGTCGCCGACCACCTCGCCGACGAACTCCACGGCGTCGTCGAACATCTCCAGCTCCAGCAGCCCGAGCAGGGTGTGCATGCGGTTGGCGTGCTCGTGGTCCTGGGCGCGCAGGGCGTCGATCAGGCCGCGCGTGGAGTCGAGTTCGCGGCCGAGCTGCTCCAGCTCGGTGCGGTCGCGCAGGGTGGCGACCGCACCGCCGTCGTCGGTGGGCATCCGGTTGGCGACCAGGACCCGCTGGCCGCGCACGGTGAGCAGATCGGTGCCGGTGACCCGGCCGGCCAGCACGTCGGTCGTACGGCCCGCGCCGAGCGCCTCGTCGGGGGAGCGGCCGACGGCCTCGTCACCGATGCCCAGGAGCCGTCTCGCCTCGTCGTTCAGGAGCCGGATACGGCCGCCGCGGTCGAGGGCGACGACCCCCTCGCGGATGCCGTGCAGCATCGCCTCGCGCTCCGCGAGCAGCGCCGAGATGTCGGAGAAGGCCAGGTCGCGGGTCTGCCGCTGGACCCTCCGGGAGATCAGCCAGGCGGCCAGCGCGCCGACCGCGAGGGCACCGCCGGCGTAGGCGAACAGCCCGGGGATCGTGCTGAGCAGCCGCGCCCGCACGCTGTCGTAGGCGATGCCGACCGAGACCGCCCCGATGATCCGGTGCTTCGAGTCGTACAGCGGCACCTTGCCGCGCGCGGAGCGGCCCAGGGTGCCGTCGTCGATCTGCATGACCTCCTTGCCGTCCAGCGCCTCCGTGGGGTCGGTCGACACATGCCGGCCGATCTCCGAGGGCGTGGTGTGCGACCAGCGGAAGCCGCCCCGGTCCATCACCACGATGTACTCGGCGTTGGTGGCCTTGCGGATGCGCTCCGCCTCCTGCTGCACCGGTCCGTTCACGGTCGGCGGGGTGGTCAGCACCCCCTCGGCGATCTCCGGGTCCTGGGCCGTGGTCTCGGCGATCGCCAGCGCCCTGCGCATCGCCTCCTGGTCCAGCTGCTTGCTCAGCGGGGCGAGGAAGAGCCCGGTCGCGAGCACCGCGACCCCGGCGGCGATGGCCAGCTGCATCAGCAGGACCTGGGAGAACACCTTCCGGGGCAGCCGGGGGCGCAGACGGCGCACGGGGGGCGTGGGGCTCATACCCACGACGGTACGTGCGCGGGTACGCCGTCCTTAAGGGGGTGTGGCGTGGATCTCTTGACCAAATCTTGGGAAAGTCCGGGTCAGCTCGCCAGTGCCGTCGTCGCGCGCAGCTCCCGCACCGACACCACGTCCATCCGGGCCGGCGACCCCAGCACCGACGCCCCGCAGCTCTCCGGGCGCGGCGGCAGCGAGGCGCCCTGGGCCACGCACACCCGCCAGCGGCGGCCGTCGGCGTGGGTGACGGTGACCTCCCAGCGCGGGGCCGCGCCCTCGGTCCGTACGACGCTCAGCACGCCCGCCGTGTACTCGTCCGCCGCCTCGCGCACGGCCAGTTCGGCCGCCTGGCCGGGGCGTTCCCAGGCGGAGCAGCCGCGGCACCCGTCCAGCACCACACGGCCCTCGTGGATGCCGTGCAGGACCTCCTTGACGGCGTGTGCCTCGGCGCGGCCGTACGCGTAGCCGTACGGCAGGACGAGCACCGTCGGCGAGAAGCGATGACCACCCAGATGGGTGACCTCCCAGGTGCCCGTCGCACCGGACGCGACCAGCTCGGCGGCGAGCGGGCGGCCCAGCAGGGCGCAGCAGCGGTCCCGCCTGCCGTTGGTGCAGACGAGCGCGAGCGGGCTGCCCTGGTGCGGCCGGCCGTCGAGCGCCGCGCCGAACGAACGGTGGTCGCCCGCGCCGAGCGCGGCGAAGTCGAGGTCGAGCAGGCGGCCCGGGTCGCGAGTGGTGGCGCTGTGCAGCCAGACGTTCCCGGGGACGGTGTGGGCGACGTACACCTGGCGTACGGCGGGGGTGCCGGGGTCGGCGTGGCGGCCAGGGCGGCGGATGAGCGCGATCCGTACGCCGGTCCCCTGGGCGGCCGTCTCCAGGGCGCGGCCCAGTGCGGGGTCCAGATGGCTCGAAGTGAGCGCCTTGGGACCCCACGGGCCGGGTTGTTCCAGCAGCAGCCACGTCGTCGCGGTGGCTGCGGTACCCGAAACGGGCTCGTCGAGCATCCGGGAGACGGTTGCGCACCTACTCACAGAGGTGAGCCTAACCTGACTTTGCCCCGGGTGACTTCCGGCCTCGTCCGTTCGGGATTCCGCGGGGTCACCGCAGGGGCTATTCCGGCAGGGGCTGCGGTGGTCTGGGGCCGACGTAGTGACCGCTGGGCCGCATGCGCAGCGGGCGTTCGCCGTACTCCTCCAGGGCGTGCGCGATCCAGCCCGCCGTCCGGGCGACGGCGAAGATCGTCTCGCCCGCGGTGGCCGGCATGCCGCAGGAGGCCGTGAACACGGCGAGCGCCAGGTCGACGTTGGCGTGCAGCGGGGTGTGCCGGGCGGTCGTGGCGACGATGTCCCGGGCCGCGAGCAGGGCGGGCTCCGCGCGGGGAACGTCCTCCAGCAGCGCGAACAGCGCACGCGCGCGTGGGTCCTCGCCCTGGTAGAGGCGGTGGCCGAGGCCGGGGATGCGGCGGCCCGCGCGGAGCTCGTCCGCGATCACCGTGACGGCGGTGCCCTGGTCGAGGACGTCGAGCAGCAGCCGGTGGGCGAGTCCGCTGGAGGCGCCGTGCAGGGGGCCTTCGAGCACGCCGAGCCCCGCCGACACGGCCGCGTACGCGTGCGCGCGGGCGGAGGCGGCGACCCGGACGGCGAGGGTGGAGGCGGCCAGGTCGTGGTCGACGAGCAGTGCGAGCGCGGTGTCCAGGACGCGCAGTTCGGCGTCGCCGGGGTCGGTACCGGCCAGCCGGCGCCACAGACGGTGGGCCAGCGGGCCGTCGTCGTGCCCCCGCCGGCGCTGCACCGGGAGCGCGGCGACGAGCGTGGGGATCAGCACGCGTGCGGTGCCCAGGACGGACTCCTCGGACAGGTCGAAGCGCAGCGGGTCCTCGGCCGCCGCGGCGATCGTGGCGACCCGCAGCCGGTCCGTGGGCGAGGTGTGCTCGGGCAGCGCGTCGACGGCCCGGCGGGCGGCCGTGACGGTGGCCTCCGGGGCGCTGAAGGCCATGCCCCGGGTCATGCGCCCCGTCCACAGCCATTCGGCCACCTCCTCGTAGGAGTGGCGCGCGGCGAGCTCGGTGGCGTCGACGCCCCGGTAGAAGTACCGGTCCTCGTTGATCAGCGTGATCCGGGTGCGCACCGACAGGTCACCGCCGGAGCCCGGACTCCCGGCGGCCTCCCGCCTGTTGCGCCGGGCGAGCGCCGCCACCTCCCCGGCGTCGAAGGTGCTGGCACGGCCCCCGGGCTCGCGTCTGCTGCTGAGCTGACCCCGGCTCACATAGGCGTACACGGTCTCGGGTTTCACGCCGAGCAGCTCGGCGGTCTCCCTGGTGCTCAGCCGCCGCGCGGGACTGCCGGGAGCGGGGTGTTGATCGCGCATGGGCGTCACCGTAGCCGCTTCGGCATGGATTGACTCGATCAATGTTGATGGAGATGGATGGAGGCTGATGGAGGTTGACGAGGCTGTGTTGCGCCGTGGGGCCTCCCGGCCTCGCCGTCGGTGACGACGGCGGTCGCCGGGACCATAAGCTCACTGCATGACCGACCACACCCGTACGCTCTCCCTGGTCCTGGGGCTGATCCGGAGCGGAGCGGCCGTGACCAGGCCCGACCTCGGCCGGCAGACCGGGCTGGGCCGGACGATCATCACGCAGCGGGTGGACCACGCGATCCGGGTCGGCCTGGTGGCCGAGGGCGAGCCGGCCCCCTCCACCGGCGGACGGCCCTCCCGCATCCTGCGGATCGCGTCCGGCCGCGGTGCCGTCCTCGGCGCGGTGTTCGGCGCCACCCATCTGCACGCCGCGGTGACCGACCTCGACGGGACCCTGCTCGCGGACCGCCGGGTGGCGTGGGACATCGAGTCGGGCCCCGAGGCGTCCCTGGCCACGCTGGTCCGGACGGCGGAGGAACTGCTCGGTCCGGAGCTGCGGGAACGCCTGTGGGGGGTGTGCGTGGGCGTCCCCGGACCGGTCGACTTCGCGCGCGGGATGCCGGTACGGCCGCCGATCATGGCCGGCTGGCACGGCTTCCCGCTCCGGGACCGGCTCGAAGCCCACTACGACGTGCCGGCCTGGGTCGACAACGACGCCAACCTGATGGCGCTCGGCGCCTGGAGCCGGACCCGGGCGGTCGCGGGCGACAACCTCCTGCTCGTCAAGGCGAGCACCGGGATCGGCCTGGGCCTGATGTCCAGGGGCCGGCTGCACCGGGGAGCGCGCGGCGCGGCGGGCGACCTCGGGCACACCATCGTCGCCGAGGAGTCCCGGCACCGGTGCCGGTGCGGCAAGTTCGGGTGCCTCGAAGCGTTCGCGGGCGGCTGGGCCCTCACCCGTGACGCCCGCGCCGCGGCCCTGGAGGGGCGCAGCGCCTTCCTGGCCGAGCGCCTGGAGCGGCTGGAGCGCCGGGACGCGCCGCTGGCCGTCACCGACGTGCTCGACGGCTGCCGGGCGGGCGACCGGGTCAGCACCGAGCTCGTCACCAGGGCGGGCGAGCTGGTCGGCGGTCAACTGGCGACGCTCGTCAGCGTCTTCAACCCCTCGACGGTCTACCTCGCCGGTGTGCTGGCGCAGGCCGGCGACGTGTTCCGGGACCCCGTCGCGGAGGTCGTGGCCAGGCGCTCCCTGCCGCTGGCCACCGACGAACTCGTCATCGCCCGGGTCGACCTCGGCCGCGCCGAGGGGGTCGTCGGAGCGGCGACCCTGGCCGTCGACGAGCTGCTCTACCCGGACCTGCTCGACCGGTGGCTCCGGCGCGGCAGCCCGCGCGGGATCCGCGCGGGTACCGACGACCTCGCCGGGCCGCTGCCGCTCGACGTGCCGCTGGCGGGCGCGCGGTAGCGGCTCAGCCGCGTCCCTCCGCCCGTCCCGTCGCCACCGCGGGAACGTCGACCCAGCCGCCGCCGCGCGCCGAGTCGACGACCGCCCGGGCCAGTTCCGCCGCGCGCAGCCCGTCGGCGAAGGTCGGCAGCCCGGTGGCCTGTTCGCCGCGGATCGCCGCGTAGGCGTCGGCCACGAAGTCGGCGAAGGCCTCGTAGTAGCCCTGCGGATGCCCGGACGGCAGACCGGCCGCACGGCCGGTGGGGGCCCCGGCCCGGTTCGGGTCGCGCAGCAGCACCTCGTTGGCGTTCCGGCCGCCGATCCACAGCGACTCGGGGGTCTCCTGGCGGAACGCGTAGCTGGCGTCCGGCCCGTCGAAGGAGAACGACAGCGCGTTCTTGTACCCGGCGGAGACCTGGCTGACCACCACCGATCCGATCGCGCCCGCGTCGGTTTCGAGCAGGACGACCGCACCGTCCTCGGTCTCGACCGGGCGCGGGGTGCCGTCCGCGGCGGGCCGGGCCGGGACCGCGCGGGCGAAGGAGGCGCTCACCCTGGTGATCCGCTGCCCGGTCACGAACTCGGCGAGGTCGCACCAGTGGACCCCGATGTCCCCGAACGCGCGCGTGGCACCGCCGTCCGCCGGGTCGACCCGCCAGTCGGTCGCCGCGCTGTCGGCCAGCCAGTCCTGGAGATAGCTGCCGTGGATCAGCCAGGGCGGCCGGTGCCCCGGCCGCCGGATCCGCGTCCGTGCCTCCCGCACGGAGGCGTAGTACCGGTACACGAAGGGCACGGCGGTGACCAGGCCGCGCTCCGCCGCGAGGTCGGTGAGCTCCCGTGCGGTCGCGGCGTCGGTGGCCAGCGGCTTCTCGCAGACGACCGGCACGCCGACGGCGAGGGCCGCGCGGCAGAAGCGGGCGTGCGTGGCGTTGGGCGTGCACACGTGCAGTACGTCCACCCCGTGCCGCAGCAGGTCCTCGACCGAGTCGAAGCCCTGGCCGGCCCGGAACTCCGCGGCGGCGCGGCGGCCCTTCGCGGGCGTCGACCCCACCACGCCCACCACATCGCCGCCGGCCACGAGTGCGGACCGG
Organism: Streptomyces sp. NPDC048278; assembly: GCF_040652195.1. Classification (NCBI taxonomy): domain Bacteria; kingdom Bacillati; phylum Actinomycetota; class Actinomycetes; order Kitasatosporales; family Streptomycetaceae; genus Streptomyces; species Streptomyces sp. NPDC048278. The sequence continues at coordinate 47,009 of NZ_JBEZLP010000011.1, forward strand.
GTGTGCACGGCCCCCATGAAGCCGGTACCGATGACACCGACGCGCATGACACGCACCTCTTCTCTCTGAGGGGCTAACGCGTGAACAGATCGAAAAAACGGAGAGTGACGACTCTCGCAAGGTCAACTTTTGATCACCGTAAGCTAAAGTGGCGGGAACGCCAAGGAGGTCGCGCATGAACCAGAGCCAGGCACAGAGCCCGGAACCGGCCCGGCAGCCGGTCACCCTCTTCACCGGTCAATGGGCGGATCTGCCGTTCGAGGAGGTGGCGCGGCTGGCGGGCGAGTGGGGCTACGACGGTCTGGAGATCGCGGCCTCGGGTGACCATCTGGACCTGGCCCGCGCCGAGGCCGACCCCGACTACCTGCCGCACCGGCAGGCGATCCTGGAGCGCCACGGGCTCAAGGTCTGGGCGATCTCCCACCACCTCGGCGGCCAGGCGGTGTGCGACGACCCGATCGACTTCCGCCACCAGGCGATCCTGCGGCCGGAGATCTGGGGCGACGGCGACCCGGAGGGTGTCCGGCAGCGCGCGGCCGAGGACATGAAGCGCGCCGCCCGCGTCGCCCGCAGGCTCGGCGCCGACACCGTCGTCGGGTTCACCGGATCGAAGATCTGGAAGTACGTGGCGATGTTCCCGCCGGTCCCCCAGGCGGTGATCGACGAGGGGTACGAGGACTTCGCGCGCCGCTGGAACCCGATCCTCGACGTCTTCGACGCCGAGGGCGTGCGCTTCGCCCACGAGGTCCACCCGTCCGAGATCGCCTACGACTACTGGACGAGCGAGCGCACCCTCGAAGCCATCGGCCGCCGCCCGGCCTTCGGCTTCAACTGGGACCCCTCGCACATGATCTGGCAGGGCGTCGACCCCGTCGGCTTCATCACGGACTTCGCCGACCGCATCTACCACGTCGACTGCAAGGACACCCGCGTGCGCCCCCCGTCCGGACGCGCCGGGATCCTCGGCTCCCACCTGCCCTGGGGCGACCCGCGCCGGCGCTGGGACTTCGTCTCCGTCGGCCACGGCGACATGCCCTGGGAGGACGCCTTCCGCGCCCTGGCCGCCATCGGCTACGACGGCCCCGTCTCGGTGGAGTGGGAGGACGCGGGCATGGACCGCCTGCACGGCGCGGCCGAGGCCGTCGGCCGGATCCGCGCCGCCCTGTGGCCACTGCCGAAGGCGTCGTTCGACTCGGCGTTCAGCAACCAGTGAGCGCACAGTGAGTCCGCCCTGTCCATGTTGATTTAATCAATATGGACAGGGATGCAATCAATCATGGATAGTCGAATCATCTTCAGGGAGGAAAACGGAGGCAGGTCATGACCGTCAACAGGAGCGCGTCGGCCCTTGTCGAGGTGCCGCGCGGGCTCGCCGGGGTCGTCGTCACGGACACCGAGGTCGGTGACGTCCGGGGGAGCGAGGGCTTCTACCACTACCGCCAGTACTCGGCGGTCGAACTCGCCCGCACCCGCGGCTTCGAGGACGTCTGGCACCTCCTGGTCCACGGTCGGCTGCCGGACCCGGAGCGCGCGGCGGCCTTCGCCGCCGAGACCGCCGCGCTCCGGCGCCTGCCCGCAGAGGTCCGGGCGGCCCTGCCCGCGGTGGCCGCGGCGAGCCGCACCTCCGGCCCGCTGGCCGGCCTGCGCACCGCCCTCTCGCTGCTCGGCGCGGCCAAGGGGTTCCGGCCGGTGTACGACATCGACGCGGACCGGCGCCGGGACGACACGGTCGCCGCCTGCGCGGCCGTACCGACGTTGCTCACCGCGCTGTACCGGCTGGGGCAGGGGCTCGACCCGGTGGAACCGCGCGAGGACCTGTCGTACGCGGCCAACTACCTGTACATGCTGACGGGCGCGGAACCGGATCCGCGGCGGGCGCGTGCGGTCGAGCAATACCTGATCTCAACCATTGATCACGGATTCAATGCATCAACGTTCACCGCACGCGTCATCGCGTCGACCGGCGCGGACGTCGCGGCCTGCCTCGTGGGCGCGGTCGGGGCCTTGTCCGGACCGCTGCACGGGGGTGCGCCCAGCCGTGCGCTGGACACCCTGGACGCGATCGGGACGCCGGACCGGATCGACCCGTGGATCCGTGAACGGGTCCTCGCCGGCGACCGGGTGATGGGTTTCGGACATGCCGTCTACCGCACGGAGGACCCCCGGTCCCGCATGCTCCGCGAGATCGCCCAGGACTTCGGCGGCCCCCGCGTCGAGTTCGCCGTGGAGGTCGAACGCCACGTCGAGCGGATCCTCGCCGAGCTGAAGCCCGGCCGCGAACTCCACACCAACGTCGAGTTCTACGCGGGCGTGGTCATGGAACTGTGCGGCCTGCCCCGGGAGATGTTCACCCCCACGTTCGCGGCGGCCCGCGCGGTCGGCTGGAGCGCCAACATCCTGGAACAGGCGACGGACTCGAAGATCATCCGGCCGGTGGCACGCTACGTGGGACCGAAGCCGGAGGCGGCCGGCGCCGTCACCGGGTAGCCGGACGGGAACGGGGCGCGGTGTCCGGTCCGGTGGGATTTCCTATCCTGGACCGGCCCGCCACCCCCCGCCCGCGCGAAAGAGGCCCCCCTTGGAGCACCGCCCCACCTCCCGGCAGATCCCGATGGTCGTCCTCGCCGGATTCCTGGGGTCCGGGAAGACCACGCTCCTGAACCACCTGCTGCACCGCAGCGGAGGCAGCCGGATCGGGGCGATCGTCAACGACTTCGGGGCCATCGAGATCGACGCCATGGCCGTGGCCGGAGCCCTCGGCGACTCGACCGTCTCGCTCGGCAACGGGTGCCTGTGCTGCGCCGTCGACGCCGGCGAACTGGACGTCTACCTGGAGCGCCTCGCCAACCCCGGCACCGGCGTCGACGTCGTCGTCATCGAGGCCAGCGGCCTCGCCGAACCCCAGGAACTCGTCCGGATGCTGCTCGCCAGCGAGCATCCCGGCATCGTCTACGGCGGCCTCGTCGAGGTCGTCGACGCCGCCGAGTTCGACGACACGCGTGCCAGGCACCCCGAGATCGACCGGCACCTCGCCCTCGCCGACCTGGTCGTCGTCAACAAGCTCGACCGTGCCGAGCAGGGCGGCGAACGTGTCCTCGGGCTCGTCCGGTCGCTCACCGACCCGGCCGCCGCCGTCGTACCGGCCACCTACGGTCGTATCGACCCCGAGTTCCTGTTCGACTGCCGGCCCGGAGAGGAACGCATCGGACAGCTGTCCTTCGACGACCTGCACGACCACCACGACGACGGCGATCACCACGACGGCGCCCACCACGACGACGACCACGACAGCGGCGAGGGTGGCGACCGCGCGCACGACGGACATCTGCACACCGCCTACGACAGCCTGTCCTTCGCCTCCGCGCGGCCCCTCGACCCCCGTCGGCTGATGGCCTTCCTCGACAGCCGTCCCGAGGGGCTCTACCGGATCAAGGGGTACGTCGACTTCGGGCCGTACGACCCGGGCAACCGGTACGCCGTGCATGCCGTGGGGCGGTTCCTGCGGTTCTACCCGGAGGCCTGGGGGCACGGCGAGGAACGCCTCACGCAGCTCGTCCTGATCGGCTCCGGCATCGACGCGACCGCGCTCCGCAAGGAGCTGGAGGCGTGCACGAACGACGCCCCACACGCCGACGAGCACGGCATGTGGGGCGTCCTGCGCTACGTCCAGGGCCTCGCGGAAGGCCCCGACGGCGGCGGGTACGACCGGTACGAGGCCTAGACCGGGCCGGCCACCACCGACACCGTCTTCGCCAGCGACACACCGGAGCCGTCGCGGCGCGGGTCGATCTCCGGGAGGTCGACCGGGGTGCCGTTCTTCTGGGCCGCCTTCGCCGGGACCGGGCCCGCCCAGGCGAAGGACAGGCAGTCCTCGCCCTTCAGGAACCGCTGGCAGCGCACGCCGCCGGTGGCCCGGCCCTTGCGCGGGTACTGGTCGAACGGGGTCAGCTTGGCCGTCGTCTGCACCGAGTCGTCGAGGGTGCCGCGCGAGCCGGCCACCGTGAAGACCACCGCGTCGGCCGCCGGGTCGACCGCGGTGAAGGAGATGACCTTCGCACCCTCGGTGAGCTTGACGCCCGCCATACCGCCCGCCGGACGGCCCTGCGGACGCACCTGGGAGGCCTGGTAGCGCAGCAACTGCGCGTCGTCCGTGATGAAGACCAGGTCCTCCTCGCCGGTGCGCAGTTCCATACCGCCGACGATCCGGTCGCCCTCCTTGAGGGTGATGACCTCCAACTCGTCCTTGTTGGACGGGTAGTCGGGGACCACGCGCTTGACCACGCCCTGCTCGGTGCCGAGCGCGAGACCCGGCGAGGACTCGTCCAGGGTGGTCAGGCAGACCGCCGTCTCGCCGTCCTGCAGCGACAGGAACTCGGAGAGGGGGGCGCCGCCGGCGAGGCTCGGGGCGGCAGCCGTGTCGGGGAGCTGGGGGAGGTCGACGACGTTGACGCGCAGCAGGCGGCCCGTCGAGGTGACCGCGCCGATCTCACCCCGCGCGGTCGCGGGGACCGCCGAGACGATCACGTCGTGCTTGGCGCGCTTGCCGTCGGTGTCCTCCGCGAACGGCTCGCCGTTCATCGTGCGGGCCAGCAGGCCCGTCGAGGACAGCAGGACCCGGCACGGGTCGTCGGCCACCTGGAGCTCCACCACGGTCGCCGGGGCACCCGAGGCCTCCAGCAGGACGGTGCGCCGCTCGGTGCCGAACTTCTTGGCCACCGCGGCCAGTTCCGCCGAGACCAGCTTGCGCAGCTCCGCGTCCGAGTCCAGGATCCGGGTCAGCTCGGCGATCTCCGCGGTGAGCTTCTCCTTCTCCGACTCCAGCTCGATGCGGTCGTACTTGGTCAGGCGGCGCAGGGGCGTGTCCAGGATGTACTGCGTCTGGATCTCCGACAGCGAGAAGCGCTCCATCAGACGCTGCTTGGCGTCCGCGCTGTTCTCGCTGGAGCGGATCAGCCGGATGACCTCGTCGATGTCGACCAGGGCGGTGAGCAGGCCCTCCACCAGGTGCAGGCGGTCGCGGCGCTTGGTGCGGCGGAACTCGCTGCGCCGGCGGACCACCTCGAAGCGGTGGTCGAGGTAGACCTCCAGCAGCTCCTTGAGGCCCAGGGTGAGCGGCTGACCGTCCACCAGGGCCACGTTGTTGATGCCGAAGGACTCCTCCATCGGCGTCAGCTTGTAGAGCTGCTCCAGGACCGCCTCCGGCACGAAGCCGTTCTTGATCTCGACGACCAGACGCAGCCCGTGCTCGCGGTCGGTGAGGTCCTTGACGTCGGCGATGCCCTGCAGCTTCTTGGCGTTGACCAGGTCCTTGATCTTGGCGACGACCTTCTCGGGGCCGACCGTGAAGGGCAGTTCGGTGATGACCAGGCCCTTGCGGCGGGCCGTCACCGTCTCCACCGCCACCGTGGCCCGGATCTTGAAGGTGCCGCGGCCCGTCTCGTACGCGTCCCGGACGCCCTCCAGGCCGACGATCCGGCCGCCGGTGGGCAGGTCGGGACCGGGGACGTGCTTCATCAGCGTGTCCAGGTCCGCGTTCGGGTAGCGGATCAGGTGCCGGGCGGCGGAGATGACCTCGCCGAGGTTGTGCGGCGGCATGTTCGTCGCCATGCCGACGGCGATTCCGGAGGAGCCGTTGACCAGGAGGTTCGGGAAGGCGGCGGGCAGGGCCACCGGCTCCTGCTCCTGGCCGTCGTAGTTGGGCGCGAAGTCGACCGTGTCCTCGTCGATCGACTCGGTCATCAGGCTGGTCGCCTCGGCCATCCGGCACTCGGTGTACCGCATGGCGGCCGGCGGGTCGTCGTTGCCCAGCGAGCCGAAGTTGCCGTGGCCGTCGACCAGCGGGACGCGCATCGAGAACGGCTGGGCCATGCGCACCAGCGCGTCGTAGATCGACGAGTCGCCGTGCGGGTGCAGCTTGCCCATCACCTCGCCGACGACACGCGCGCACTTCACGTAGGCGCGGTCGGGGCGCACACCCATCTCGTTCATCTGGTAGACGATCCGGCGGTGCACCGGCTTGAGGCCGTCGCGGGCGTCCGGCAGGGCGCGCGAGTAGATGACCGAGTACGCGTACTCGAGGTAGGAGCCGCGCATCTCGTCCACGACGTCGATGTCGAGGATCCTCTCCTCGAACGAGTCGTCGGGCGGCGGGGTCTTCGTGCTGCGGCGGGCCATCGCTGCCGGCTCCTTGCTCATGCGTGAACGGGATCTGACGCGGACCATTGTGGACCGCGGCACTGACAACCCGGGCCAGGACCCGGTCTCCGCGGCCCGCCCCGGTGCCCGGAAGCCGCCCGGAGCGCGGCCCGGAGACATTCGAGGCGGGTCGGACGCAGGCTACGCGATCCACCCGCGCGATCCGCTGTGGGCGTACGTCGTGCGGGAACTTCGCCCGGCCCCCGCACGCTTGCATACAGTGGCAGGACCGGCAGGAAAACCGCGGTTCGGGACCGCTTCCGCGAGCGAAGGGACGTACATGCCCATGGGTCACACGACCACGGCCGAGACAGGCTCCGGGGGCCTGGCAGCGACCGAGCACCGCTTGGCCAACGGTCTGCGCGTGGTGCTCTCCGAGGACCACCTGACCCCGGTCGCGGCGGTCTGCCTCTGGTACGACGTCGGTTCCCGGCACGAAGTCAAGGGCCGTACCGGCCTGGCTCACCTTTTCGAGCACCTGATGTTCCAGGGCTCCGCCCAGGTGAAGGGCAACGGCCACTTCGAGCTGGTCCAGGGCGCCGGCGGCTCGCTCAACGGCACCACGAGCTTCGAGCGCACCAACTACTTCGAGACCATGCCCGCCCACCAGCTGGAGCTCGCGCTCTGGCTGGAGGCCGACCGCATGGGCTCGCTGCTCGCCGCCCTGGACGACGAGTCGATGGAGAACCAGCGCGACGTCGTCAAGAACGAGCGCCGCCAGCGCTACGACAACGTCCCCTACGGCACGGCCTTCGAGAAGCTGACCGCGCTCGCCTACCCGGAGGGCCACCCCTACCACCACACGCCGATCGGCTCGATGGCCGACCTGGACGCGGCCACCCTGGAGGACGCGCGCGCGTTCTTCCGCACCTACTACGCGCCGAACAACGCGGTGCTCTCCGTGGTCGGCGACATCGACCCGGAGCAGACCCTCGCCTGGATCGAGAAGTACTTCGGTTCCATCCCGGCGCACGACGGCAAGCCCACCCCGCGCGACGGCGCGCTGCCCGAGATCATGGGCGCACAGCTGCGCGAGGTCGTCGTCGAGGAGGTCCCCGCGCGGGCGCTGATGGCCGCCTACCGGCTCCCGGAGGACGGCACGCGCGTGTCCGACGCGGCCGACCTGGCCCTCACCGTCCTCGGCGGCGGCGAGTCCTCCCGCCTCTACAACCGCCTGGTCCGGCGCGACCGTACGGCCGTCGCGGCCGGCTTCGGCCTGCTGCGGCTCGCCGGGGCGCCGTCCCTGGGCTGGCTGGACGTGAAGACCTCCGGTGACGTCGAGGTGCCGGTCATCGAGGCCGCCATCGACGAGGAGCTCGCCCGGTTCGCCGAGGAGGGCCCGACGCCCGAGGAGATGGAGCGCGCCCAGGCCCAGTTGGAGCGCGAGTGGCTGGACCGGCTCGGCACCGTCGCGGGCCGCGCCGACGAACTGTGCCGTTTCGCCGTCCTGTTCGGCGACCCGCAGCTCGCCCTGACCGCCGTCCAGCGGGTCCTGACGGTCACCTCGGAGGAGGTCCAGGAGGTCGCCAAGGCCCGCCTGCGCCCCGACAACCGCGCGGTGCTCGTCTACGAACCCAAGTCCCCGGAGACCGTCGCGGACGCCGACGTACCCGAGGACCCCGAGGCCGAGGCCACGGTCGAAGCCGGCGACAACGACGAGGAGACGGCCAAGTGACCGAGCTCGCCACCATGGACTTCCACCCCCAGCCGCAGCCGGGCGAGGCAAAGCCCTGGGCCTTCCCGGCCCCAGAGCGCGCCACCCTGGACAACGGCCTGACCGTGCTGCGCTGCCACCGCCCCGGCCAGCAGGTCGTCGCCGTCGAGGTGCTCCTGGACGCGCCCCTGGACGCCGAACCGGCCGGCCTGGACGGCGTCGCCACCATCATGGCGCGCGCCTTCTCCGAGGGCACCGACAAGCACGCCGCCGAGGAGTACGCCGCCGAGCTGGAGCGGGCCGGCGCCACCCTCGACGCGCATGCCGACCACCCCGGCGTCCGCGTCAGCCTGGAGGTCCCGGCCTCCCGGCTCGCCAAGGGCCTCGGGCTGCTCTCCGACGCCCTGCGGGCCCCCGCGTTCGCCGAGAGCGAGATCGAGCGGCTGGTCCGCAACCGCCTCGACGAGATCCCGCACGAGCTGGCCAACCCGAGCCGCCGGGCCGCCAAGGAGCTCTACCGGCAGCTGTTCCCGTCCACCGCGCGGATGTCCCGTCCGCGCCAGGGCACCGAGGACACCGTCGAGAAGATCGACGCCGTCGCCGTCCGCGCCTTCTACGACCGGCACGTGCGCCCCGCCACGGCCACCGCGGTCGTCGTCGGCGACCTGACCGGCATCGACCTGGACGAGCTGCTCGGCGAGACCCTGGGCGCCTGGCACGGCTCCACCGCGCAGCCCCGCCCGGTCCCGTCGGTGTCCGCCGACGACACCGGCCGGGTCGTCATCGTGGACCGCCCCGGCGCCGTCCAGACCCAGCTGCTCATCGGCCGCGTCGGCCCCGACCGGCACGACCGCGTCTGGCCCGCCCAGGTGCTCGGCACCTACTGCCTGGGCGGCACCCTCACCTCCCGCCTGGACCGCGTCCTGCGCGAGGAGAAGGGCTACACCTACGGCGTCCGCTCCTTCGGGCAGGTCCTGCGGTCCGCCCCCGACGGCACCGGGGCCTCGATGCTCGCCATCAGCGGCTCCGTGGACACCCCGAACACCGGCCCGGCCCTGTCGGACCTGTGGACGGTGCTGCGCACGCTCGCCGCCGAGGGCCTCACGGACGCCGAGCGCGACGTGGCCGTGCAGAACCTCGTCGGGGTGGCGCCGCTCAAGTACGAGACGGCCGCGGCGGTCGCCGGCACCCTGGCCGACCAGGTCGAGCAGTACCTGCCCGACGACTTCCAGGCCACGCTCTACCGTCAACTCGCGGGCACCGGCACCGTGGAGGCCACCGCGGCGGTCGTGAACGCCTTCCCGGTGGACCACCTGGTGACCGTCCTCGTCGGGGACGCGGCGCAGATCAAGGAGCCCGTGGAGGCGCTCGGGATCGGCGAAGTCACGGTCGTCACCGCCGAGTAGCGGTACGCGCGTGTGCGGAGCCCTGGTGACCCCCGGCCACCAGGGCTCTGGAATGTCCGAATTGGGGCGGAGGTTGCCTGTCTGCCCTGTGGGATACGCGACAAAAGCAGTGATCCGTTTGAGCATGGAAGGCGTGCCCTCGTAGGTTCTTCCGGGCTGTCCGTCAGGCATCGCGCCGCGTCCGCGGCACCGGACAGCCATCGCCGAGTCCCCCTACGGCGCGAGCCAGGGGAGCCGGGGACCCACGAAGTCCCTGGGGTGAATCGGGTGCCCGCGCGTGTCGCGAGGGGGCCCGTAGGAGACCTTCCTGCTCCGAACCCGTCAGCTAACCCGGTAGGCGAGAGGGAAGGAAAGGACCAGCCTCTACATGGCGTTCATGTGCGCCTCCGGGAAGCACCGTCGTCCCGGCCGGGTGAAGCGCACCACCGCGCAGGCCGCCGGTATCGCGGCCCTCACCACCACCGGTGTCATCAGCACCGTCTCCGCCGCCCCGGCGCTCGCCGCCGAGAACTCCGTCGAGCAGACCGGCCTCACCCCCGTCATCACGATCAGCGACTCCGTCGCCGAGCAGATCGACGCCCAGGCCGCTGCCCAGAAGGCCGTCGCCGAGCGCAAGGCGGCCGAGGAGGCGGCCCGCAAGAAGGCCGCGGAGCAGGCCAAGAAGGAGCGCGCGGCCGAGGTGCGCGCCGCCCGTGCGGCCGAGCGCAAGCGCCTCAACACCTTCGTCGCGCCGATCAGCGACTCCTACGTGTCCACCGGCTACAAGACCGGCGGCTCCCTGTGGTCCTCCGGCGCCCACACCGGCATCGACTTCCACGCCGCGAGCGGCACGGTCGTGCACGCGGTCGGCACCGGCACGGTCGTCTCCACCGGTTGGGGCGGGGCGTACGGCAACGAGATCGTCATCAAGATGGCCGACGGCATGTACACCCAGTACGGCCACCTCTCGTCCATCGGCGTCTCGGTGGGCCAGCAGGTCACCCCGGGCCAGCAGATAGGCCTCTCCGGCTCGACCGGCAACACGACCGGACCCCACCTCCACTTCGAGGCCCGTACGACCGCCGAGTACGGCTCCGACGTGGACCCGGTCGCCTACCTCCGCAAGCACGGCGTGAACGTCTGACCCGCGCAGGGGTCGGCGTGGCCTCGGTGGTCGGGTGCGGGTGCGCGGGGGTTGCTCGCGCAGTTCCCCGCGCCCCTGAAGGGGCGCTGCGCTGACGCCCCTGAAAGGGGCGCGGGGAACTGCGCGACCGGCCACGACGCACCCGCACCCGACCACCGCGCGACAACAACTTCTGAGATGTTCCGGAGCCCCGGCCCCCGCGCCGGGGCTTTCGTCGTTTTCGTGCCCCCGGTGTCCAAAATATATCCCTGGATTCCGGCCCCCCGTCGGAAATTGCGGCCCATTGCAATAGAGTCACGGAACGGACGCCACTCGGCGGCGTTTCACGGGGATTAAGGCGGAGGTCGGTCATGCGTATTCCGGCGCACTCGGTATGCACGGCGATCCGGGACGACATCGTCGCAGGTGTCTACGAGCGCGGCAGCCGGCTCACCGAGGAACTCCTGGCCCGCCGCTACGGGGTCTCACGCGTCCCCGTCCGTGAGGCCCTGCGCACCCTGGAGGCCGAGGGCTTCGTGGTGACCCGTCGGCACGCGGGCGCGTGTGTGGCCGAACCGACCGAGCAGGAGGCCGCCGACCTGCTGGAGATGCGCATGCTCCTGGAGCCGCTCGGTGCCTCCCGGGCCGCCCAGCGCCGCACCGAGGCCCACCTCAAGGTGCTGCGCGGGCTGGTCAGGCTGGGGCAGGAGCGGGCCAGGCGCGGCAACAGCGAGGACCTGCGCTCCCTGGGCGGCTGGTTCCACGAGACCCTTGCGCAGGCCTCCGGCAGCCACGCCCTGACCTCGACGCTCACCCAGCTGCGCCACAAGATCGCCTGGATGTACACCGTGGAGACGCCCGCCAACCCCGCGGAGTCCTGGACGGAGCACGGCGCCATCGTGGACGCGGTGGCGCGCGGCGACGCCGACCGCGCCCGGGCCGTCACGGCCCTGCACACCGAGCGCTCGACGGTCTCCCACCGGCTGCGATTTCCCGGCGCCACCGAACGGGCGAACGGTGTGAGGACTTCGCAACATCCCGTAAACATGTCGGGCCTGCGGCATTAACACGCACGCCGTATACAAAGAGGTGTTATTCGGCGGGGCGTGTTTTTGCTGCCCGAATTCACGCGCGTCGGGAATTCACCGTCGCGCTCCCCGTGTGTGCCCGCGGTAAAGCCGGGCGCCGGGGCCTTCACAAACTGCGGGGCGGGCCCTCGTAATGTCGTACGCGGCCCGGTCGGGAAGTCATGTGCGGCCGTCATGGAATTGCGGCACATGACGCGGGCCCGGTACGGGCGGCGGGGAAACGGCGGGGCCGCGCCGACCCCCCGTGGGAGTGGCGCGGCCCCGGACGTGCGGGCGCGGGTCGCTCAGACGGTCTCGGGGAGTTCCTCGAGGCCCTCGGCGACCAGCTTGGCCAGGCGGTCGAGAGCGGCGTCCGCGCCCTCGGCCTCGGAGGCGAGGACGATCTCCTCGCCGCCCTGGGCGCCCAGCCCCAGGACAGCCAGCATGGAGGCCGCGTTGACGGGGTTGCCGTCGGCCTTGGCGATCGTCACCGGGATACCTGCGGCCGTGGCGGCCCGGACGAAGATGGAAGCGGGGCGGGCGTGGAGACCCTCGGCCCAGCCGACGTTGACGCGGCGCTCAGCCATGTGATGCTGCCCTTCGGTGTTCAGGGTTGTCTAGACCAGTTTCCCATATCGTGAAGCATCCCCGGAGCGGGCGGGAGCCCCCTCCGGATGTGTCGCCGGACCGCGGCCTCGGTCCGGCGTCCGTCCTCCACAGACTGCCTCGCGCCGTTGTCGGACGCGAGCCGTACTCTGGGGCCCATGCAGACCCCGGCGGACCCGCAGGACCGGCACGAGTACCCGTCCCACTGGGAGGCTGACGTGGTGCTGCGCGACGGGGGTACCGCGCGCATCCGGCCCATCACCGTTGATGACGCCGATCGCCTGGTCAGCTTCTACGAGCAGGTCTCGGACGAGTCGAAGTACTACCGCTTCTTCGCGCCCTACCCCAGGCTCTCCGCCAAGGACGTCCACCGCTTCACGCACCACGACTTTGTGGACAGGGTGGGACTCGCGGCCACCATCGGCGGCGAGTTCATCGCAACCGTACGCTATGACCGCATTGGCCCCGCCGGGACGCCCGCCTCCGCGCCCGCCGACGAGGCCGAGGTCGCCTTCCTCGTCCAGGACGCCCACCAGGGGCGGGGTGTGGCCTCCGCCCTCCTCGAACACATCGCGGCCGTCGCCCGCGAGCGCGGGATCCGCCGCTTCGCCGCCGAGGTGCTGCCCGCCAACACCAAGATGATCAAGGTGTTCATGGACGCCGGCTACACCCAGAAGCGCAGCTTCGAGGACGGCGTCGTCCGCCTGGAGTTCGACCTGGAGCCCACGGACCGCTCCCTCGCCGTGCAGCGCGCCCGCGAGCAGCGCGCGGAGGCCCGCTCGGTACGACGGCTCCTCGCCCCCGGCTCGGTGGCCGTGATCGGCGTCGGCCGCACGCCCGGCGGGGTCGGCCGCAGCGTCCTCGGCAACCTCAGGGAGGCCGGGTTCACCGGCCGCCTGCACGCCGTGAACCGGGCCTTCCCGGACGACCTCAAGGAGGTCGACGGGGTGCCCGCGCACCGCTCCGTGCGGGACATCGACGGCCCCGTCGACCTCGCGGTGGTCGCCGTACCCGCCGAGCGCGTGCCCGAGGTCGTCACCGAGTGCGGCGAACACGGCGTCCAGGGGCTCGTCGTCCTCGCCGCCGGATACGCGGAGAGCGGCCCCGACGGCCGCGAGCGCCAGCGCGCGCTCGTCCGGCAGGCCCGCACCTACGGCATGCGCATCATCGGCCCCAACGCCTTCGGGATCATCAACACCGCCGACGACGTCCGGCTGAACGCCTCCCTCGCACCCGAGATGCCCCGCCCCGGCCGCATCGGCCTCTTCGCCCAGTCCGGCGCCATCGGCATCGCCCTGCTCTCCCGGCTGCACCGGCGCGGCGGCGGCGTCACCGGCACCACGGGCGTCTCCACCTTCGTGTCGTCCGGCAACCGCGCGGACGTCTCCGGCAACGACGTCCTCCAGTACTGGTACGACGACCCCGAGACCGACGTCGTCCTCATGTACCTGGAGTCCATCGGCAACCCGCGCAAGTTCACGCGCCTCGCGCGGCGCACGGGGGCGGCGAAGCCGCTGGTCGTGGTGCAGGGCGCGGGGCAGGCGCCGCCGGGCCACGCGGTACGGGCGACGCGGCTGCCGCACGCCACGGTGTCCGCGCTGCTCAGGCAGGCCGGGGTGATCCGCGTCGACACGATCACCGAACTGGTCGACGCGGGGCTGCTGCTCGCCCGGCAGCCGCTGCCGGCCGGGCCGCGGGTGACGATCCTCGGCAACTCGGAGTCGCTCGGGCTGCTGACGTACGACCGGTGCCTGGCCGAGGGGCTGCGGCCTGCCCGGCCGCTGGACCTGACCACGCGGGCGACCGCGGGGGACTTCCACCGGGCGCTGTCGCAGGCGCTGGCGGACGAGTCGTGCGACGCGGTGGTCGTGACCGCGATCCCGACGATCGGGGAGGGGGCGGTGGGGGACGCGGAGCTGGCGGAGGCGCTCAGGTCGGCGGCCGAGGAAGTGCCGGGCAAGCCGGTGCTCGTGGTGCACGTGGAACTCGGAGGGCTGGCGGAGGCGCTGTCGGCCGCGGGCCGTACCGCACCTTCGGCCGGCGCAACGGCACCCGTCACTGGTAGCGGTGCCCACCCTCCCCCACTCTCGGCTTCGCTCGAGCGGGGGGACCCCCATCGCCCTGCGGAACGCCTGCCCACCGCGGAATCGGAACGCCTGCCCACCGCGGGATCGGAACGCCTGCCCGCCGCGGTAACGGCAGGAGCGGAGGCTTCGTCTGTCACGCCGCCGCGGCCCCCGAAGACCCCCACCCCCCACCTCTACTCCCGCCTCATCCCCGCCTACCCCGCCGCCGAGCGGGCCGTTCGGGCGCTCGCCGAGGCGGTGAAGTACGCGCAGTGGCGGCGGGAGGCCGCCGAGCCCGGGAAGGTGCCCGAGTACGACGACGTCGACGAGCGGGGTGCCGCCGAGCTGATCGGCGGGCTGCTGGAGCGCGGTGAGGGGCTCACCATCGGGGTCGAGGAGACCTGCCGGCTCCTCGGCAAGTACGGCATCGGCGTGCACCGCGCGCTGCCCGCCCCCAGCCCCGGCGCCGCCGTCGACGCCGCCCGCGACCTCGGCTACCCCGTGGCCCTCAAGGCCACCGCCCCCCACCTGCGCCACCGCGCCGACCTCGGGGGCGTCCGCCTCGACCTGGCGGACGAGGAGCAACTGCGGCGGGCGTACGACGAGTTGAGCGAGCTGTACGGGCCGCCCGAGGAGCTGCGGCCGGTGGTGCAGCGGATGGCACCCCGGGGTGTCGACACCGTCGTACGTGCCGTGATCGACCCGGCCGCCGGGGCCGTGGTGTCCTTCGGGCTCGCCGGGGCCGCCTCGCAGCTGCTCGGGGACATGGCGCACCGGCTGGTTCCGGTCACCGACCGGGACGCCACCTCACTGGTGCGTTCGATCCGGACCGCGCCCCTGCTGTTCGGCTGGCGCGGCTCCGCCCCCGTCGACACGCCCGCCCTGGAGGAGCTGCTGCTCCGGGTCTCCCGGTTGGTCGACGACCATCCCGAGGTCGTCGCGGTCACCCTGGAGCCGGTCGTGGTCGCCCGGCAGGGCGTGAGCGTCCTGGGTGCCACCGTGCGTCTCGCGCCACCACCGGCCCGTGACGATCTGGGCCCCCGCACCCTGCCCGCCTACTGACCCGCCCACCGACCCGGGACGCGCACCCGAGTCGAACGCCCGCACGCCCCAGCGGCGTTCGCACGGGACGGCGGCGACGCCGGACCCGGCCGCGCACGACTGGCCCGGGTCCCCTTGCCCACGGATTAAGATGGACGCCATGGCCAAGACCAGTACGACGACCCAGGGGCTGCGTGTCGCGATCGAGCGCAGCGGCTACTACCCGGCCCTCGTGGCCGAGGCGGTGGAGGCCGCCATCGGCGGCGAGCCGATCCGGTCGTACCTGGTCCACCAGGAGACGACGTTCGACCAGAACGAGGTGCGGCGGCACGTGACCGTGCTGGTCCTCACCGGCAACCGCTTCATCGTCAGCCACACCGACGAGCAGGCCGCCGACAGCACCTCCCCGACGCCGTACGCGACCACCTCCACCGAGTCGGTCAAGCTCGGCCGGATCTCGTCGGTCGTGGTGAGCCGGGTCGTGGCCAACCCGGAGCAGTACACGCCGGGCACCCTGCCCCGCGAGATCGTGCTGACCATCGGCTGGGGCGCCGTCTCCCGCATCGACCTGGAGCCCGCCGCCTGCGGCGACCCCAACTGCGAGGCCGACCACGGCTACACCGGCAACTCCACGGCGGACGACCTCAGCCTGCGGGTGAGCGAGGCCGGGGACGGCCCGGAGACGGTGCGCCAGGCGCTCGCCTTCGCGCAGGCCATCTCCGAGGCGACAGCGGACGTCACCCGCTGATGGCGTACGCCGCCTGGGACCATCCCGAACCCCTCGCCCTCGGCTCCGCGCCGCTGCCCGAGTACGGCAGCGGTTCCCTCGCCGACCTGCTGCCCACCCTGGCCGCGGGCATGGCCGTACCCGGGACGACCGCGTCGATCACGGAGCTGACGCCCGCCGACCGCAACTGCGTCTTCCTGGTCGACGGGCTCGGCTGGGAGCAGATCAAGGCCCACCCGGACGAGGCGCCCTACCTGACCTCGCTGCTCGGCAGCTCACGCGGCGGCACGGGACGGCCCCTCACCGCCGGCTACCCGGCCACCACCGCGACCTCCCTCGCCTCCGTCGGCACCGGCCTGCCCCCGGGCGCGCACGGCCTGCCCGGTTACACGGTCCGCAACCCGCAGACCCGGGAGCTGATGAACCAGCTCCGCTGGCAGCCCTGGACCGACCCGGCCGCCTGGCAGCCGTACCCCACCGTCTTCCAGCTCGCCCACGACGCCGGCGTGCACGCGGCCCAGGTCTCCTCCCCGCACTTCGAGCACACCCCGCTCACCAAGGTCGCGCTCAGCGGCGGAACGTTTCACGGACGGCTGACCGGCGAGGAGCGGATGGACCTCGCGGCCGAGCAGCTCGCCGCCGCCGACCGCGCCCTCGTGTACACGTACTACGCCGAACTGGACGGCGCCGGGCACCGCTACGGCGTGGACTCCGACACCTGGCGCGGCCAGCTCATGCACGTCGACCGGCTCGTGCAGCGGCTCGCCGAGCAGCTTCCGGCGCGCAGCGCGCTGTACGTCACCGCGGACCACGGCATGGTCGACATCCCGTTCGACGAACAGCACCGCATCGACTTCGACGAGGACTGGGAGCTGAAGGCGGGCGTCGCCCTGCTCGGCGGCGAGGGCCGGGCCCGGCACGTCTACGCCGTGCCCGGCGCCGCGAACGACGTCCTGACCTGCTGGCGCGAGGTGCTCGGCGAGCAGTTCTGGGTGGCCTCGCGGGACGAGGCGATCGCGGCCGGCTGGTTCGGCCCGCCGGACCGGTTCGAGGAGCGGGTGTACGACCGGATCGGCGACGTGGTCGCGGCCGCGCACGACGACGTCCTGATCATCGCCTCCGAGCGGGAGCCCAAGGAGTCGGCGATGGTCGGCAACCACGGCTCGATGACCCCCGCCGAGCAGCTCGTGCCGCTGCTCGAAGTACGCTCCTGACACCCTGCCCCCACGACTCGCCGAAAGGTGCTCAACTCCTCATGCCCGAGCTGGTGTTCTTCTCCGGAACGATGGACTGCGGGAAGTCGACGCTGGCGCTGCAGATCGCGCACAACCGGTCGGCGCGGGGGCTGCAGGGGCTGATCTTCACCCGGGACGACCGGGCGGGGGAGGGGAAGCTCTCCTCGCGGCTCGGGCTGGTGACCGACGCGGTCGAGGCGGTGCCGGGCATGGACCTGTACGCCCATGTCGTCGACCGGGTGTCGCAGGGCGGCCGGGTCGACTACCTGATCGTGGACGAGGCGCAGTTCCTGGAGCCGGAGCAGATCGACCAACTGGCGCGGGTCGTGGACGACCTGGGTCTGGACGTCTTCTCCTTCGGCATCACCACCGACTTCCGCACCAAGCTCTTCCCCGGCTCGCGGCGGCTGATCGAGCTGGCGGACCGCCTGGAGACGCTCCAGGTGGAGGCGATGTGCTGGTGCGGGGCACGGGCCACGCACAACGCCCGCACGGTGGGCGGCGAGATGGTGGTGGAGGGCGAGCAGGTCGTCGTCGGCGACGTGAGCAACCCGGCGGCGGAGGTCGGCTACGAGGTGCTGTGCCGACGCCACCACCGCCGCCGCGTGACGAGCGCCTCCGCCCACGCGGGCGCGCTCTCGCCGGACGTGCTCCCGGTGACCTCCGACTGACGCCGGTGCCGCGCCGGGACGCCACCCCGAATTCCCGCCCGCCACGACATGCGCCGAGGACCACCCGTCGTCGGTCACTACCTCGTAGTCGACGGCGGCGTCACCAGCTGACCCCGCCGGCAGATCCCGTCAACCACCCCTCCGTTCCCTGGATTTAACCCAGGACACCTTGGCGATTCCGCATCTACACGCGTAACTTGAGTCGGCCTCCCCCCACACGCCCGGTTCAAGCGCCGCCCGTCCGCGGCGTGTTGCAGCATCCGACGTCCGAGGAGACCGCAAGCGTGTCCAGACCCGCAGCGAGCAGATCCCGCATGCGCCGCGCCGCCTACCCGCTGATTTCCGTGAGCGTGGCGAGCGCTTTCGCGATGACCGCACTTCCCGCCGCCTACGCCACGCCGTCCGCCACGGCGGTGATCGCCGAGGTGTACGGCGGTGGCGGCAACTCCGGCGCGACCCTGACCCGGGACTTCGTGGAACTCGGCAACGCCGGGTCCGCGGCCTACAGCCTGGCCGGCTACAGCGTGCAGTACCTGCCCGGGTCGCCGTCGGCGTCCTCGCAGTGGCAGGTGACCGCCCTCAGCGGGGCGGTCGCGCCCGGCGGCCGTTTCCTGGTCGCCGAGTCCCAGGGCAGCGGCGGCACCACGGCCCTGCCGACCCCCGACGCGACCGGCACCATCGCGATGAGCGCGACCACCGGCACCATCGCCCTCGTCTCCGGCACCACCGCGCTGACCTGCAAGACCGCCGCCGACTGCGCGGCCGACAGCCGCATCGTCGACGTGGTCGGCTACGGCACCGCGGTGGTCCGCGAGGGCAGCGGCCCGGTCACCGGCGCCTCCAACACCGCCTCCGTGTCCCGGGCCGACACCCTGGCCGACACCGACGACAACGCGGCGGACCTCACCGCCGGCACCCCCTCGCCGGTCAACTCGGCCGGTGAGACGCCGGGTTCGGGCGGCGGCGACGGAGGAGGCGACGGCGACCCGACCCAGCCGGGCACCGTCCGCATCCACGACATCCAGGGCACCACCCGCAAGTCCCCGCTGGCCGGGCAGACCGTCGCCAAGGTGCCGGGCATCGTCACCGGCGTCCGTACGACCGGCTCGAAGGGCTACTGGATCCAGGACCCGACGCCGGACGCCGACCCGCGCACCAGCGAGGGCGTCTTCGTCTACACCGGCTCGGCCGTCCCCACCGTGGCGGTCGGCGACTCGGTGCTGGTCAGCGGCAAGGTCAGCGAGTACTACCCGAGCAGCACCAGCCAGTCGGTCACCGAGATCGACGGGCCGACCGCGACCGTGCTCTCCAGCGGCAACGCGCTGCCCGCCGCCGTCACCCTGGACGCGGCCTCCGTACCGGACGGGTACATCCCCACCGCCGACGGCGGCAGCATCGAGTCCCTCGCCCTGCAGCCGGACGTCTACGCCCAGGACTTCTACGAGTCCCTGGAGGGCATGCGGACGACGTTCGCCGACGCCCGGGTGGTCGGCGCGAGCGACGCCTACGGCGAACTGTGGGTGACCGTCAAGCCCGACGAGAACCCGACCCCCCGCGGCGGCACCCTCTACTCCTCCTACGACCAGCCCAACACCGGCCGTATCGAGGTGATGTCCCTGGACACCACCACCGCCTTCCCGGCGGCGAACGTCGGCGACGAGCTGTCCGGCACCACCACCGGGCCGCTCGACTACTCCACCTACGGCGGCTACAACGTCCAGGCCACCCAGCTCGGCACCCTCGTCGACAACGGCCTGAAGCGGGAGGTGACCCGGCGGCAGAAGGGCGACGAACTGGCGGTCGCCACCTACAACGTGGAGAACCTGGACGCGCTGGACGACCAGGAGAAGTTCGACCGGCTCGCCGAAGGCGTCGCGGTCAACCTCAACTCGCCCGACATCGTGGCCCTGGAGGAGATCCAGGACGACAACGGCGCCACGGACGACGGCACCGTCACCGCCGAGGCGACCCTCAAGCGGTTCACGGACGCCATCCGCGCGGCCGGCGGCCCGCGTTACTCCTGGCGCTACATCTCGCCGGAGAACGACCAGGACGGCGGCGAGCCCGGCGGCAACATCCGCCAGGTCTTCCTCTTCAACCCCAAGCGGGTCTCCTTCACCGACCGTGCCGGCGGCGACGCCACCACGGGCACCAGCGTGGTCAAGACCCGCAAGGGCGCGCAGCTGACGTACTCCCCGGGCCGGATCGACCCGACCAGCGACGCCTGGGACAGCAGCCGCAAGCCGCTGGTGGGCGAGTTCGTCTTCCACGGCCAGACCGTCTTCGTCGTCGCCAACCACTTCGTCTCCAAGGGCGGCGACCAGCCCCTGCACGGCCGCTACCAGCCGCCGGCCCGCAGCTCGGAGACCCAGCGCGCGGCCCAGGCCACCGAGGTCAACACCTTCGTCAAGTCCCTGCTCAAGGCGGACAAGGACGCCAAGGCGGTCGTCCTCGGCGACCTGAACGACTACGAGTTCTCGCGGACGGTCGCCGCCCTGACGGACGGCGGCGTCCTGACCCCGCTGATCACCACCCTGCCGGCCGCCGAGCGCTACACCTACGTGTACGACGGCAACTCGCAGACCCTGGACCACATCCTGACCAGCCCGGCGGTGACCCACGTCGACTACGACGTGGTGCACATCAACGCCGAGTTCGCCGACCAGGCGAGCGACCACGACCCGCAGATCGTTCGGATCGACGTCGACAAGTGCCGTAAGCACTGACCGACCGCACCGAGGCGTGGGACGGGCGGGCACGCACCGTCCCACGCCGGCGCCCGAGCCGGCACCCGGCTCAGTGCGGGCTCTCGACCACCGAGAAGACCGCGCCCTCCGGGTCGGCCACCGTGGCGACCCGCCCGTGCGCGCTGTCCCGGGCCGGCTTCAGCACCCGCCCGCCCAGTTCGGCGACCTCCCGCAGGGTCGCGTCCGCGTCGGCCACCTCGAAGTACGTCAGCCAGTGCGGCCCCCGGTCCCGGGGCAGCGAGAGACCGACGCCGTGGATGCCGGCCACCGGGCGGCCCCCGACGTGCAGGGTCACGTAGTCGAAGCCGGCGGAGACCAGCGGCTCCTCCTCGTAACCGAAAACCGTCCCGTAGAACTTGGCGACATTCGACGTCTCGAAGGTGAGCAGCTCGTCCCAGACCGGTGTGCCCGGGACGCCGGTCAGGGCGGTGCCGAGGTGGGCCGAGCCCTGCCAGATGCCGAACACCGCACCGGACGGGTCGGAGGCGATGGCCATCCGTCCGGCCTCGGCCGCGTCCAGCGGGCCGACGCCCACCGTGCCGCCGCACAACCGCGCCGTCTCGGCCGTCAGGTCCACGTCGTCCGAGGCGAAGTACGGCGTCCACGCGATCGGCAGATGCAGGTCCGGCGACAGCTGGCCGATGCCCGCGACCTCCCGCCCGTCGAGCAGCGCCCGGACATACGGGCCGAGCTGCTGCGGGCCGGGCTCGAACTCCCAGCCGAACAGGGTGCCGTAGAACTCCTCGGTCGCCGTCAAGCCGTGCACCATCAGACTCACCCAGCAGGGGGTGCCGGGTGCGCGCCGAGTGTGCGTGCCGCCGTTCGCGCCCGCCGATCCCCGTACCTCGGTCATCGTCACTCTCTCCTCGGCCCCTCGCGGTGGCCGTGTCGCTTCCGCTGTCCGGACCGGCTGTGCCGCAGCCGCGGGCACACCCCGTGCCGATGCTCGCACCCTCCGTGGCGACCTGCGGCCACGGCCGTGGGGCGGCTCCGCCGCGAGGATGCCTGGTCTGCCGTTTCTCGCCCGTTTCCGGTCGATTGCCGTCGGGTGTCCATCAGCTGTACAGCATGTGCTCGATCCCGTACGCCCGGTGATCGAGCCTGTCCGGCCGAGCAGAGTAGTCGTACCTGGACGATGCGGCCACCCCTGGCGTAAGGATGGGGCCATGGAAGCCATCATCGACGCAACCGAACTCGCCGACGAGCTGACCGGGCCGAATCCGCCCGTCCTGCTGGACGTCCGCTGGCAGCTGACCCCGCCCGGGACCCCGCCCTTCGACGGCCGGGCGGCCTACGCGGCCGGGCACCTGCCGGGTGCCGTGTATGTGCACCTGGACGGCGAACTCGCCTCGCCGCCCGGCGGGAACGGCCGTCATCCACTGCCCGACCTGGCCGTCTTCGGCGCGGCGATGCGCCGGGCGGGGGTCTCGGCGGGCCGGCCGGTCGTCGTGTACGACGGCGGACAGGGCTGGGCGGCGGCGCGCGCCTGGTGGCTGCTGCGCTGGACGGGTCACCCGGACGTGCGGGTCCTCGACGGCGGGTTGCCGTCCTGGACCGGCGCCCTTTCGGCCGACGTGCCCGAGCCGGCCGAGGGTGACTTCGAACCGGCCCCGGGCGTGGGGCAGTTGCTCGACGCGGACGGGGCGGCGGCGCTGGCCCGCTCGGGTGTGCTGTTCGACGCCCGCGCGGGCGAGCGGTACCGGGGTGACGTGGAGCCGATCGACCGGGTCGGCGGCCACATCCCGGGCGCCGTGTCGGCGCCGACCACCGAGAACGTCGGCCCGGACGGCCGCTTCCTGCCCGCCGCCGAACTCCGTGACCGCTTCAAGGTCCTGGGCGCCCCGGAGGGGGCCGAGGTGGGCGTGTACTGCGGCTCGGGCGTCTCCGGCGCCCACGAGGTGCTGGCGCTGGCCGTCGCGGGCATTCCGGCGGCGCTGTACGTCGGTTCGTGGTCGGAGTGGTCCGCCGACCCGTCCCGTCCGGTGGCGGTCGGCGCCGACCCGCAGTAGGGCAGCGAAAGGAGGGGGCACGCGTGCGTGCCCCCTCCTTCCTGCTTCGGCCTCTTACTCCTGCTTCTTGCGCCGCGTCCCGAAGACGATCTCGTCCCAGCTCGGCACGGCGGCACGGCGGCCGGGGCGGACGCCGTCGGCCTCGGCCTGGCGGTCGGTGGCACCGATCAGCCGGTCGCGGTGGCTGCCCACCGAGCGGGGCATGAGGACGTCCGCGTAGGCGGAGCCGGCCGAGGCGGCCGGAGCCGGGGGCTCCTCCGCGGCCGGTTCCGGAGCGGGTTCCTCCGGTACCTCCGCCGGGCGCTCCGGGACCACCATGTCGCCCCGGAAGCTCGGTACCGCCTCCAGCAGGCTGGTCAGGGAGTCCCGTTCGCCGACCGTCTCCTCGACCGGATCGGACGACTGCGCGGGCAGGGCCGGCCGCTCGCGGTCCCGGTCGCCGGAACGGTCCAGCGGACGGTCGCGCGGCAGCCGCGCGATCCGCGGCACGAACGGAAAGCTGGGCTCCGGTACGGCGAGGTCCTCGGACTCGCCGATCAGCGAGCGCGCCTCGTCGTCGACCGCCTGGACGAGCCGCCGCGGCGGGTCGTAGGTCCAGCTCGCCGAGTGTGGTTCGCCCGCGACCAGGTAGACGAGCAGGACCTCCCAGGTGCCGTCGTCGCGGCGCCAGGAGTCCCACTGCACGGTGTCCTTCTCGGCACCGCGCAGCACCAGCCGCTCCTGTACGGCCTCGCCGAGCGGCGGTCCGGAGTTCTCGCCGGGCCGGCGGACCGGCGTCTTGCGGGCCCGCTCGGCCATGAAGGCGCGCTCGGCCAGTACCGGACCCTCGAAGCGCCGCACCCGGTCGACGGGGATCCCGGCGAGCTGGGCGACCTCTTCGGCCGTCGCGCCCGCTCGTATCCGCGCCTGGATGTCTCGGGGCCGGAGATGGCTCTCGACCTCGATCTCGATCTGCCCGAGCCGGGGCCGGTCGCCGCGTACGGCGGCACGGAGCCGTTCGTCGATCGGAAGGGTGTACTCCGTAGAGTCGGCAGCCTTGAGCACCAGCCGTGTGCCGTCATTGGAGACGGCCACGACACGCAGTTCGGGCATGGGGACCTCCCGGGTGGTGCCTGCCGACGTCACGTGCGTCGCTGCTTCCGCTAGTCGAGTGTGGCCTGCCCGGGTGCAGCCTGCCACAACCTTGCCGAGTTGCCCGGCGTGTCGGGCACGGGCCCTGCACCGCCGTTATGGCACGGTTACCTATTCGCAACGCTAAGTGACCAACTCCGTCACCCTGTGCAACTAGCCCCCTCCCGGCGGTCCTGCAAGGCCTCGGACGCCCTGGCGGGAGACCGGACCCAGGGCTCGCAACAGTACTCCATTCGGGCCACGTGCGTGGATTGGCGCGCCGCCCAACTTCCGGCAACAACCGCTCCCCGGCCGTTGTTTGCCCGTATCGGGCGATCTTGAACGTGGCGTATTTCACGCAATCACCAGAAACGGAACTAATGGTTTCGTCCGTACGTCCCTTTCTCATGCAGTCGATCGAACAAGTACGGGAAGGGCAGGCAAGGTTCGGTAATGCGTGAAAGGCCCGGTTCCGGTGACGAGACGAGTGCGGGGGAGGAGGTGAAGGGACGTGCGAAGCGGATCGACCTCAGCGTGCCCCAGGTCGCGGGCAGCGCGGTGGCCGCGGTGGTGGCCGCCAAACTGGCCTCCTACTTCGGGGTGTACGGGACGATCCTCGGCGCCGGACTCGTCAGCGTGGTCGCCACCTGCGGCGGCTCGGTGTTCCAGCACTTCTTCAGGCGCACCGGCGAACAGTTCCGCGACGCGGCGGCGACCGGGTCCGGAACCCCGCGTCCCCGGGAGCAAGCGCCCCCGGCCTTCGGGGAGTTCGGGGAGTCGGGGGAGTTCACCGAGGGCACCGTCTACCGCGCCCGGGTGCGGACCCGGCGCCGCCCGCTGGTCGCGGCCACCCTGGTGTTCACGGTGACCATGGCCGGCATCACGGCCTACGAGCTGGTCTCCGGCGACGCCTTCGGCGGCGGCTCCGGTACGACGGTCGGGAGTGCGGTCACCGGCGACACCACGTCGTCGGGCTCGTCGAGTTCATCTGGCTCGCCCGGCTCCTCCGACGCCACGGGCTCTCCGGACACTTCGGGCTCCTCCGGCGCCAACTCCGGTGACGGCACGGCCGCTTCGCCCACTCCGTCGCCGTCGTCCTCCTCGGGCACGTCCGGTGCCTCCGGGAGCGACGGGACCGCGACACCGGCACCGTCCCCGAGCGGATCCGCGGACGGGTCCACGGGCGGGTCCGCGGACGGGGAGCCGAGTGCGACCCCCACGCCCGACGGCTCCTCCGCTACTGCCCCAGCACCCTCCGCAGATAGTCGTTCTGGAACAGCCGGTCAGGATCGAGCCGGTCCCGCAGCGCGGTGAACTCGCCGAAGCGCGGGTAGACCTCGGCGAAGTAGTCCGCGTCCCTGGTGTGCACCTTGCCCCAGTGCGGACGGCCCTCGTGCGCGGTGAAGATGCGCTCGGCGGCGGTGAAGTACGCCTGGTACGGCGTGCCCCGGAACATGTGCACGGCGACGTAGGCGCTGTCCCGGGCGGAGGCGGTGGACAGGGCGATGTCGTCGGCGGGGGCGGTGCGGACCTCCACCGGGAAGTTCACCCTGAGACCGGAACGGTCGACCATCGCCCTGAGTTCCCGCAGCGTGTCCACGAGCGCCTCGCGCGGCACCGCGTACTCCATCTCCACGAACCGCACCCGGCGCGGCGATGTGAAGACCTTGTAGGGGATGTCCGTGTACGACCGCGCGGACAGCGCCGTGCTGGAGATCCGGGCGACCGTCGGGACGACGGCGGGCACCGCGCGGCCGAGCAGCTGCGCGCCGTGGAAGACCCCGTTGGAGAGGAACTCGTCCTCGAACCAGCCGGCCAGCTGCCCCACCGGCTGCGGCGGGCCCGCGCTGCGGTTGTTGCGCTTGGTGTTGGTGTTGCCGGTGTGCGGGAACCAGTAGAACTCGAAGTGCTCGTTCTCGGTCCAGAGCTGGTCGAACTCGGCGAGCACCCGGTCCAGGGGCATCGGCTCCTCGCGCGCGGCGAGCAGGAAGACCGGCTCCACGGCGAAGGTGATCGCGGTGACGATGCCCAGCGCGCCGAGCCCGACGCGCGCCGCCGCGAAGACTTCCGGGTTCTCCTTCTCGGAGCAGGTGAGCACCGACCCGTCGGCGGTGACCAGTTCGAGTTCCCTGATCTGCGCGGCGAGCGAGGCCGACTCGCGGCCGGTGCCGTGGGTGCCGGTGCTGGTGGCCCCGGAGACCGTCTGCTCCATGATGTCGCCCATGTTGGTCAGCGACAGGCCCTCACGGGCCAGGGCCAGATTGAGTCGCTTGAGCGGGGTGCCGGCCTCGACCGTGACGGTCATGGCCTTGCGGTCGATGTTGCGTATGCCGGTCAACAGCTGAGGGCGGATCGAGACGCCGTCGGTCGCGGCGATCGAGGTGAAGGAGTGGCCGCTGCCGACCGCCTTCACCTTCAGGCCGTCCTCGGCCGCCTGCCGTACGGCCGCCGCGAGCTCGTCCACGGAGGCGGGCACGACCTCCCGCGCGGGGCGGACGGTGACATTCCCTCCCCAGTTACGCCACGTGCCGCTCTTCCCGCTCGCTGTACTGCTCAACGGTGCCTCCCCGACCCGTGACCGGCCTGTTGAGCCGGCGGTACCCGAGGAAACCGACCGCGACCGCGACGGCCCCGGACACGGCCGGAACCCCGTACCCGGCACGGGCCCCGGCAGCGTCGATCACCCAGCCGGCGACCGAGGAGCCGAGCGCCACCCCGACCGCGAGGCCGGTACTCACCCAGGTCATGCCCTCGGTGAGTTTCGCGCGAGGTACGTGCTTTTCGATGAGGGACATCGTCGTGATCATCGTCGGTGCGATGGACAGTCCCGCAACGAACAGCGCCACGGCCAGAAGCGGCAAGTTTCCGACCAGTAGGAGGGGGATCATACTCACGGCCATCGCGCATATGCCCAGCAGCCACCTGCGTTCCGGCTTTCCCCCGAACCGCAGGAGCCCGAAGACCGCTCCGGCGACGCAGGAACCCGCCGCGTACAGCGCGAGGACGACGCTGGAGGCGGCCTTGTGGCCGCGTTCGTCGGCGAAGGCGACGGTCACCACGTCGACCGCCCCGAAGATCGCTCCGGTGGCCACGAAGGTCGCCACGAGTACCTGGAGGCCGGGCGCGCGCAGCGCCGAGCCGTCGGCGTGGTGGTCGCGCGGGTGCGGCTCGGGCTCGGTGGCCCGCTGGGCGGTCAGCCAGAAGACACCGGCGGCGAGGAAGCAGGCGGCCAGCAGCGGCCCGGCCTCCGGGAACCAGGTCGTGGACAGGCCGATGGAGAGGATCGGCCCGAAGATGAAGCACACCTCGTCGACGACGGACTCGAACGAGTAGGCGGTGTGCAGCTGCGGGGTGCCCCGGTAGAGGGCGGCCCAGCGGGCCCGGATCATCGCGCCCAGGCTCGGCACCGCGCCGATCCCGGCGGCGCACACGAACAGCACCCAGTCCGGGCCCCCGTAGCGGGCGGCGAGCAGCAGCCCGGCCGCCGCGGCGAGCGCGAGCAGGGTCGCGGGGCGCAGGACACGGCGCTGGCCGTGCCGGTCGACCAGCCGGGACACCTGCGGCCCGAGCGCGGCGGCGGACAGCGCCATGGTGGCCGACAGCGCGCCCGCGAGCCCGTACCGACCGCTGATCTGGGAGATCATCGTGACCACGCCGATGCCCATCATGGACAGCGGCATCCGGCCGACGAAGCCCGCGGCGGAGAAGCCCTTGCTGCCGGGGGCGGCGAACAGGGCGCGATAGGGGCTGGGCACGGGGGTCTCCGACAGATGTGCGAGTAAGGCGTGATGGCGGCTGATACAGCTTACGAGCGGTGGCGCCGTCCCGCACCCGCCCGGCGCCGGGGATAAACCTCCCGAATCCGACTCTTCACGCTCCTGTTTCCGGGCCGTCAGTGCCGGGTGGCAGGATCGGCACATGTCAGACGCGCTCGATGCCACCCCCTACGACGCCCTGCTCCTGCTCTCCTTCGGCGGCCCGGAAGGCCCGGACGACGTGGTCCCGTTCCTGGAGAACGTGACCCGCGGGCGCGGTATCCCGAAGGAACGTCTCAAGGAGGTCGGGCAGCACTACTTCCTGTTCGGCGGGGTCAGCCCGATCAACGACCAGAACCGCGCCCTGCTGGACGCCCTGCGCAAGGACTTCGCCGAGCACGGCCTGGACCTGCCGGTCTACTGGGGCAACCGCAACTGGGCGCCGTACCTGACGGACACCCTGCGCGAGCTGGTCGCCGACGGCCGCCGCCGCGTCCTGGTGCTCACCACCAGCGCCTACGCCTCCTACTCGGGCTGCCGCCAGTACCGCGAGAACCTCGCGGACTCGCTGGCCGAGCTGGCGGCCGAGGGCCTCGAACTCCCCAGGGTCGACAAGCTGCGGCACTACTTCAACCACCCCGGCTTCCTGGACCCGATGATCGACGGGGTGCTGGCATCCCTCGCCGACCTCCCCGAGGACGTCCGCGCGGGCGCCCATCTCGCCTTCACCACCCACTCCATCCCGACCGCGTCCGCCGACACCTCCGGCCCGGTCGGGACGCACGGCGAGGGCGGCGCGTACGTCGAGGAGCACCTGGACGTGGCCGAGCTGATCGCCGCCGCGGTCCGCGAGCGCACCGGCGTCGACCACCCCTGGAGGCTCGTCTACCAGTCCCGCTCCGGTGCCCCGACCGTCCCGTGGCTGGAGCCCGACATCTGCGACCACCTGGAGGCGCTGCACGGCGCCGGGGTCCCCGCCGTCGTCATGGCCCCCATCGGCTTCGTCTCCGACCACATGGAGGTCCGCTACGACCTCGACACGGAGGCCACGGCCAAGGCCGCCGAGCTGGGCCTGCCGGTCCGGCGGTCGGCGACCGTCGGGGACGACCCGCGGTTCGCCGCCGCGATCCGCGAGCTGGTCCTGGAGCGCGCCGCCGCGGAGAGCGGGCGGGACGTCACCCCGTGCGCCCTGGGCGCCCTCGGCGCCAGCCACGACCTCTGCCCGGTCGGCTGCTGCCCGGCCCGCGCCCCGCGCCCGGCAGCGGCCGGCGCCGACAGCCCCTACGCGTGAGGAACCCCGTGACCGACGCCCTGCACACCGACCTGCTGGACCTCGCCCGGGAGGCAGCCGCCCGCGCGGGCGAGCTGCTGCGGGACGGCCGCCCGGCCGACCTCGCCGTGGCCCGGACCAAGTCCAGCCCGATCGACGTCGTGACCGAGATGGACATCGCGGCGGAGAAACTGATCACCGACCTGATCGCCGGGCACCGCCCCGACGACGGCTTCCTCGGCGAGGAGGGCGCGTCGTCGGAGGGCACCAGCGGCGTCCGCTGGGTGATCGACCCGCTCGACGGCACGGTCAACTACCTGTACGGGCTGCCCACCTGGGCGGTCTCCATCGCCGCCGAGCAGGACGGGGAGACCGTGGTCGGCGTCGTGGCCGCCCCGATGCGCGGCGAGACGTACCATGCGGTACGCGGCGGCGGTGCCTGGGCGACCGGGGCCTGGGAGGGCGAGCGGGAGCTGCGCTGCCGGCCCGCGCCGCCGCTGGACCAGGCGCTGGTGTCGACCGGCTTCAACTACGTCACCGCCGTCCGCACCCACCAGGCCGAGGTCGCGGCCCGGCTGATCCCGCTGCTCCGCGACATCCGGCGCAGCGGCTCGGCCGCGATCGACCTGTGCGACGTGGCCTGCGGCCGGCTGGACGGCTACTACGAGCGCGGCCTCAACGCCTGGGACTGGGGCGCGGGCGACCTCGTCGCCCGTGAGGCAGGCGCCCTGACCGGTGGCCGTCCCGGAGAGCGCCCCGCACGCGACCTGACGGTCGCCGGCACCCCGGGCGTCTTCGAGCCCCTCCAGCGCCTCCTGGAGGACTTCGGAGCGTGGCACGACTGAGCGGAAAAGATCCCGTTCCCCGCCCGCGGCAGGAATCGAACGCCGTTGCGTGGGAAGGGATCAGGTACGAGCAGGGCCCCGGCGCTGGATTCGCCGGGGCCCTGTTCTCGCGGGTGCGGTGCTGCGGGACTGTCAGACGCTGGTCGCGCCGACTTCCACACCGTGTTCGGCTGCGAGGCGGCGCAGGTCGTCGAGCTCGGCCTGCTCCACTTCGACGAGGAAGTCGTCACCCTCGTCACGAGCCCGGGTGATGTCGGACTCGGTCGCCTTTATGCGCTGCAGAAGTCCTGCGGTGAATGCGTCCATGCTGCGCCCCCTCGTCCTGGGTCGTGGGTCGGTGGCACGGGGGTGTGCCGTCGGAAGGGGCGATCACGTCTCTCGCGGGTGCCCAGCGCTGCCCTGCTGGGCGGCGACGGTGCCTGGACACCCCCATCGTCCACTCTGCTGTAGCGGCGATGTACGTACCGCATGGTGCTGCGGCACATGCAGAGCGTGATCGCGGGGTGTACATGCCGTCCTCCCCCCGCTCCTCTCCGTGGAAACCTCAACCGCAGGAGAAAATCTCGCATTCCCGCCCGGCGGCCTCCGATCCGGCTGCCCCGGCCCCCGTCTTACTGCCGACTTATGGCCGAAAAGGGCAGGATGGAGGTCACACATCCCAAGGAGACCCCCTGCCCGGGTGCGCCGGTGCGCGCTGCGCGGGTGGACAGAGGAAGGACAAGCGACGTGCGCGTACTCGTCGTCGAGGACGAGCAACTGCTCGCCGATGCGGTGGCCACCGGACTGCGCCGGGAGGCCATGGCCGTCGACGTCGTGTACGACGGTGCGGCAGCCCTGGAGCGCATCGGCGTCAACGACTACGACGTGGTCGTCCTCGACCGTGACCTCCCCCTCGTGCACGGCGACGACGTCTGCCGCAGGATCGTCGAGCTCGGCATGCCCACCCGCGTGCTGATGCTGACCGCCTCCGGTGACGTCAGCGACCGCGTCGAGGGCCTGGAGATCGGCGCCGACGACTACCTCCCCAAGCCCTTCGCCTTCAGCGAGCTCATCGCGCGCGTGCGTGCCCTCGGGCGTCGCACCAGCGTGCCGCTGCCGCCCGTCCTGGAGCGCGCCGGCATCAAGCTGGACCCGAACCGCCGCGAGGTCTTCCGGGACGGCAAGGAGGTCCAGCTCGCGCCGAAGGAGTTCGCGGTGCTGGAGGTGCTGATGCGCAGCGAGGGCGCCGTGGTCTCCGCCGAGCAGCTCCTGGAGAAGGCGTGGGACGAGAACACCGACCCCTTCACCAACGTCGTGCGGGTGACCGTGATGACCCTGC
Organism: Streptomyces sp. NPDC048278; assembly: GCF_040652195.1. Classification (NCBI taxonomy): domain Bacteria; kingdom Bacillati; phylum Actinomycetota; class Actinomycetes; order Kitasatosporales; family Streptomycetaceae; genus Streptomyces; species Streptomyces sp. NPDC048278. The sequence continues at coordinate 77,833 of NZ_JBEZLP010000011.1, forward strand.
GCCGCAAGCTGGGCGAGCCTCCGGTGATCGTCACCGTTCCCGGCTCGGGTTACCGGATCTGATGGCCGTGGCCACGACTCCCGCACCCCCGCAGGCACCCCCCAAGCCGACCTGGGACCCGAGAAGGCCGCAGCCGGTCCTGCCGTGGCTGCGCCCGACCATCCGGATACGGCTCACCCTGCTCTACGGCGGCATGTTCCTGATCGCCGGCATCCTGCTGCTGTCGATCATCTACCTGCTCGCCGCCCAGGCGATCAGCACCGGCAACCAGCCGCTGTTCAAGATCGTCGGTTACGACAAGCTGTCGATCTCCAGCGGCAACTGCCCCGCGATCAACATGGTGGCGGGCACGACCAGCTCCCTGTCGCTGGGGGACTTCAACAACGCGATCGCCCAGTGCGTGGACCACCAGCGCCAGGCGGCCCTGGACAACCTGCTCAGCCGTTCGCTCCTCGCCCTGCTGGGCCTGGCCCTGATCGCCTTCGCGTTCGGCTACGCGATGGCCGGCCGGGTGCTGTCCCCGCTCGGCCGGATCACCCGCACCGCCCGCGCGGTGGCCGGCTCGGACCTGTCCCGCCGGATCGAGCTGGACGGCCCGGACGACGAACTCAAGGAACTCGCGGACACGTTCGACGACATGCTGGAGCGACTGCAGCGGGCCTTCACCGCCCAGCAGCGCTTCGTCGGCAACGCCTCGCACGAACTGCGCACGCCCCTGGCGATCAACCGCACGCTCCTGGAGGTGCACCTCTCGGACCCCGGCGCGCCCGTGGAGCTCCAGCAGCTCGGCAAGACGCTGCTGGCCACCAACGAGCGCAGCGAGCAGCTCGTGGAGGGCCTGCTGCTGCTCGCCCGCAGCGACAACCAGATCGTCGAGCGCAAACCGGTCGACCTGGCCGAGGTGGCCTCCCAGGCCGTCGACCAGGTGCACGCCGAGGCGGAGGCCAAGGGCGTGGAGCTCCGGGGCACCCGGAAGCCGGCGGTGGTCCAGGGCAACGGCGTACTGCTGGAGCGGATCGCCCTGAACCTCCTGCAGAACGCCGTGCGCTACAACGTGGCCGAGGACGGCTGGGTCGAGGTCAACACCGAGATCCAGCACGGGCAGGCGGTGCTCTACGTGGCGAACACCGGGCCGGTGGTCCCGGCGTACGAGATCGACAACCTCTTCGAGCCCTTCAGACGGCTCCGTACCGAGCGGACGAACAGCGACAAGGGGGTGGGCCTCGGCCTGTCCATCGTGCGGTCGGTGGCCCGGGCGCACGGCGGGCACATCGTGGCCCAGCCGCGGGAGGGCGGCGGACTCGTGATGCGGGTCACGTTGCCGGTGTGACGCCGTTACAAGATCGCGACACACGCGGGGGATGTTCGCTTTGCGCTGAATTTTCCGGCGGCGCGGCACATTCCCCTCTGTGTGATCGATCACAAGGGCGGATTTCCGGCCATCTACTCTCCGTGATCATGAGTAGGGGAATAAAGCCGGGAAAATCCCTGTTTTCAGGGGTCTTGATCACGGGAAGTACAGGGTGAGGCGCCTTTGAACTGCCCCGACAGGACCGTGTACGGTCCCCATCGCCATTCAACCCGATCACTCTCGAGGGGTCCGGTTGGGTGTCGATTGAGTAACAGACCTTGATGTGAGGCAAAATCTCCGCCTCGGGTCGGGCACAAGTCCGGCCTCTCACGCGTTACGTGCGCTGGAGACACCGCAGACACCCAGAGGGGGAGAGCGACATGGCAACCGATTACGACACTCCACGCAAGACCGACGACGACGTCGACTCGGACAGTCTTGAAGAGCTGAAGGCCCGGCGGAACGACAAGTCAACGTCCTCGGTGGACGTCGACGAATTCGAGGCCGCGGAAGGCCTGGAGCTGCCCGGCGCGGACCTCTCGAACGAGGAGCTGGCCGTCCGGGTGCTGCCCAAGCAGCAGGACGAGTTCACCTGCATGAGCTGCTTCCTGGTGCACCACCGCAGCCAGCTGGCCCGGGAGAAGAACGGTCAGCCGATCTGCCGCGACTGCGACTGAGGACGGGTCGGGCATGACCGGCTCGACCCCACCTCGGAAGCGCCGCTTCCCCCTGGGGGGAGCGGACTCGGGGCCGTCCGACGGCCCACGCGCGCGTGATGACGGGCGAGGCTCATCCGATCCGGGAGCCTCGCTCGAACCGGCGGCCGGCCGGGGTGACCTCCCGGCGCCGACGGACCGGCCCGCGCCCGTCGCAAGGCGACGGGCCGCGGCCATCCGCGACAAGGCCGTGGACATGGCCCGGGAAGGCGCCCGTAAGGGCGGCAGCCGGGCGAAAGCGGGGCTGGGGTACCTGGCGGACCGGATCATCGAGATCGCCCCGCGTGTCCCCGTACGTGACCTCGCGGCCCTGCGCCGGCAGTTCCCGGGTCTCGGGCCCGAGCAGCTCGCCGACAAGCTGGTGGCGGGCGCGGCGGGCGCGACCTCGGCGGTCGGGGCCGGAGTCGGGGCGGCGGCGATGCTGCCGGTGCCGCCGGCGATGCCGACCGAGCTGGCCGCGGAGATCACCGGGGTCGCGGCGATCGAGCTGAAGATGATCGCCGAGCTCCACGAGGTGTACGGGGTGCGACCGCCGGGGAACCTGAAGACCCGCAGCACCGCGTATCTCTCCTCCTGGTCGGGGGAGCGCGGCATCGACGTGATGAAGCCGTCGACGATCAACAACGCCCTCGGCGGGCACATGAAGCGCGAGCTGCGCCAGCAGATCATGAAGCGGATGGTGCGGGACCTGCCCAACCTGATGCCGTTCATGGTGGGCGCCGCGGTGGGGGCGGTCATGAACCGCCGGGACACCAGGAGGCTCGCGGCACGGATCCGGACGGACCTGAGAAAGATCCAGGTGCCCTGGGAGGAGCTGCCCGAGCTGCCGCCGCTGGAGGAGCCGGCGGAACCGCTGCCGATCGCCGAGCTGCCGGAGGACTTCGGAGGCTGACGGCCGGGGGCTGACGGCCGTCCCGTGCGCCGCAGGGCCCCCGTGCAGGCGCCGCAGGGAAGGGCGCCCCGTGCCGGGGAGCTACGCCTTCGTGCTGCTCTTCGCCGCCTCGATCGCCGCCGCCAGGGCTTCCGGCTCCCGGGTCGACAGGTACAGGTACGGGGTCGGGTCCTCCGGGTCCGTGACTTCCACGCGCAGGGCCCTCGGGATGTAGGAGCGCAGCAGGAGGAAGGCGCGGACGTCGGCCTTGTACGTGCGCCAGGCGCGCGCCTCGTCCGGGTCCAGGATCTCCGCCGGGCCCAGGGCCGACACCGGGATCTTCGCCTCGCCCGCGATCAGCGAGTCGCCGACGACCCGGATCCGCGGGGAGCCGTACGAGCTGGCCACCACAGCCGCCGCCGCGGTGCCGCCGGCCAGGCCGCCCAGCATCGGCAGGGTGCCGAACGGCAGCAGGATCAGGGCGAACGAGACGCCGACCAGGAAGCTGATGAACCACCACGACCGGGGGGCGGTGAGGCGTTCTTCGTACGGGGTGGCGGAGAGCTGCATGGAGCCAAGCTTGGCACGGTGTCCGGATTCACCGGACGCGCGGGTAAGGTCTGCGGCTGTGAGTGGTAGTTCCGCAGCTCTTCAGCCCCCTGCCAGTGCCCGGAAACCGGAGCGGCACCCCGACGCGCCCGCGCCCGGTGAGCTCATCGGTGCACACTACGAACACTGTTTCGGGTGTGGGCACGAGCAGGCCAGCGGCCTGCACCTGGAGGTACGGGCCGGTGAGGGAGTCTCCCTCACCGCCGAGTTCGCCGTGCGCCCCGCCCACCAGGGCGCCCCGGGCCTCGCGCACGGAGGGGTGCTCGCCACCGCCCTGGACGAGACGCTCGGCTCGCTCAACTGGCTGCTGCGGAAGATCGCCGTGACCGGTCGGCTGGAGACCGACTTCGTCAGGCCCGTGCCGGTGGGCACCACGCTCCACCTGGCGGCCGAGGTGGTCGCCGTGGCCGGCCGGAAGATCTACTCGACCGCCACCGGACGCGTGGGCGGTCCCACGGGACCCGTCGCCGTCCGAGCCGACGCCCTCTTCATCGAGGTCCCGGTCGAGCACTTCGTCGACAACGGCCGCCAGGAAGAGATCCAGGCCGCCATGAAGGACCCCGACCAGGCCCGGCGCGCCCGCGCCTTCGAGGTGAACCCGTGACCCCCGCAGACCCCCTGACGCCGGCCCGCACCGCGAGCCCGCTCGGCGTCCTCGTGCGCCGTGTCGACCCCGGCGTACCGCTTCCGGCGTACGAGCACCCCGGTGACGCGGGAGCCGACCTGCGCACCACCGAGGCGTGCGAGCTGAAGCCCGGCGAACGGGCCGTACTGCCCACGGGGGTGTCGATCGCCCTCCCGGAGGGGTACGCGGCCTTCGTGCACCCCCGTTCGGGGCTCGCCGCCCGGTGCGGTGTGGCCCTCGTGAATGCCCCGGGGACGATTGATGCCGGGTACCGTGGGGAGATCAAGGTGATCGTGGTGAATCTCGACCCGCGCGAGGCGGTGCGGTTCGAGCGCTTCGACCGGATCGCCCAACTGGTCGTCCAGCAGGTCGAGAGGGTCCGCTTCCAGGAGGTGGCGGAGCTTCCCGATTCGGCGCGGGCCGAGGGGGGCTTCGGGTCCACCGGGGGTCATGCCTCGGTGGGCGACGAGAGCGGCACAAGCGGTCAGGCCGCCGAGGGCGGTCGGACGGGTGGGAATCGATACGCTTCGGTCGTATCCGACCGGGAAGGACAGTGACGTGTTCGGACGTCGCAACAAGAAGGGTGCCGCCGAGGACGCGGCCGGCGAGGCCGAGCAGGTCGTCGACAGCGTCGACACCGAGGCGGACGAGGAAGAGGGCGAGCGCGAGCGCGTTCGTCTGGAGCCGGAGCCCCGGCCCGACGGGCCGTGGGACGACACCGAGGTGCGCGAGGCCGGCGAGGGCCGGGTGGACCTGGGCGGTCTGTTCGTGCCCGGCGTGGACGGCATGGAGCTCCGGGTCGAGGTCGCGGGCGACGCGATCGTCGCGGCGACCGTCGTACTGCGCGACAGCGCCATCCAGCTGCAGGCCTTCGCCGCGCCCAAGCGCGAGGGCATCTGGGGCGAGGTCCGCGAGGAGATCGCGACCGGCATCACCCAGCAGGGCGGCATCGTCGACGAGGTCGAGGGTCCGCTGGGCTGGGAGCTGCGCGCCCAGGTGCCGGTGCAGCTGCCGGACGGCACGGGCGGTTTCCAGGTCGTGCGCTTCGTCGGCGTGGACGGCCCCCGCTGGTTCCTGCGCGGGGTGATCTCCGGGCAGGGCGCGGTGCAGCCGCAGGCGGCCGGCCTCCTGGAGCAGATCTTCCGGGACACCGTCGTGGTCCGTGGCGAGGGCCCGATGGCGCCCCGCGACCCGATCGTCCTGAAGCTGCCCAACGACGCCCAGATGGTTCCCGAGGGCGTCCAACAGGAGGAGTCCTCGCGCTTCTCCGGCGGCATGGGCCAGCTCCAGCGCGGACCGGAGATCACCGAGGTCCGCTAGGCGCTCCGCGAGCAGAACCGTTCGAGAGCCGCACCCTTCGGGGTGCGGCTCTTCTGCGTGCGCGACCCCTTGACGGCGAATTGGTCTGTACCTACGGTCACGGCTCAACGCGCCGTTCATAAAGGCGCCTCACGTTCAGATATATGAACGAAAGGCCTTCAGGTATGCGCAGAACCGGACTCCTCGTGGCCGTCGTCGCCCTCCTCGCCGGAGCCCTCTCCTGGCCGGCGCAGGCCGCCCCCAGCACCTTCGTGCACCCCGGCGTCACCGTCTCCAGGAGCCAGCTGGACTTCGCCCGCACCGAGGTGCTCGCCGGGGCCCAGCCCTGGAAGGCGGCCTACGACCAGATGATGGCGAGCAAGTACGCCGACCTGAACCGCACGCCCGCGCCCCGGGCGACGGTCGAGTGCGGGTCGTACTCGAACCCGAACTACGGCTGCACCGACGAGCGCGAGGACGCGATCGCCGCCTACACCGACGCTCTCGCCTGGTACATCACCAAGGACGCCCGCTACGCCCAGAAGGCCATCCAGATCATGGACGCCTGGTCGGCCACCATCACCGCCCACACCAACAGCAACGCGCCCCTGCAGACCGGCTGGGCGGGCTCCTCCTGGCCGAAGGCCGCCGAGATCATCAGGTACACCTACACCGGCACCTGGGCGAACGAGGCCCGCTTCGCCACCATGCTGCGCAACGTCTACCTCCCCACCGTCATCAAGGGCTCCAACTCCAACGGCAACTGGGAGCTGTCGATGATGGAGGCCGCCGTCGGCATCTCCGTCTTCCTGGAGGACAAGACGTCGTACGACACGGCCATGGCGAAGTTCCGCACCCGCGCCGCCGCCTACGTCTACCTGGCCTCCGACGGGTCGGTGCCCAAGACCGTGCCCAGCCAGAACCTGGACACCACCGCCAAGATCGTCTCCTACTGGCAGGGCCAGTCCACCTTCGTCACCGGCCTCACCCAGGAGACCTGCCGGGACCTCACGCACACCGGGTACGGCATCTCCGCGATCTCGCACATCGCCGAGACCAGCCGGATCCAGGGCCAGGACCTGTACGGCACGGACGTCGGCGAGCGGCTGCGGCAGGCGCTCGGCTTCCAGGCCAAGTACCAGCTGGGCACCGCCGTCCCCAGTTGGCTCTGCGGCGGCTCCCTGAACCTGGGGCTCGGTCCCGTCACCGAGGTCGGCTACAACGCCCTGCACAACCGACTCGGCATCGCCATGACCAACACCCAGACGCTCACCCTGAACAACCGTCCCGCGGGCAGCAACAACCTCTTCGTCGCCTGGGAGACCCTCACCCACGGTGACAACCCCAACTGAGCGGGCGGCACGGGCGCCGGAGCCGCGGCACCGGCGCCCATCAGGGTTGTGTCAAAGATGCCCGCTGCCGGGGGTCCTGCACGATTCGCCGGGATTGTTGGCCGTAAGGTCGACGCTGCGTTGACGGCAGTTGCAGGAAGACAATAGGACCATGGGACGCGGCAGGCTTCGGATCTATCTCGGTGCGGCACCGGGCGTGGGCAAGACCTACGCCATGCTCTCCGAGGCGCACCGGCGGGTGGAGCGGGGCACCGACTGCGTGGTCGCCTTCGTGGAACACCACGAGCGACCGCGCACCGAGGTGATGCTGCACGGTCTGGAGCAGGTCCGGCGCAGGGAACTGGAGTACCGGGGCGCCACGTTCACGGAGATGGACGTGGACGCCGTCCTGCGCCGGGCCCCCGCCGTCGCCCTGGTGGACGAACTCGCCCACACCAACGTCCCCGGCTCCCGCAACGCCAAGCGCTGGCAGGACGTCGAGGAACTGCTCGCCGCCGGGATCGACGTGATCTCGACCGTCAACATCCAGCACCTGGAGTCCCTCGGCGACGTCGTCGAGTCCATCACCGGCGTGCGCCAGCGCGAGACGGTGCCCGACGAGGTGGTACGGCGCGCGGACCAGATCGAGCTGGTCGACATGTCGCCCCAGGCGCTGCGCCGGCGCATGGCGCACGGCAACATCTACCAGTCCGACAAGGTCGACGCGGCCCTGTCCAACTACTTCCGCCCCGGCAACCTCACCGCCCTGCGCGAGCTGGCGCTGCTGTGGGTGGCGGACCGGGTCGACGAGTACCTGAAGCAGTACCGCAGCGAGCACCAGGTCTCGGCGATCTGGGGCTCCCGGGAGCGGATCGTCGTCGGCCTCACCGGCGGACCGGAGGGCCGGACGCTGATCCGGCGGGCCGCACGGCTCGCCGAGAAGGGCGCGGGCGGCGAGGTGCTCGCCGTCTACATCTCCCGCAGCGACGGCCTGACCTCCGCCTCCCCGAAGGAACTCGCCGTCCAGCGCACCCTCGTCGAGGACCTCGGCGGCACCTTCCACCACGTCGTCGGCGAGGACATCCCCGCGGCCCTGCTCGACTTCGCGCGCGGGGTCAACGCCACCCAGATCGTCCTCGGCTCCTCGCGCCGCAAGGCCTGGCAGTACGTCCTCGGACCCGGCGTCGGCGCCACCGTCGCCCGCGAGTCCGGACCCGACCTGGACGTCCACATCGTCACCCACGGCGAGGCAGGCAAGGGCCGCGGGCTGCCGGTGGCCCGCGGCGCCCGGCTCGGCCGCGGCCGGATCATCGCCGGCTGGCTGGTCGGCCTGGTCGGCCCGGCGGTCATGGCGGTGCTGCTCAACACCGTCGCCCTCGGCCTCGCCAACGACATGCTGCTCTTCCTGACCTTCACGGTCGCAGCCGCGCTGCTCGGCGGGCTCTTCCCGGCGCTGGCCTCCGCGGCCTTCGGCTCGCTGCTCCTGAACTACTTCTACACCCCGCCCCTGCACCGGCTGACCGTCGCCGACCCGAAGAACATCGTGGCCATCGTGATCTTCTTCGGGGTCGCGCTGTCCGTCGCCTCGGTCGTCGACCTCGCCGCCCGCCGTACCCACCAGGCGGCCCGGCTGCGCGCCGAGTCGGAGATCCTCTCCTTCCTCGCCGGCAACGTGCTGCGCGGCGAGACCAGCCTGGAGGAACTGCTGGAGCGGGTCCGGGAGACCTTCGGCATGGAGTCCGCCGCCCTCCTGGAGCGGGCGAGCGACGTCGAGCCGTGGAGCTGCGCCGGGCGCGCCGGCTTCGGACCCGCCCTGGAGCGCCCCGAGGACGGCGACGTCGACATGCCGATAGGCGACCACATGGCCCTCGCGCTGACCGGCCGGGTGCTGCCCGCCGAGGACCGCCGGGTGCTCGCCGCCTTCGCCGCCCAGGCGGTCGTCGTCCTGGACCGCAGACGCCTCCAGGAGGAGGCCGAGCAGGCCCGCGCGCTCGCCGAGGGCAACCGGATCCGCACCGCCCTGCTGGCCGCCGTCAGCCACGATCTGCGCACCCCGCTGGCCGGTATCAAGGCGGCGGTCACGTCGCTGCGCTCGGACGACGTGGACTGGTCCGAGGAGGACCGGGCCGAGCTGCTCGAAGGCATCGAGGAGGGCGCCGACCGCCTGGACCACCTCGTCGGCAACCTGCTCGACATGTCCCGCCTGCAGACCGGCACCGTCACCCCGATCGTCCACGACACCGACCTCGACGAGGTGGTCCCGATGGCGCTGGTCGGCGTACCGGACGGCAGCGTGGACCTCGACGTCCCCGAGACCCTGCCGATGGTGGCGGCCGACGCCGGGCTCCTGGAGCGGTCGGTGGCCAACCTGGTCGAGAACGCCGTCAAGTACAGCCCGTCCGACCGGCCCGTGCTGGTCTCCGCCAGCGCCATCGCCGACCGGGTGGAGGTACGGATCGTGGACCGCGGACCCGGCGTGCCCGACGAGGCCAAGGAACGCATCTTCGAGCCCTTCCAGCGCTACGGTGACGCTCCGCGCGGCGCCGGGGTCGGACTCGGGCTCGCGGTCGCGCGGGGCTTCGCGGAGGCGATGGGCGGCACCCTGAACGCGGAGGACACGCCCGGCGGCGGACTCACCATGGTCCTCACTCTCCGCGCGGCAGGATCGGTCACCGAAGCGGCGCGAACCGAAGCGGCCGGAAACGAAGCGCCCCGAAACGAAGCGGCGCGAGCCGTGGCACAACCCTTGGCAGAACCGGAAAGGCAGGCCTCATGACCCGTGTGCTCGTGGTCGACGACGAGCCGCAGATCGTGCGCGCCCTCGTGATCAACCTCAAGGCGCGCAAGTACGAGGTCGACGCGGCCCCCGACGGCCGCAGCGCCCTCGAACTGGCCGCCTCCCGCCACCCCGACGTGGTCGTCCTCGACCTCGGCCTGCCCGACATGGACGGCGTCGAGGTGATCAAGGGGCTGCGCGGCTGGACCCGGGTGCCGATCCTGGTCCTGTCCGCCCGGCACTCCTCCGACGAGAAGGTCGAGGCGCTCGACGCGGGCGCCGACGACTACGTCACCAAGCCCTTCGGCATGGACGAGCTGCTGGCCCGGCTGCGGGCCGCCGTACGCCGCGCCGAACCCGTCGCCGGGGGCGGCGAGGACGACGTCCTGGTGGAGACCGAGGGGTTCACCGTCGACCTGGCCGCGAAGAAGGTCAACCGGGCCGGCCGGGACGTCCGGCTCACCCCGACCGAGTGGCACCTCCTGGAGGTGCTGGTCCGCAACACCGGCCGTCTGGTCAGCCAGAAGCAGCTGTTGCAGGAGGTGTGGGGGCCGTCGTACGGCACGGAGACCAACTACCTGCGCGTGTACATGGCGCAACTGCGCCGGAAGCTGGAGACCGACCCGTCCCACCCGAAGCACTTCATCACGGAGCCGGGGATGGGGTACCGGTTCGAGAAATGAGCTGGGCCGTCGGGCAGGACGTGAGCTGGACTACGGCGGTGTCGGTGTGCCCCGGTACGCTTCAGACATGAGTGCTGTTCCTCGTTCCGAAAAGCCGGCCGGCCGGTTCCGGCGCATGCTCGACCGGCTCTCCTCGTCCCAGGAGGACCTGGAGTCGGAGGAGCTGCGCGAGGACGCCGACACGGCGGGCTGCACCCGGATCGGCGACTGTCAGGACCGGCAGATCGTCACCGTTACTGGTACCTTGCGCACGGTCACCCTGCGACCGCGCGCCGGAGTCCCGGCCCTGGAGGCCGAGCTGTTCGACGGGTCCGCCGCGCTGGACGTGGTGTGGCTCGGCAGGCGTTCCATCGTCGGCATAGAACCGGGACGCAGGCTGATCGCATCGGGCCGGATCTCGCTGAGCCGGGGCCGCCGGGTGCTGTTCAATCCCAAGTACGAACTGAGACCCCTCGGTAGGGAGTAGCCGGTGACGTCGCTCGACAAGCCGACCGAAGACACACAGGCGGAGGACGCCCGGGCGGAGGACGCGCGGGCGGTGACCGAGGCCGCGCTCTTCGAGGCGTTCGGCGGTGTCCGGGGCATGGTCGAGACGGTCCTGCCCGGCCTGCTCTTCGTCACGATCTTCACCATCAACAAGGACCTGCACTGGTCGGCGATCGCCGCCCTCGCGGTCTCCGTGGTGCTGGTCGTGGTCCGCCTCGCCATGCGGGACACCGTCAAGCACGCCTTCAGCGGGGTCTTCGGCGTCGCCTTCGGCGTCGTCTTCGCGATGATGACCGGCAACGCCAAGGACTTCTACCTCCCCGGCATGCTCTACACGCTGGGCCTGGCGCTGGCGTACATCGTCACGACCCTGTGCGGGGTCCCGCTGATCGGCCTGATCCTCGGCCCGGTCTTCAAGGAGAACCTCTCCTGGCGCACCCGCAACCCCGGCCGCAAGAAGGCGTACGCCAAGGCCAGCTGGGCGTGGGGCCTGATCCTGCTCGCCAAGTGCGCGATCCTCTTCCCGCTGTACTGGTGGGCCAACACCGCCCAGCTCGGCTGGGTGCTCGTCGCGCTGAAGATCCCGCCGTTCCTGCTCGCGGTCTGGCTCACCTGGGTCTTCCTGGCGAAGGCACCGGCGCCGATCGACGTGTTCGCGGAGATGGAGGCGGCGGAGCAGGCCGAGAAGGCCGAGGAGGAGCGCAGGGCCGCGACGGCCGCGGAGAGCGGTGAGATCTCCGGCGGACGCCACCGCAAGTAGGCACGAGAGAAGGGCGCCCTCCGCAGCGGGGGGCGCCCTTCTCCGTTCCCGTCGTACGTCAGCTGTTCGCGTCAGATGTCCTCGCGCCGGACCGACAGCAGGTCCTCCAGCTGCTCCTCCCGGGCCTGGGCCGCCACGAACAGCAGCTCGTCGCCCGCCTCCAGGGAGTCCTCCTTGGAAGGGGTGAGCACCCGGGTGCCGCGGATGATCGTGACCAGCGAGGTGTCCTCGGGCCACTCCACGTCGCCGACCTGGGTGCCGGCCAGCGCCGACTCCTCGGGCAGGGTCAGCTCCACCAGGTTCGCGTCGCCGTGGCTGAAGCGCAGCAGCCGGACCAGGTCGCCGACGCTCACCGCCTCCTCCACCAGGGCCGACATCAGACGCGGCGTCGAGACGGCGACGTCCACGCCCCAGGACTCGTTGAAGAGCCACTCGTTCTTGGGGTTGTTGACCCGGGCGACGACCCGCGGAACGCCGTACTCCGTCTTCGCGAGCAGCGAGACGACCAGGTTCACCTTGTCGTCGCCGGTCGCGGCGATCACGACGTTGCAGCGCTGCAGCGCCGCCTCGTCGAGAGAGGTGATCTCACAGGCGTCGGCCAGCAGCCACTCCGCCTGCGGGACCCGCTCCACCGAGATGGCGGTCGGGGCCTTGTCGATCAGCAGGACCTCGTGGCCGTTCTCCAGCAGCTCGCCCGCGATCGAGCGGCCGACGGCACCGGCCCCGGCAATGGCGACCCTCATCAGTGACCGCCCTCCTCTTCCGGACCCCCGGCGAAGGCGGCCTCGACCTTGTCGACGTCGTCCGTCCGCATCATCACGTGCACCAGGTCGCCCTCCTGGAGGACCGTCTGCGAGGTGGGCAGCATCGCCTCGCCGAGCCGGGTCAGGAACGCGACCCGGACCCCGGTCTCCTCCTGGAGCTTGCTGATCTTGTGGCCGACCCACTTGGGGGAGGCGTGCACCTCGGCGAGCTGGACCCCGCCGGTGGGGTCGCGCCACAGCGGCTCGGCGCCCGAGGGCAGCAGCCGGCGCAGCATCTGGTCGGCGGTCCAGCGGACCGTGGCGACGGTCGGGATGCCCAGGCGCTGGTAGACCTCGGCGCGCCGGGGGTCGTAGATCCGGGCCGCGACGTTCTCCACCCCGAACATCTCGCGGGCGACCCGAGCGGAGATGATGTTCGAGTTGTCACCGCTGGAGACGGCGGCGAAGGCGCCCGCCTCCTCGATGCCGGCCTCGCGCAGGGTGTCCTGGTCGAAGCCGACTCCGGTGACCCGCCGGCCCCCGAATCCGGGGCCCAGCCTGCGGAAGGCGGTGGGGTCCTGGTCGATCACGGCGACCGTGTGCCCCTGTTGCTCCAGGGTCTGGGCGAGAGCGGAACCCACTCTGCCGCAGCCCATGATGACGATGTGCACGACCGTCCTTCCGGTGTCCAAAAGTTACTGCTCAGCCCCATCAGGTTCTCAGACCGAGGCCCAAGCTACACACGCACCGTCCCGGCCGGGCACCCCCGTGCCATGCTCATCGCCGCTCACCGGCGCTCAGCGCCGAGTGATGCTGCGCACGCTCCAGGCGGTGAGGATTCCGAGGCCGACGAGGGCGACCGTGGCACCGATGAGCTCTGCGGTCGCGGGCATGGGACCTCCGAAGTGCGAAGACAGGCGGGGTCTGCCATCTAGGCACGGATCGGGCGTAAGCTGCGGAATCCGCAGTTCCAGCCGTCACCTTTTTCACTCGGGAGGCAGATCCCGTACTGCGGCTGGAGACCTGCCAGGTGGAAGGCCTACGATCCTCTCTCGTGTCCAAACTGACCGACGTGCCCAAACGGATCCTGATCGGGCGCGCACTGCGCAGCGACAGACTGGGTGAAACGCTCCTGCCGAAGCGCATCGCGCTGCCCGTCTTCGCCTCCGACCCGCTGTCCTCCGTCGCCTACGCGCCGGGGGAGGTCCTGCTGGTCCTGTCCATCGCGGGCGTGTCGGCGTACCACTTCAGCCCCTGGATCGCCGTCGCGGTCGTCGTGCTGATGTTCACGGTGGTCGCCTCCTACCGGCAGAACGTGCACGCCTACCCGAGCGGCGGCGGCGACTACGAGGTCGCCACCACCAACCTCGGCCCCAAGGCGGGCCTGACCGTCGCGAGCGCGCTGCTCGTCGACTACGTCCTGACCGTCGCCGTCTCCATCGCCTCCGGCATCGAGAACCTCGGCTCCGCGATCCCCTTCGTCGTCGAGCACAAGGTGTTCTGCGCGGTCACCGTGATCGTGCTGCTGACCCTGATGAACCTGCGCGGCGTGAAGGAGTCGGGCAAGCTCTTCGCGATCCCGACGTACGTGTTCGTCGGCGGCGTCTTCATCATGATCGCGTGGGGTGCGTTCCGGGGGCTGGTCCTCGGGGACACGATGCGCGCCCCGACCGCGGACTACCACATCAAGGCCGAGCACCAGGGCCTGGCCGGCTTCGCCCTGGTCTTCCTCCTGCTGCGGGCCTTCTCCTCCGGCTGTGCCGCGCTCACCGGCGTCGAGGCCATCTCCAACGGCGTCCCGGCCTTCCGCAAGCCGAAGTCGAAGAACGCGGCGACCACGCTGGCCATGATGGGCCTGCTGGCGGTCACCATGTTCTGCGGGATCATCGCGCTCGCCGCGGTCACCAAGGTCCGCATGGCCGAGAACCCGGCGACCGACCTGATCCACAACGGCGTCCCGATCGGCTCCGGCTACGTCCAGAACCCGGTCATCTCCCAGGTCGCCGAGGCCGTCTTCGGCAAGGGCAGCTTCCTGTTCGTGCTGCTCGCCGCCGCGACCGCCCTGGTCCTCTTCCTGGCCGCGAACACGGCCTACAACGGCTTCCCGCTGCTCGGCTCGATCCTTGCCCAGGACCGCTACCTGCCGCGCCAGCTGCACACCCGCGGCGACCGCCTCGCCTTCTCCAACGGCATCGTCCTGCTCGCCGGCGCCGCCGCCCTGCTGGTGGTCATCTACGGCGCCGACTCGACCCGCCTGATCCAGCTCTACATCGTCGGCGTGTTCGTGTCCTTCACGCTCAGCCAGACCGGCATGGTCCGGCACTGGAACCGCCACCTCGCGGTGGAGAAGGACCCGGCCAAGCGCAGCCACATGATCCGCTCCCGCGCGATCAACGCCTTCGGCGCCTTCTTCACCGGCCTGGTGCTGGTCGTCGTCCTCGTCACGAAGTTCACCCACGGCGCCTGGGTGGCGCTGCTCGGCATGTGCATCTTCTACGCCACGATGACCGCGATCCGTAAGCACTACGACCGGGTCTCCGAGGAGATCTCGGCCCCCGAGGAGCCCGACGACGACCTCGTCCGCCCCTCCCGGGTCCACTCCGTCGTCCTCATCTCCAAGATCCACCGCCCCACCCTGCGCGCGCTGGCCTACGCCAAGCTGATGCGCTCGGACACCCTGGAGGCGCTCACCGTCAACGTCGACCCGGCCGAGACGAAGGCGCTGCGCGAGGAGTGGGAGCGGCGCGGCATAGACGTACCCCTGAAGGTCCTCGACTCGCCCTACCGCGAGATCACCCGGCCGGTCATCGAGTACGTCAAGGGCCTGCGCGCCCAGTCGCCGCGCGACGCGGTCTCCGTGATCATCCCCGAGTACGTCGTCGGCCGCTGGTACGAGCACATCCTGCACAACCAGAGCGCGCTGCGCCTCAAGGGCCGGCTGCTGTTCACCCCCGGCGTGATGGTGACGTCGGTGCCCTACCAGCTGGCGTCCTCCGAGGCGGCCAAGATCCGCGCCCGCAAGCGCCAGGAGTGGAACGCGCCGGGTGCGGTCCGGCGGGGTCCTGCGGAGCACCGGCCGAAGGAGCACAGCGGGGGCTGACGGGGCGGGCGAGCGCGAGCGCACGTCCTTCCGGCCGTGCGCGCACGGCCGGAAGACCGCGTGCGCACGGCCGGACGCCGCCGGCCCCCGCCTCCTGCCCTGCTGCCGTGGTCCCGTGGTCCCGTATGGACTGCCGTGCGGCCTCCCGTACGGCCTTCCCTACGGACTCCTCTGTGGACGCGGCAGGCCTTGGTGACCACGTAGACTGGTGGGCTGTCGTCGGCCCTCGTGCGGGCCGTTTCCCTCCCCCTTGATCTGGAGTCACCCCGCCATGCAGGCAGAACCGAAGAAATCGCTGGTGGGGACGGAGTACGAGGTCGAGGTCGGCCCGGTCGCGCACGGCGGGCACTGCATCGCCAGGACCGCCGAGGGCCAGGTGCTGTTCGTCCGGCACGCGCTGCCCGGCGAGCGGGTCGTGGCCCGGGTGACCGAGGGCGAGGAAGGAGCCCGCTTCCTGCGCGCCGACGCCGTCGACATCCTCGACGCGTCCAAGGACCGGGTCGAGGCCCCCTGCCCCTACGCCGGCCCCGGCCGCTGCGGCGGCTGCGACTGGCAGCACGCCAAGCCGGGCGCCCAGCGCCGGCTCAAGGGCGAGGTCATCGCCGAACAGCTCCAGCGGCTCGCGGGCCTCACTCCCGAGGAGGCCGGCTGGGACGGCACGGTGATGCCCGCCGAGGGCGACAAGCTGCCGGCGGGCGAGGTGCCGCAATGGCGCACGCGCGTGCAGTACGCCGTCGACGCCGACGGCAACGCGGGACTTCGCCGGCACCGCTCGCACGAGGTGGAGCCGATCGAGCACTGCATGATCGCGGCGCCGGGCGTCAGCGAGCTGGGCATCGAGGAGCGGGACTGGTCGGGCATGGTCTCGATCGACGCGATCGCCGCGACGGGCTCCCAGGACCGCATGGTCATCCTGGAGCCGCGCCCGGGCGCCCGCCTCCCCCTGGTCGAACTCGACCGGCCCGTCTCGGTCATGCGCGTCGACGAGCACGACGGCGGCATCCACCGCGTCCACGGCCGCGCCTTCGTCCGCGAACGCGCCGACGGCCGCACCCACCGGGTCGGCAGCGGCGGCTTCTGGCAGGTCCACCCGATGGCGGCGGACACCCTGGTGAAGGCCGTCATGCAGGGCCTTCTCCCGCGCAAGGGCGAGATGGCCCTGGACCTCTACTGCGGGGTCGGCCTCTTCGCCGGCGCCCTCGCCGACCGCCTCGGTGAGAAGGGCGCGGTCCTCGGCATCGAGTCCGGCAAGCGCGCGGTGGAGGACGCCCGCCACAACCTCGCCGACTTCCCCCGGGTCCGTGTCGAACAGGGCAAGGTCGAGTCGGTCCTCCCGCGCACGGGCATCACGGAGGTCGACCTCATCGTCCTCGACCCGCCCCGCGCGGGCGCGGGCCGCCAGACGGTCGCCCACCTGTCCTCCCTCGGCGCCCGCCGCATCGCCTACGTCGCCTGCGACCCTGCAGCCCTCGCCCGCGACATCGCCTACTTCCGCGACGGCGGATACCGGGTCCGCACCCTGCGCGCGTTCGACCTGTTTCCGATGACGCACCACGTGGAATGCGTCGCCATCCTCGAACCGGCCGGAAAAGCCGTCTGACCTGCGGGTTCGAGTGGTGTGCGGTGTGGGCGTTACGGGCGATATCTTGACGCTGAAATGACGCTCTCCGGGGTTGTTCGACACATACACCCCGGAGATCGGCCCCGGCCCCGGCCCCGGCGCCGCCCTGCGTGGGGCGGAAGCGGTGTTCACGGCCGACTCGGCCGACTCCCTCGCCGTCCTGTGGGGTCTGGGAGCCGACGGCGTCGACGGACGCGCGCTGGCCGCGGTCGGCATGGCGGACATCGCCTGCGGTCTGCTCGGTCCGGACGAGGGCATGCGTTGGCTGGCCAACCGTCCCGCGCCTCCGGCCCGAGTCGAGCGAGGCGTCAGAAACCAGACCGTCGAACTCGTTCGCAACACCACGCCCCGCGCCCGCGGCTGGGGCGAAGCGCTCGCACATGCGTGGCACCGCCGCGCCGTGTCCCTGACGCTGTATCGCGAGCACCTCGCCGAGGACATGGACCTCGACTCGGTTCTGGAATCCCTGCTGCACATGCACCACAACCGACTGCGCGGCCTGGACCGGGAGGACGAGCGGATCTGTCGTCGCTCGGTCCGTCAGTCAGCTCTCGCGTGGGCCGCCCGGGCGGGGGAGAGCCACTCATGAACCACGACGCGTCACCCACACCCACCAGGCCCGGCTGGGGCCAGTCCCTGTACTCCGGCGCGGCGGGAGCCGCCCTGCTGCACGCCGTCAGGACCCACACCGGCGAAGACGACACGGACGCGCTCCGGCCGTGGGCCGCCGCCATGGTCAAGGGCCCGATACAGGCCGCCCCGGAGGCATGCGGCCTGTACGAGGGCGCGCCAGCCGTCGCGTACGTCCTCAGCTTCACGCACACGGACACCGCCACCCGCGCTCTGGCGACCCTGGACGCACACCTCGCCGACGTCACCCGCGACCGCCTCAAGCGGGCGAACGTCCGCATCGACCGCGGCGCGCCGCCCAACCTGGGCGAGTACGACCTCATCAGCGGACTGACCGGCCTGGGGGCCTACCACCTGCACCGCGGTCACCGGACGGAACTACGAGACGTCCTCGCCTACCTGGTACGCCTGACTGAACCGATCACCATCGAGTCCCAGCTCCTGCCCGGCTGGTGGACCAGCGACAGCCCCGACCTGCGCCCGTCGCCGCGATGGCCCGGCGGACACGGCAACCTCGGTCTGGCCCACGGCATGAGCGGACCCCTCGCGCTGCTGGCCACCGCCGTGCGACACGGCCACACGGTGCCCGGACGGAAACGAGCCATCATCCGGATATGTGGCTGGCTCGACCAATGGCGTGACGGCACCGGCTCGCGCGCCTGGTGGCCGGGCTTGGTCACCCGGGCCGAACACCGACGCGGCGCTCTCCAACACCCGATACCCGGACGCCCGTCCTGGTGCTACGGCACTCCCGGCATCGCCCGCGCCCAACAACTCGCCGGCATCGCTCTCTGCGACCGCGACCGGCAACGCCGGGCCGAACAGGCCCTTGCCGGATGCCTGGCCGACGACCAGCAGCTCGCCCAACTCACCGACGCATCCATCTGCCACGGCTGGGCGGGGCTCATACAGACCGCCTCCCGGGCCGCCGCCGACGCCGTCGACGACGAACTCGCGGCGCATATGCCCCGCCTACGGGCCCGGCTCGATGAGCACCTGGACCACAGCGGACTGCCGGACGGTGTCGGCCTGATGGACGGCACGTCGGGCATTCACCTGGTCCGTCTCACCGACCCCGTCAACACGGCGACCACCGCCCCCTGGGACCGCTGCCTGCTCCTGGCGGGATGACGCTCGTGAACCGCACCCCACACCAGATCACCTGAGTACGCTCTGCCCCTGCCGTACGCACGGCCGGGCACCTTCCGGAAGGACGCGATGAACACCACCACCGGCGCCTCCCCCGAGGACCTGCGCAACCGCCTTGTCGACGCCATCCTGCAGCAGGACGTCTCCGGCCCTCGCGACGCACGCGTCGAAACCGCCATGCGGGCCGTACCTCGCCACGCCTTCCTCCCCGACGCGCCTCTTGAGGAGGCGTACGCCAACAAGAGGGTGACGATCAAGGAGAACCCTGACCAGGACACCCTCCCGCTGAGCTGTGGCTCCCCGCCCGACGTCGTGCACTTCATGCTGGTCCAGCTCGCGGTCCGGGAAGGCGACAACGTCTTTGAGATCGGGGCCGGCACCGGCTACAACGCCGCCCTACTCAAGCACCTCACCGGGAAGTCCGGCCAGGTCACCATGTGCGACATCGCCCCCGACGCGACGGCCTACGCACGCCGGATGCTGGACGCGAACGGGCACGCCGACGTTCGCGTGGTCACGAGGGACGGCGCGCTCGGCGCTCCGGAGTTCGGTCCCTACGACCGAATGATCGCGGCGGTCGGCATGTGGGACCTCCCCACGGCCTGATGGGACCAGCTCGCGGTCGGCGGACGACTCGTGGCCCCGCTGCGATGGCGCGGGCTGTCCAGGTCCGTGGCGTTCCGTCGGGAGAAGGACCTGATGCGGTCCGACTCCGTGAGGATGTGCGGCTTCCTCTCGGTGATCGGCCAGGATGGCGAGCGGAACGGCTACATCGACGACAACCGGCTCGTCAGGCTCTACTGGGACGTGGCCAGCCCATCGCCCCAGAGCTGCTGTGCGATGCCCTCAACCAACCGAAGTCGGTCGTCTGGACCGACGCGACGGTCGGCTCCGTCGAGTCCTTCGACGGCGTCTGGCTGCGCCTGAGCGCCACGGAACGAGCGACCTGCCGCATCACCGCGAAGGCCGAGGCGATGGAGGCTGGCCTTCACCGCCCCGCCTCACCCGCCCTGAGCCCAGCCCTCGTCGAGGCCGACTCCATCGCCTACCTCACTCTGGAGCGCACCGCCGAGCCTCAGGCCGCCGAACCCCGGTTCCGGCTGGGAGCCGTCGGCTACGGCCCGGCCGGCGCCGAACTCGCCGAGCGGATCTGCGCGCAGATCCGTGCCTGGAGCCCGGCCAGGACCGTCGAACCCGCGGTCACCGCCTACCCCGCGGACACACCGGACAGCGACCTCGCCGACGGAGCCGTGAATGACCGGCCGTCCGTGCGGATTGTCATCGCCTACTGACGCAGGCCGCGCCCGGCCGGCGGCAGTCGCGGCCGCGCCACCGAAACGCGAACAGAGCGGCGCCGGAACGCTGTTCAGTTCAGCGCGAGGTTCGACCCACAGTCAGTGCACCGCACGGCCTGTCGGCTCGGGTCGCCTACGGTGGTGGCCGCCGACTGAGCACCCGCAAATCCTGGTGGAATGATTTTGATTGAGGGAGAAACCGCACTGATGAGCGCTCTCCGCGCGAGCGGAAGGACGCCCGCCTACGCCCCGTCCGAAGACCTACATGAAACGAGCACCCGGCCGTCGGTATGCGGCGTGAATCCGAGATGTCAGAGATCGGCGAAGGCGCTGGCGAGGTGCAGCGGTTGCTGATCGCCCGGGAGTTGGAACCGGCCGGTTGACGCCAGCTCACTTCTTCCGGGTGAACCGGACGTCGAGGCCGCAGGAGAGGTCGGGGTCGTTGGATGCGCAGAGGGTCTTGCCGTCGTCCACTACGCTGAGATTGATTGTGCAGTCTTCCTGTGACTCCTTGCCGAAGGCGAGACCGATTTCGTCGCCGGAGCCCGCCTTTTCCGACGTACCGTACAGACCGTCGCCCTGATCGGCGAAGAAGGCCCAGCTTCCGGTGGCCTTCTCGCCCGGGCATCTCTCGTCCGCGAGGTTCTTCGAGTCGAGTCCCGAGGACGTGAACGCTCGGTCGGCGGAGAACGACAGTCGTTCGCCGCTCGACCCGGTCCAGTCGCCGACGATCCGGTCCGCCGAAACCCTCGTCCTCTTCGGGTTCTCGGAGGTGCATGCGGTAAGCACCAGGACTGGCACCAGCGACATCGCGAGTATCCGACCTCGCTTCAGTGGGGTCTTGAACACGATGGGATCCTATCTGTGGCGTGAGGGGATCAGGACTGCGGGCCGGGTCCGGTGCCGGACCCGGCCCGCAGTTCCCTATGGGTGCGTCTCGGCTATTCGAGCCAGGCCGAATAGTTGACAGACTGGTTGATCGGCCACTTCTCCTCCCACGAGAAGTCCTGCCGGGTCGCCGCTCCGAACGTGTCGGTGAAGGCGGGATTCCACGACCGCGGAATGACGTGGGTAGCGGAATTCCAGTCGGACAGATTCCAGGCGGTGAACTTGAGGGTGACCGAACCCTCCTTCTTGTTGATCGACTGGATCTTGGCCTTGCCGGACCAGGTGCCCAGGTAGGCGTCGGCCGAGTTCTTCGTGCCCACACCGCCGTTGGTCAGGACGCCGAGGACGTCATTGGCCGCGCCGCGCAGCGAGTTCGCCTTCCACCAGGGGCTGCCCGGCTCCGGGCCCCGATCCTTGTACTGGATGTCGACTTCGTTGGCGAACACCCCCTTGGTGCCCTCGCGAGCCTGGCCGACCATCTTGGTCCGCCACCCGGAGATGGTTTCGTCCTGGGCCAGGATCGAGGTGAAGGCGTCGCCACCGCGGAAGTCCTGGTGGTCGCTGAGCGGGTACCCGCCGCCCCACAGCCAGCCGAAGAACAGGGAACGTGACGTCTCCCACTGGTTCATCGCCTTCGGGTCCTGGACGATGCCCCAGTCGGGCAGGGATGCCAGCATCTCCTCCAGGCTCTTGGACGGCGGGTTGAACGGCAGGTCCCAGGACTTGGTGATGTAGTTGTACGTTGCCCCGGGCACCCAACCGTTGCTCTGTACTGCGCCGTTGCTGCCGCTGGATGCGGTGCCGCCCGTCCCTCCGGTGCCGGTGCCGCTGCCCGTTCCACCCGGGGACTGATGCAAAATGCCGGTGATGACGACGGGCGGGTCCAGGAAGAACAGGCCCGTGGGGTCGGTGAACGTCGCCGGATTGTTGTTGCTGTACGCGTAGCCGTTCAGGGTCTGCGGTTTGTCCGGTTCGAGCATCGGGTCGACGCTCAGGAACCGGCCGAGGCCCGGGTCGTACAGGCGGGCGCCGAGCTGGGTGAGCCCCGTCGTCTGGTCCGCGGTCTTGCCGAGGAAGCCCTTGTCGTCGGGCCAGGTGCCGGACGCCGTGCCGCGCTGGGCGCCGAAGGGTGACGTGTAGCGCTTGACGAAGGCCAGCGTGTCCGAGGCGATCGCCAGGCTCGACGTGCCGTGGTGGTCACCGGCGAGGAAGGTCAGCTTCGTGCCGGTGACGCCTGCGGTGGAGGTGCGGACACCGATGACCGTGTCGCCCGCCTTGTAGTTGCGGGTGCCGGACAGTGCCTTGGTGGCGCCGCCGCCGCTGACCTTGAGGTGGACCTCGGTCACACCGAGATAGAGCACGGTCTCACCGTCGGTGGTGGTGGCCCGCCGGATGAGCAGCTCACCGCTGGCGTCGTAGATGTATCCGGTGCCGGTGGCCGGCTTGGTGCCTGCGGCGGGTTCGCTCGCGGTGGCGGGCTTCCCCTCGCTGTTCCAGGTCAGGGTCTGGGTGGCCTGGGTGCCGGGCCGGGTCTCGGTGTTGCCCGTGTTGTCGTAGCCGTACGACACGGTCGTCGAGCCGGATGTCGTGGACGACAGTGCGTGTGGCTGGCCCTTGGCGGTACCGAAGTGGTAGTCGGTGGTGACATCCCCCGTCGTACTGTGGACGATCTGCTGGGAGCGCAGACCCGAGTCGTTGTACTGGTAGCTCGTCCAGTACGGCGCGGCCCCTCCGAGGTTGGCGGTGGTGCGGCCGGACGCGGCGCAGTCAGCGGTCTTCGGGGTCCATGCCTCGCTCAGGCGGCGGTAGCCGTCGTAGGCGAAGCACTGGTAGTCCTCCTTGCCGGTACCGCCCAGGGTGGTGCCGTCGTGGATCGAGGTGATGTTGCCGGCGTTGTCCTGGGTGTACTTCAGCTCCTGGAGCATGTAGCCGTGGACGTCGTCGGTGACGTACGACCGGGTGAGTCGGCGTGTGCCGGCCTCGTAGTCGTAGTTGACATACGCCTTCTTCGTGCTGGCCGGATCGGTGCCGAGAGTCAGCTGGCGCACATCACCCAACGGGGAGTAGGCAGCTCCCTGCAGATAACCGGCGGTGCCCTTGGCGGTCAGCACCTGACCCAGCGCGTCATAGGTGTACGACACGGTCTCCGAGGCCAGCCCGGCCACGGCGGGTGAGGCCGCCTGCTTGACCGTGCCGTCAAGGTTCCAGCCTGTGGAGAAGGACATAGTGCTGGGCACGCCCGCGGTGACCAGCGGGTCGTCGGTCGGCAGGATCAGCTGGTTGCCGGTGACCTTGTACAGGGCGTCGTAGCCGGTGACCTTCTGGGTGTATGCCTTGCCGGCGGCACCGCCTTCGTAGCGCACAGCCGTGTCCTGCTGACCTTTGGCCAGTGTGTCGAACGTCCAGGCCGCCAGCTTGTTGGCGTCGGTCTTGGACGTCTGCCACATGCCGGTCTTGCGTCCCAGGACGTCGTAGTCGAACAGGAGCACCTTGCTGCGGCTGTCGGTGGACTTGATCGCCTGGTCGAGCTCGTTGTACTCGGTGGTGGTGCTGCCCCTGTCAGGGTCGGTCTCCGACACCTGACGACCGAAGAGGTCGTACGTGTACGTCCAGGCGGACTGGTCGTGTGCGGTGATCGTCTTCTGCCGGTCGGCACCGTCGTAGGCGTAGCGGGTGGTCGTGTACGTGGTACCGGTCGGCAACGTGCCCGCGTATTCGCGGCGTTCGACGCTCTTGCCCGCGACGTTGCTGACCACAGCGTTGGCCGAGCCGCCGGCCGGGGCGCTGGTAAGGACCGTGTCGCCCTGGTAGGTGGTGTCGACCGACCACTTGGTGACGCCGTAGGTCTTGGTGACGGCCTTCTTCACCCGGCCCATGCCGTCGTAGACGCTGTCGGTCTGCTTGGGTGCCTGGCCGCCGTCGATCTGCACGATCGTGCTGGACGGCGCGGCCGTGTTGTCCCAGATGTCGGCCTGTGCGGTCACGGGCAGGCCGCGGCCGTCGTACAGGGTCTGAGCGATGACCCGGCCGCCCGCAGCGGACGGCGCCTGCACCTGGCGGGTGCGCAGAAGCGAGTCGTAGATCTCGTAGGTGGTGTTGTAGCCGGAGCCGTCGCCCTTGATCGAGGCGCTCGACACCCACGGCAGCGAGGTCGACTTGACGCTGTAGGCGTAGACGTAGTTCGCGGTCTTGCCGAGCGCGCGCAGCCGGTTGGGTAGCCAGACACTGGTGACGCGGCCGAGGCTGTCGTACTCGGACTCCGTGACCTTGCCGTTGACGTCGGTGACCTTCAAGTCGACGCCGGTGGCGAAGTCCTTGACCGTGGTGGTCTTGTAGCTCTTGGCGTTGCCGACGACGGTCTGGGTGAGCGGGCCGGCCGCCGTCGGCACGTAGTCCGTGGTGGACGTGACGACGTTGTTGGTGTTCTTCACCTGGGTGGGACGGCCGAGCGTGTCGTACTCGGTGACCGCGGTCTGCTGCCACAGCGGCTGGTCGTCGCTGCCGTAGCCCTTGGCGCGGCCACTCCAGCGGGCGTCGCCCTTGGTGGGCGTCTGGGTGGCTGACCAGGTGAGGGTGTCGTACGCGGTCGCCGTGTCGGAGACCACGTCACCGGTGCGGGTGTATTCCGCCGGCAGGTCCAGGGAGGTGTCCGCGACGGAGCACGCCCTGGCGACGATCCGGGTGCGCGACACCAGCGCGGTCACGTTGACCGCGTCGTTGCGGGCATACCAGGTGCGGGTGCACTTCTCGTCACCGGTCACGGAGTCGTCGCCGAGGTCCTCCGTGGTGGTGGGCAGGCCGTAGCTGTCGTAGGTGGTCTTCGTGGTGCGGACCCGGTCGAACGGCGTGAGCTTGCTGGTGACATTGGTGCGCGCGTGCGAGGCGCCGACGCGGACGTAGTAAGCCTCGGTGTCGGCGTACGACTTGTGCTGAGTGGCGGTCCGCTGCGACCAGGGGTCGTTGACCGTGCCGGACGCCTCGGTGGTGCCGTCGTAGGAGACGGTTTCCCGGGTGAAGCCGGCCAATGGCTCGGAATCGGTGATCGCGGCGGCCTTGACGCCGGTGACCGTGACTGTCTTGCGCTTGTCGGGGTCTGGGGTCTTGCCGTCGGAGCCGAGGACCCGGTCACCGTTCATGCCTCGCAGGAACACCGTGACCGTTTTCGTCTGGGTGCCGCCGGAGGGGCCGGTTAGGTGGGTTACCTTCTCGTAGCCGCGCCACTGGGACCAGGTGCGCTCCTTGGCCGGCGTCAAGGGGTCGTCGTTGTAGTGCCAGGCGCCCCCGCCGGAGTACTGGTAGGTGTGCTGGACCGCTTCCGAGCCGCCGAGCGGGTCGGTCGTGCGCACCGCGCTGACCGGGTACTTCTGGAACCAGTCGAGGATCGGGTCCTCGGCGCCGTAGGGCGACCAGTACACCGGGTAGCAGCGCGAGGTGTTCGTGTCGATCTTGGGCATGGTCTGTCCGGCTACGCAGTCGGCCGGCATGTAGTCGACGATGGTCTGCGCGCCGGTCTCGGACACGACCGTCTTCAGTCGCGGCCGCTCGAAGGACAGGATGTCGTCACTCGGGCTGTCCACACGGTTGGGAAGGAAGACGTGTGAGAACTTGACCGGGTCGAGGGAGAGATCGGTCCCGTGTTTGCCGGTGTGCTGGATCTCGTCCAGCCAGAGCGACTGGTCGGTGGAGTCGCCTGTGTCGCCCGGGTCGAGGTAGAGGTGCTTGAGAGTCCAGGCGTCGACCGGCGCGAAGGCAGGGGTGGCCGCTGACGCGTCCCAGGCGTAGGTGGTGACCCCGGTCAGCCGCTTGCGGGTGAAGAACGTCGGGCTGTCCAGGTACGGGCACTTGTCGCCGTCCTTGCAAATCCGGTCGAACGGTACGTCCGGCCAGTTGTCCCGGGTGTCCTCGGTGAGCGAGTCGCAGCCCGTGCCGGAGGCCAGGCAGCGCTCGGAGTAGCTGAAGGCGATCTTGTGGGAGGCGGCCGGGGCGCCGCTGAACAGGGCGTCGACGCGCTGCCCGTAGCGGATCTCCTTGAGGTAACCGCCGCGGGTGTACTGGGTGCCGGTGTCGTCGTCGCCGAGCTTGTCGTAGTTGTTGGTCTCGTCCTCGTACCAGTAGCTCATCGCGTTACCGTGGGTGTCCACGACGTAGTCGAGGTTCCACCGCCACGCCTGCTTCTTGGCGCGCTCGGCGAAGCTGCTGCCGGAGGAGTAGCCGGGCTCTCCCTCGTCGTCGCCGAAGACCGGCGCGGTCCAGACCGACTTGGTGCGGTCCTCGGTGCCGGCGCCCGGCAGCTTGTTCAGGCCGAAGACGTACGTGGTGCCGTCATTGGTGGTGACGGTCCAGTGTTCGCCGTTGTCGTCGCCGTTCTCCGCCCCGGTGTCCAGGGTGACCTTGGAGGCGTCGTCGTTCTTCAGCCGCCACTCGCCGGTGGTGTCGTCCTTGACCAGCTCGGTGGCCTTGCCGTTGAGGACGAGCGAGGCGTTGTCGTACTTCCAGCACAGGTCGAGCTCGGTGTGGCCGTCGTCGGAGCAGGAGCCGTACTTGCGCTCGATGTACGACGAGGTGATGTCGAAACCCTCACCGACCTGGGACCCCTGATTGTTGCTGGTGGCGGTGCGGCCGTCCACGCTGCCGGAGTCGTAGGAGATCTCCAGTTTCGGAGCTTGGCCCGCGGCGGGCTCGGGCGCTTTGAGCGGGTAGCTCCAGGTGAAGGTGCCGGAGCTGGTGCCCGCTTCCCAGGTGGACGACGCAGCCAGCGAGGTCGCCTTGTAGTCGCCGTCGACGGAGGCACTGCCGGCCGCGAGGGCCAGCATCATGGTCGGACCGGAAGTCGCCTTGGTGGTGGTCGACGAGGTGGGGGTAGCCGTCGGCGTGGGCTTCGCGGTTCTGCCGGGATTCCTGATTTTCGTCGGCTTCTTGGCGAACGTCAGGTCCGTGGTGATGCGTTCCTTGGCGCGGGAGTTGGTGAAGCCGATCGGCGTCGCTACCCGGCACTTGGCACTCTCCGGGCTCTGCGCGGCGCAGTCCGGCAGGCGCAGGACGGTGAGCCGGCCGGCCCAGTCGCCGCCATAGGCTGAGGCGAAGGCCGAGTAGTCGATGCCGAGCCTGGCCCGCCCGCCTGTCTCGGGGCTGGACACCTTCAGGACGACGCCCTTGACGCCGAGGGCCTTGGTTGCCTTCTGGTCCAGCACCTCGACAGTGACTGTCGAGGTGCGCGCGCCGGACACGGGCGGGGTGAGGGTGACCGGCAGGTTACCCGGCTCGGCTTTCGCGGAGCCGGAGGCGGGCAGCGTGAGGCGGGCCGAACCACTCGACGGCCATGTGGTGGTCCGGGCCCGGTCCTTGACGGCACGTTCGGCGGCCCTCTTGTCGGCCTGGGCCGCCGCCTTCACGACGGCAGCGGTCTTCGGGTCGGGCTTGCCCGTGAAGGGCTGAACCTTCTGGGCGCGCGGCTTGGACAGTGCGGGCCGGCCAAGTGGGTCGGCGGCGAACGCCGTCGAGGGGGCGAGCAGGCCGGGCAGCATACCGAGGCCGACGACGGCGCTGACGCGCCGCAGCCACGGCATCCGGGCTGGTCCGGTCCGGTCCGGGGCAGGCCGGACCCGGGGTTGGTGTCGCATGGAGTCCCTTTTCTGAGAAGTCCGAAAGGACGCGAGGGAATGGTCGGAAAGAGCGCAGGCCGCCGAAGGCCGCGGTCGGCGGTCGGCAGTCAGCACGTTCATGAGGCGCGCCGGCCGGCGTGCGGGCGAGCCGAACCGGCCCGGGCGCGGTGTGGTGCGCTCCGGGCCGGATCAGTGCAGTTCCGCCCATGACGGGCGGTCTGGATCAGACGCTGCCGAGGACCTGCGAGCGGATCTGGTCGGCAGTCATCGCGCCGGTCCACACGCGCAGCTCCTCCAGTGAGCCGGGCAGGTAGTTACCGGTAGTGCCGCCCTTGGTGCCGCGCCCGAGTGTGAGGGCGCCGCTGCCGTACTGCGGGGCGGTGAATCCGGACGCGGTGTCGGAGGGCTGGTCGAACTCACCCACGTACAGGTGGAGCCGGCCGTAGCGGGTCTCTGTCTTGGTCGCGTCGGCGGGGTCGGTCCACTCCCATGCCTCCTGGGCGTCGAAGACGCCGGTGACCTGCACCCAGGTGTCGGTCTCAGCGACATCGCCGCCGGGCACCTCGGCACTTTGGGCGACCTTGCCGTCGCTGCCGAGGGCGCTGCGGGTGAACTTCCACTGGTAGATCCCGTCGGCGGGCTTGACCACCCACAGCGCCCATGAGGATTCACCGGTGCTCGCCTGTTGTGCCGCGACCTGCGCCTGGTAACCGACCGGTTTGGCCGCCAGCTTCGCGGAGTCCAGCCGGACCCGGGCGGTGACGGTGAACGAGCCGCTCTCGTCGGTGACCGGTCCGGTGGCGGTGGCGTAGCCGGAGGTGCCGTCGAGGACCAGGGCGTTGTTCTCCGCGTCCAGGGTCGCGCCGGAGGACGACAGTGCCATGTTCGGCACCGGGTAGGAGGAGAGCTCCTTGATCTCGGTGCCGGTGGATGACGCGGCGTCCCACTGGGCGACCAGTTCGTTGGCGGGGACTCCGTTCTCCAGGAGCATGGCCTGCTGGGCGATCTCGCCAGGCGTCAGCACGCGCTGCCACACGTTGATCTCGTCCAGACGACCACGGAAGAACTCGCCGTAGTTACCGCCGGTCAGGGAACGGCCGAACTGCAGACCGCTGGTGGCGACCCACGGGGTGTAGGCGGTCGACAGGGAGTTGAGCACCACGGGCTGGCCCTGGGGACGGCCGTTGACGAACAGCTGGATGCTGTCGTTCGTCTTGTCGGTGTCGTTCTTGGTGTCGAAGACGGCGGACAGGTGCGTCCACACCTTCAGCGGCGGGCTCGTCGCGTCGCCCAGGGAACGCATGTATACCGCGCCGCTGCTGACGTCGGCAGCAGTACGGTTGAACACCCACTTCTTGTACGACGCCGAGTAGTACAGCGTGAACGCCGAGCCGGAGGTGCCCGGGGCAGCCATCACCACATGGGTCTGCGAGGCGTCCGTCAGGTACACCCAGGCCGAGACGGTGAAGGAGTCCTTGGTGTTCACGGCCGGGCCGGAGGTGCCCGCGTAAGCTTGCTGCTTTGCCGGGTCGGTGCTGTCCATCCACAGGGAGTAGTCCGCGTCGCCGCGGCGGGCGAGCGACGACCAGCCGGCGCCGTCCGTGTAGAGGGTGGCGTCGTGCCGGGTGCCCTCGGTCGCGGTGTCCTTGGCGACGGTGGCGCCCGAGCCGGGCACGCTGTCGTCGAAGTGCCAGGTACCGGACGGGCCGAGGGCCGGGGCGACCTTGAAGCTGAACTCGGCGGGCGTGCCCCAGCGGCTGCGCACGTCCTTGGCTTCTACCGACAGTACCTGGGTGCCGGCGAGCGATGGCGTGACGTCGGTGACGGTGACCGTGGATCCGGCCACGCTCTTGGTCTGCGCGGCGGAGCTGGTCAGCAGCCGCCAGCGGTAGCCGCTGATGTCGGGGTCGGCGGCGTTGGGCTTGAAGGTGAAGCTGCCGGCCACGCCCGGACCGCCCTTGCCGTCACACAGGTTGGCGGTGCACGCGGTGTACGGGCTGAGCGAGGTGATCGTCGGGGCCTTCGGGGCCGTCGAGTCGATCTTGAAATAGCACCAGCCGGAGTAGGAGGAGAACAGATCACCGCTCTTGCCGCCGTACGACCAGTGCGACTGGGTGCGTGAGCGCAGCCGGTACAGGCCGCCGTCGGCCCGGTTGGAGGTGCGCATCTTCTCCAGGGTGCCGTCCGGGTCCCAGCCGGTGTCCGGGCGGTAGCCGGTCCACACCTGGTGCCAGGCGGCGTCGTCACCGCGCTCGACCACGAACTCGGCCTGGAGATCACCCTCTTCGTCGCCCATGTTGGACTCGACCTTGGTCTGCACCCGACCCTGGACCATCGGGTCGACACGGGTGACGATCAGCGGGTCGGAGGAGGACGTCTTGCAGTAGGCGGTGGTGCCGTCGCCCGGGATGAGGCCGACGTCGGTCGGTACGCCGGGCTTGAAGGCGTAGTTGACCTTGAGTTCGGCGTTGTCGTCGAAGCGCTTCCAGGCCGCGGCGTCGGACTCGTCCTTCGCCCGCAGCATCAACGTCAGACGGCTGATCTTGCCGTCGGCGAAGCTACGCACGGTTGAGGTGAGGTTCTCGTCTGTCTCGTCCGGGTTGTCATTGAACTCGACCCACGAGTCCGGCTGTTCGGGCGAGCACTGGGTGCCGCGGCCTGCCGAGACGTATCGGTCGCCCATCTGGTCCAGCTGAGTGGGGCCGGGCCACCTGGTGCCCTCGGAGATGTTGTCGGTGCGTTCCAAGTCAACCCACTTGGCGTCGCAGCTGAACGACCAGGTCTCGTAAGCACGGAAAGTCGCGTCGAGAACGTACTTGCCCGCCAGTTTCGAGGGCGAGAACTCGAAGTACATCCGGTTGGTGTAGTTGTTGCCGCAGTAGTACGGGCCGGAGACGCTGCATCGGCCGACACCGTAGTCGCCGTTGAACTGCCAGAACTTGTCGCCGTCGGAGGAGAGCACGGTCCGCTCAGAGACGCCCAGGCCGACCGACGGGTCGATGTAGATGGGGTAGACGGTGTCCTGGCCGCGCAGCAGATGCAGGTCCGGCTTGACCGAGACGGTATCGCCGTCGACCTGCACTGGCATCACAGCACTCGTGTCACCGGCGCGCGGCTGGGTGCCCTCCTCAACCGGGTCGGGGACCTCGGCGGGAGCGGATGCCTCGTCGGACGTCACGAACTGAGTGCGCGTACCGGCTGCCGATCCCTCTACCTGGCTGGCGGAGTCCCACATCTGTCCCGCCGGGCCCTTGAAGACCGTGTTGCCGTCCGCATCGACCGCGCGAAGGCCGCCGCCCGCACCTGGTACGACATCCAGGCCGGAAGTCGACGCCCGCAGCACGATCCGTTCGAGGGCCGGATCAGCCGCCGCGGCCGCGGACTTGACCACGAGCACCTCGCGGTAACCCTCGGCCGTCGCGGTGAGCTCCAGGTCGACGCCCTTGAGAACCTCCGGGTAGACGGCCTTGGCACCATCGAGTCGTGGCTCGGGCAAGGTGCCCGGCCAACTCAGTTGCATGGCACCCTTGTCGTTGCCCAGCGTGACCATCGGAGATTCGCCGCCCCCGGAGAAGGACAGGTCCACTACGGCGGATTTAGGGCCCACGGCACCGTCAGCCCGACGTTCGAGGGTGGCGTCCACCGACTCCCAGGAACCGTCGTCGCCCTTCACCCGCTGCGGCACTGCCGACTGCACGAGCGTGTAGGTGTTGTCCGGGTTGGCCATCGTGGTCGAGTACTCAGTGCGCTCGCTGGTGACCTCGACCTGCTCCCCAGTGGCAGCCGCGCGCTCCGCTGCTGTGCGGTACGTCGTCTCCGGGGAGACGGACGCGGAGGGCGTGTCTGCGGATGTCGCCGCCGAGGCGGTCGCTGCGAACGTCGGCAGCGACACGAGCAGAGCCATTGACGTAATTCCGGTCGTCCACCAGCGTGTTCTTCGCCGGTCTACCCTGAATGCAGCACGCCACGACATACGCACACCCCCCGTTTTTCTCACCTAATTCTTACCTTCGGGGGTCAGTAGATACGCATGCACAAGTCAAGTGCAAGTGTGTACTCGATCACTGCTCACGGGGTTGGCGGGCACCGGGCGCTGACTGCCGCGTCGTGCAGACAGGTAGCCTTCCGGGTGAACAACAAAGCCGCCTAGGACTTCCGAGTCATGCTTCGCGAGGGCCCAACCTGCGTCAGAGGTCTGCCGATCGCGCTGGACAACAGGGGCAGTTCCTGTCCTTATGGAGCGCGGCGAAGAGGCCGAACATGCTGCGGCTGAAGCTGCCCGAGGGGCTGCGGGAAGAACTTTCCAAGGAGTACGCAGCCGCTCGCGCCAGGCACGCCAAGACACTGCTCGGCCTGGGCCGCTCGCAAGAGTTCCGGAATATCCGTAACGCGACACTTCGGCCTCTGTCGGCGGCTGGACCACGACGCCCCGGGCTCCATCGCGCATACCGTTGCTGACGTGAATGACCTCCAAGCATGGAGCAACTGGCCCCCACTCGTGCAGACTCCCAATGGGGTGCGAAGGCCCTTCCTTTACGCCACAGCCCCTTTACGGAAACGTCCACGAGGCGCGGGGATCCCGACGCAGACGAATCCGGCCGACATCCACGTCCGGGCCTGATAGCGATGTTGCTGTCGCAATTTGTGTAGTGCTCTTCTTCTCCTGGTCTCGCCCTACCCTCACGTGGTGCCGGAGTCGATCCGGTAGACGATCTTCCCGTCGGACTCGGTGAACCCGCGCGACTCGTGGAAGGCGCGTGTGCCCGGGTTGTCGCGGTCAGTCATCCATTCCACCCGGCTGCATCCTGGGCCCGCGGCGGCCAAGGCGCGTAGTTCGTCCATGAGGCGAGCACCGATGCCCTGCCGACGCAGGGCGTCGGGGACGGGCAGCGGGTGTGGCGAGAGGCCGAACAGGTCGAGGAGGACGGCGCCGTCGGGGAAGCTCGGCAGTAAGGTGTGGGCCGCGCGGACGGCCAGCGTGGTCTTGCCCAGGCCCGCGGAACCGGTGATCAGCCCGACGACGCCGACGCCCGGTGCGCTTTCCGTGTAGACCAGATCGCTCATCCAGATCAGCTCCTGCGAGCGGCCGGTGAAGTCCGCCACCCCGCAGGGCAGTTCGTGGAGTCCGGAGGCCGGACGGTTCCAGTGGTCTTCGAGCCTGCCGTCGCGGGCCAGCTCCAGGAAACGGGTACGGGTGTCGCCGTCGAGTGCCAGGGCGTCGGCCAGCGCGGTGACGGTCCGGTGCTGTGGTCCTCTGCTCCGGCCGCGCTCGATGTCCGACAGCGTGCGGGCGCTCACCCCCGACGCCTCAGCCAGTTGTTCGAGCGTCAGGCGCGCCGCACGCCGATGGCCGCGGAGCAGTGCGGCGAAGCCGTTCTGTGTGGTGATGGGTCACTCCTGCCGGGCACCTGCGCGACAACGGGCTCCCATGATGGAAGGCCCACAACCGCGCGGACACGGACGGCAGCGCACCCCGGCCGGGACCGGAGCGCACCCCGGCGGCTACCCGCCCTGTCGCAGTTCCCGGGGGCTGACCCCGTACTTGGCCTTGAACGCCCGGTTGAAGCCGCTGAGGTCGCCGAAGCCCGCGTCGAACGCGAGGGCCGAGATCGGCCGGTCGGCGAAGCACGCGTCCAGCAGCCGTAGCCTGACCTGTTCGAGCCGCCGGTCGCGGATGTAATGGGCCACCGTCTCCCGCTCGGGTCGGAAGAGCTTGTGCAGATACCGGGTGGAGATGCCGAACGTGGCCGCCACCTGGACCGGATCGAGTCCCGGGTCGGCCAGGTTCCGGTCGATGTGGTCCTTGATCCGTACCGGCAGGGTCCGCTGCAGGGAGCCGGCCAGCTGCCGGCTCTCGGCCAGCGGCTCGCCGAGCAGCGTGACCAGCAGATCGTTCGCCAGCGCGAGTGCACCGGAGTCCGGCGACCGGCTCAGGTCGTCGGCGTTCCTGGCCAGATCCAGCAGCGCACGGCGGGAGACCCCGGCCAGCCCGCTGCGGCCGTCCACCCGCCGGGCGGCGAGCCGCCGTTGATCCTGCTCGCCGAGCCGCACCAGGTGCTGCGGAAACGCGAACACCCACAGGTTGAAGGAGTCGGTGAAGTCCAACTCGAATCCCCGGCGCGACTCCAGGATCACGCAGTCACCCGGATCGAGCCGGATCCGGCTGTCGCCCTGCGTGATCCCGCCCGTCCCCTGCACCTGCATGCCGAGCAGCACGTAGTGGGCATCGGCTTCGTCCACGAGCCGCTGCGTGCGCGTCATCGACTGCGCGGTCGCCGCGATGTCCCCCACGGCCAGTCCGCCGACCTCATGGGCCCGGACCCTGCCCCCGATCGCCGCGCCCGGCTTTCCCGAGGGCTCGACACCTACGAAGGTCCGGGTGCAGGCATCGCGCCAGAACTCGGCCCGGTCACCGGCGACAACGCCCTCGAAGCTCAGAATGCCCGGCATGCCGCGAAGTGTACGTCCGCCTGGGCAGGGCGCCGTCTGGGCAGGGCGCCGCCTGGGCCGGGCGCCGTCCGAGCCGGACGCCGCCCGGGACGTGGTCGGACCCCGGTTCTGCGTGCTGTTCTGCGTGTTCACCCGCGCTGCGGATCACTTTGATGGGCGCACCGGGCAGGTGCGACGCCTGCCCATCCGGTCAGGAGAGCCCATGACGACAATCAGGAACGTCGTGCTCGTGCACGGCGGTTTCGTGGACGGATCAGGCTGGCAGGGGGTCTACGACCACCTCAGCGCCGACGGTTACCAGGTGGCCGTCGTCCAGAACCCCACGCTGTCGCTGGCCGGCGATGTCGCCGCCACCCGGCAGATCCTCGACGCCCTCGACGGCCCGGCCGTGCTGGTCGGTCATTCCTACGGCGGGGCCGTCATCACGGAGGCCGGCAACCACCCGAACGTCGCGGCACTCGCCTACATCACGGCGTTCGCCCCGGACAAGGGCGAGTCGGTCAGCACTCTGATCGCCGACCCGCCGCCGGGCGCACCGGTCCCGCCGATCCTGCCTCCCCGGGACGGGTTCCTGTTCCTGGACCGCGAGAGGTTCGCCGCCTCCTTCGCGGCCGACGTGCCCGGGCAGGAGGCGGCGTTCATGGCCGACTCCCAGGTCCCGTGGGGCGTCGACGCGCTCGACGGCACGGTCACCCAGCCCGCCTGGCAGACCAGGCCGTCCTGGTACCTGGTCGCCACCGACGACCACATGATCCCCCCGGCCGCGCAGCGCGCCATGGCCCAGCGAGCCGGGGCGACCGTCTCCGAGACACCCGGCAGCCACGCCGTCTACGTGTCCCGGCCGGCCGTCGTGGCCGCCGTCATCGCCCAAGCGGCACAAGGACCCGACGAGCAGTCGTGACACGCGGGGCAGGTCGCGCCGCCGCGCCCCGTCACCCCACGGCCGGCCCCCCGCCCGGCTGTTCGCCCCATCACCCCGCGCACGACACCCGACAACCACAGGAGCGTCCATGAGTTCCGACCTCACCCGCCGTCCCACCCGCCGCACTGTGCTCGCCACCGGTGCCGCCGTCGCAGGCGCGGCCACGCTGACCGGGCTGACCGGAC
The DNA here is from genome assembly GCF_040652195.1 of Streptomyces sp. NPDC048278. Lineage (NCBI taxonomy): Bacteria > Bacillati > Actinomycetota > Actinomycetes > Kitasatosporales > Streptomycetaceae > Streptomyces > Streptomyces sp. NPDC048278. Next base: position 112,925 of record NZ_JBEZLP010000011.1, read on the forward strand.
CGTTCGCCCGGACCGCGTCCGCGGCCGGCCGCCACACCTCCGAGGCCAAGCCGACCGTCGTGCTGGTGCACGGCGGCTACGCCGATTCGTCGTGCTGGAACGGAGTCGTCCAGAAGCTGCAGGGGAAGGGGTACACCACGATCGCCGGGTCGAACCCGCTGCGGGGCATCCCCACCGACGCCCCGTACATCGCGAGCCTGCTGGACTCCGTCAGCGGCCCTGTCGTGCTGGTCGCGCACTCCATGGGCGGAACCGTCATCACCAACGCCGCCGCCGGAAAGAGCAACGTCAAGGCGCTGGTCTACATCGCGGCGTTCGTGCCCGACGTGGGCGAGACCCAGGGGGAACTCATCGACAAGTTCCCGGGCAGCGAGGTCCTGCCCGTGAGCGTGCCGGTTTCCTACAGGAAGCCCGACGGCACCACCGGGACCGACCTCTACCTGAGCAAGGACGGCCAGGCCGCCTTCGCCGCCGACATACCCGCCGCCGCGTTCCGCGTCCTCCAGGCCACCCAGCGGCCCTTCGACGCCGACTCCTTCACCTACCCGACCCGGGCCGCCGCGTGGCGGACGATCCCGTCGTGGGGGCTGGTCGCCGGCCAGGACAAGGCGATCCCGCCCGCCGCCGAACGCTGGATGTACAGCCGGGCGAACTTCCGCGAGGTCGTCGAAGTGCCGACCTCGTCCCACGTCGCCATGATCAGCCACCCGGACATCACCACCCGCCTCATCGAGGACGCCGCCCGGGCCACCTGCTGACACCGGGCCACGGTACGGCTTGCGGCGGGCTCAGAGGCTGCCCGGGCGGACCAGGCCGGTTCTCTTGACGCCGGTCAGGATGGGGGTGACGTCGATGGTGGTGACGTGAGGGAGGGCGCCGATGGTCTCGCTCAGGAAGAGGTAGAGCGCGTCGAGGTCGGCTGCGGCGACGGCCACGAGGAGGTTGGCGGGCCCGGTGACGGCGGAGGCGAAGCGGACCTGCGGGTGGCGGCTGAGCTGCCGGCCGGTGTCCTCCAGGCCGCCGGGGGCGACGGTGATCCACAGGACTGCCTCGGCGCGGATGCCGAGCCGGGCGAGGTCGACCTCGGTCGCGAGCCGCAGGATCTGGCCGGCGGTCAGTGCTTCGAGGCGGCGGCGGGCGGTGAGGGCGGTGGTGTCGGCGCGGTGGGCGAGGTCGGTGTAGGAGGCGCGTCCGTCCTCGACGAGTGCGGAGATCAGCTGGTGGTCGAGGGGCTGGAGGGACGGCCGGGCGGCTGCCTGGGGCATGTCGGGCCGCAGAGCGGCCAGTTCGGTCTCCGTCAGCAGGCCGCCGCTCCAGTCGAAGGCGGCCGGGAAGACCCGCAGCAGCACGTGTGAGGTCCAGGACTGGACGGCGGGGGTGGCGGGGAGGTCGCGCAGCAGCAGGTTGTTGCGGGCGTCCGGGCCGTCCAGGAAGAGGATGGTGCAGATCTCGTCGCCGCCGCCGAGGACGTCCACCCAGATGGTGTCGGGGCGGCGGGCGAGGGTGGCGGCGATGGCGCTGATCCGGTTGGGCTTGCAGCGGATGCGCAGGGCCAGCGGGATCAGGTCGGGGAAGTGCACGGGGTTGCGGACGGCCGTGGCCCGCAGGGACCCGTCGCCGAACAGCGGTGCCGCACGGCGTACGACGGTGCGCTCCGAGATGCCGAGGACGCGGCCGACCGTGCGCCAGGAGGCACGTGGGGCGGCCATCATCGCGGCGGCGATCCGGCTGTCCGTCTCATCCAATCGGTGGCGTGCTTTCTCCATGTTTCGAGATTCTATGTCTTTCTTTCTCGATTCGAGCGGGCGTTTCTGGCTCAGATTTCGATGCCTGCCTAGAAAGGTCCCGGAGCAACCGAGACGAGAGAGAGCAGGTGAGCACGGTGACCGGTATCGAGCGCGTGGTCGTGGAAACCGACCGGGGCAGGGTCAGGGGAGTCGTGGAGGGCGGGGCGGTCTCCTTCCGGGGCATCCCGTACGCCGCGTCGCCGGTGGGGGAGCTGCGGTTCGCGCCGCCGCGGTCGCACCCGGGCTGGACGGACGTGCGGGACGCGGCGCAGGCCGGACCGTCCGTGCCGCAGGCGGCCTCCCGGCTGGAGAAGGTACAGGGCAAGCGGGTACCGGACTGGAACGAGGACGGCAGCCTGACCGCCAACGTCTTCGCTCCGCGACGGGCGCCGGCGGACGGCGCGGCCCGCCCGGTCCTGGTCTGGTGGCACGGCGGCGGCTTCACCAGCGGTTCCGGCGGCTGGGACTGGTACGACGGCGCCCGCCTGGCCGCCCTGGGCGACATCGTGGTCGTCACCGCCAACTACCGTGTGGGACCGCTGGGTTACCTCTACCTGCCGCACATCGGCGCGGCCAACCTCGGCGCCCAGGACCAGGCCGCCGTACTGCGCTGGGTGCAGGACAACATCGCCTCCTTCGGCGGTGATCCGCGCACCGTGACCGTCGGCGGGCAGTCGGCGGGGGCCTACTCCTCCCTGATGCTGGCCCTCGACCCCGCGACGAACGGGTCCGTCACCCGGGTACTGCTGCAGAGCGGCCCCTTCGGCCTGCACCCGCAGGATCCCCACCAGGCCGCCGAGCACGCCGCCGCCTACCTGCGGCTGCTGGGCGTCCCGGACGGCACGGACACCGCGAAGGCCCTGCGTGCGCTGTCCGCCGAGCAGTTGCTCGACGCCTACGGCCGCCTCTCCGCCCAGCTCGCCGTTCCGGGCACCGCGGCCCCGCCGATGTACCCGGTCCTCGGTGCCCCCGGCCTGCCCCGCACCCGGCAACAGGCCCTCGCCGACGGCGCCCTGGAGGGCAAGCCCCTGCTGATCGGCACCACCCGCGACGAGGCCACCGCCTTCACCGCCTTCGACCCCCGCGTCCAGAACCTCACCGCGGTGCAGACCGACAGTCTGTTCCGCGACGGCTCGCTGGAGATCGCCGACCACCACGCGGCCGGCGGCAACACCACCTACGTCTACCAGTTCGACCACGCCCCCGCCGAGGACCCGTACGGCCTGGGTGCCACCCACTGCGCCGAACTCCCCTTCCTCTTCCACACCTTCGACGCCTACCCCGACAGCCCCCTCCTCGCCGGAGCCGGAGCCGGTGCCGGAGCCGGTGCCGGAGCCGGTGCCGCCGATGCCCAGCGAGCCCTGGGCCACGCCTTCGCGACCGCCGTCGCCGAGTTCGTCGCCACCGGAACGGCCGGCGACTGGCTGCCCTACGCCCCCGCGACCACGGCCCGCATCCGCCACTTCGGCTGAGAGGGGCGCGCGTCCGCTCCCCTCCACCCTGGCGTCCATCGGGGTGCCCGCATGTGACGGACGCCACATGTCCGTGTGCGAACTTCCGCGTCCGCCCTGCATCCAGTCCGCGTCGACCACGTTCGTTCTGGCTCACCAAGGAAGACTCAATGGGCTCAATGGGTTATTTTCGGGGATTCATCCCCTGGATCGTCGCCGGCTTCGTGTCGGGCTTCGTGGACTGGCGCTGGGGTGCGGCCAGCGGTTTCGCCTCGGGGCTGCTGCTCCTGCTTCAGGACCGCCGTCGTGGAGTCGACCTCGACGCGCTGATCCTGGAGACCAGCACCATCGTGTACTTCGCCGTGGTCGGAGCCGTCGCCCTCGCGAGGCCGCACTCGTCCCTGTCGCACCACACCGACGTCCTCTCCTTCGCCTGGCTCGCGGCCACGGCCTGGGGAACGCTGGCGATCCGCCGCCCCTTCACGCTGGGCATCGCCAAGCGCCAGACGCCACGCGAGTTCTGGGACATGCCGGAGTTCGTCCGGGTCAACAACCACATCACCGCCGCCTGGGGGACCGGCTTCACGTTCATCGGCGTCAGCCTGGCCGTCGCGGGCGCGGTGGACGCCCCCGCCTGGGTGGGCATCGCCGCTCACGTCGTCGGCCTCGTCGGGCCCGCCGTCTTCACGAAGGTCCATCCCGCCCGTGCCCAGGCGCGTCTGCAGGCCGCCCAGCCGCCGGTCACGGTCCTGCCGCAGTAGTCCACCCGGGCATCAGCTCACCCGTCCAAGAGGAGTGCGTACACATGAGTGCTGAAGCAAGGAACGTCGTCCTGGTCCACGGCGGGTTCGTCGACGGTTCGGGCTGGAAGGGGGTCTACGACCTGCTGACCGCCGACGGCTACACCGTCACCGTCGTCCAGAACCCCACCCTGTCCCTGGACGGCGACGTCGCCGCCACCAGGATGGTCCTCGACGCCCAGGACGGCCCGACCGTGCTCGTCGGCCACTCCTACGGCGGTGCGGTGATCTCCGAGGCGGGCAACCACGAGAAGGTGAGCGCGCTCGTGTACGTCACGGCGTTCGCGCCCGACAAGGACGAGTCCGTCAACACGCTGATCGCCGACCCGCCGCCCGGTGCGCCCGTCCCGCCGATCCTGCCGCCCCGCGACGGTTTCCTCTTCCTGGACCGGGAGAAGTTCGCCGCGTCCTTCGCCGCCGACCTGCCCGCCGACGAGGCCCGGTTCCTGGCCGACTCCCAGGTGCCCTGGGGCGTGGCCGCGCTGGGCGGGACCGTCACCCACCCCGCGTGGCGGGACAGGCCGAGCTTCTACCTGGTCGCCACCGAGGACCGTATGATCCCGCCGCCGGCCCAGCGCGCCATGGCCGAACGGGCCGGGGCGGCGGTGACCGAGACGAGCGGCAGCCACGCCGTGTACGTGTCGAAGCCCGCCGAGGTCGCCGCGCTGGTCAGGAAGGCCGCGTCGCCCGGACCGCGGGCATGACGGAAGGCGTGCCGGAAGGCATGACCGAGGGCGTGACCGAGGGCATGCCCGCTGGGTCGTCCCTTCCTCGCCACCTCCGGGGCCGGTTCGCGCCGGTCCCGGAGGAGCGTGCGGCGGCCGGCCTGACCGTGCGGGGTGCGCTGCCGCCCGAGTTGGACGGCCGCTATCTGCGCAACGGTCCCAACCCGCCGCCCGGTGAGGTCTCCGGGCACTGGTTCACCGGCTCCGGCATGCTGCACGGCATCCGCCTGCGCGGCGGGCGCGCCGAGTGGTACCGCAACCGGTGGGTGCGCACCCGGGAGTTGGCGGGGCACCCGTTCATCCGCGAGGACCGCACCGTCGACCTGGCGGCGACGCCCGCCAACACGCACGTGATCCGGCACGCCGGCATGGTGCTGGCCCTGTGCGAGGCGGGCCTGCCCTACTGGGTCACCGACGAGTTGGAGACCGTCGGGCCGTACGACTTCGGCGGGCGGCTGCGGACGGCGATGACCGCGCATCCCAAACGGGACCCCGTCACGGGCGAACTGCACCTGTTCGGCACCGGGTTCGCCCCGCCGTACCTCACCTATCACCGGGTCACCGCACAGGGAGAACTCCTCGACAGCCGGCCGGTCGAGGTGCCGGGGCCGACGATGATGCACGACTTCGCCGTCACCGCGCACCACATCGTGTGGCTGGACCTTCCCGTCGTCCTCGACCCCGTCCTGGCCGGACGCGGCGGCATGCCCTACCGGTGGGACGACGGGTACGGCGCCCGGCTCGGCATCATGTCCCGCGCGCCCGGCAGCACCGACGTGCGCTGGTACGACATCGATCCCTGCTACGTCTTCCACGTGGGCAACGCCTACGAGGACATCCACGGCCGGATCGTGCTGGACGCGGTACGCCACGACCCCGCGGGTTTCCGCGACGCGTGGTCCGGCATCGGCGGCCCGGTCGCGGTACGGGAACCGGGTCGCTCCCCGGCCGCCGCCCCCTCGGTCCTGCACCGCTGGACCCTGGACCCGGCCACCGGTCGCGTCACCGAGGCCCAACTGGACGACGGCGAAGCCGAGTTCCCCACCCACAACGAAGCCCGCACCGGACACCCTCACCGCTACCTCTACACGGTCTCCGGCGCCGCCATCGCCAAGCACGACCTCAGGACCGGCACCCGTCACCTCCACAGGACGCCCGGCAGCCGGCAGGCCGGCGAGGCCGTTTTCGTACCGGCGGCGGACGGCGCCGGCGAGGACGACGGCTGGCTGCTGTCGCTCGTCTCGGACGACCGAGGCCAGGCGGGCGAGCTGCTCGTCCTCGACGCCCGGGAGCTCGCCGTCCAGGCGGTGGTGGAGCTGCCGTACCCCGTCCCGGCAGGCTTCCACGGCAGCTGGCTGCCGGAACGGTCCTGACCGGAGCATGATGCGTTACCGAACCACGTCCCCACGGAGGCGTTCGCCCACCATGACAGCCGTCGACCCGCCCACGGACGAGGAACTCACCCGCCGGGCCCAGGCCGGTGAGACCGCGGCGCTCGGTCTGCTGCTCGCCCGCCACCAGGCGCCGATGCGGGCGGTGGCGCTGAGCCTGCTCGGCTACGGCCCCGACGCGGAGGACGCGGTGCAGGACGCCGCGCTGACCGCGCTGCGCCGCATCGGCGACGTACGCGACCCGGCGGCCGTGGGCGCGTGGCTGCGGGCGATCGTGCGCAACAGTTGCCGCATGCGGCTGCGCGCCGACCGGGACACACCGGCCCGTCCGGAAAGCCTCGACCGCCTGCACACGTGCCACGACGGGCTGCCGTATCCCCCGTATCGCTCATATCCCCCCTATCCCACGCAGCTCATGCATCCCGAGCGGGTCGTGGACCAGCACGCGATGCGCGACTGGATCTGGGACGCGCTGGAGCAACTGCCCGAGCCGCTGCGGCTGGTGCTGATGCTGCGCCACTTCAGCGGCATCACCTCCTACCGGGAGATCGCCCACGCCTGCGAGATCCCGGTCGGTACCGTGCGCAGCCGCCTCAACCAGGCCCGGGCCAAGCTCGCCAAGGTTCTGCTCACGACCGCCACGCACGTGCACGACGACGCCGCCCGGCTCACCGAGGACAGCCGGCAGGAGGCCGAGGTCACGCTGGAGGGCGCCCGGCGCGGCCGTCAGCCCAGGGAGATCCTGGAGCTGTGGCCGGCCGAGACCGAACTGGTCGGTGTCCTGAGCACGCCGGGCGAACGCTGCCATCCCATCCCGGCCATGCGCAGGAACCGGGAGAAAGGCGTGACCCAGCATCTGCGCCATGTGGTGGCCAGCCGTACCGTCACCATCTGGGAAATGGACGTCACCAACCCCGCCGGCAGCACCGACCCCTGCCCGCCGACCCTCGCCTGGCTCATGTTCCGCCGCAACAGGCGGGTCCGGACCCTCCGCGTGGTCTTCCCCGAGCCGTAGCGCTCTCACTGCTCCCGCCCGCCGGCACCGCCCGCACGAGGTGACCGACGCCGTCGTGGAGCCGGGTGCGCGCGCACGGACTGCGTCGGCGCGCAAGCACTCCGCGCCGACGCGAAAGACCGTCCTCGCCCCGCCTTGCAGAGTGGACAGCGTACGGACGGCCCGGTCCGCACACCGCCGCATGTGCCGGGCGCGTCGGCGCATCGGATCGTCGGCCCCGCCCGATCCCGCCCCTGCTGCATCCGATCAAGCCGACACCCCCGAGGCGACGGCGCAAGCCCGAAGGACCCACACGACCCCGCCCGCACAAGTGCAGAGCGTCCGCGGCCCCGTGGAGGCCGGCGACCTCGGCACCGTCCTGATGCACGAGCACGTGTTCGTGCTGAGCGAGGAGTTCCGGCAGAAACCTGGCGAAGAGCCGTGTCCTACCGAGCGAGGCGTGGCCAACCGCCCCGCCACGTCCTAATTCTCCGGCTCCCAGGCGCGGAGCAGGTCGAACAGCCCTGCGTCTCCGCCAACGTGCAAGGATTCGGCCGGGACACGGTCGTACAAGTAGAGGACCAACTCGCCGGCCGTGCCATGGATGGAGGCGCCGGCTGCGTCCGAGTCCTCGCCGGTCGTGGCTGTCGGCGCGGGGATGCGGGTGGAGCGTGCGCCGTCGCCGTCGACCGTGAGGCGCCAGGAGGGGCCCTCGGCGGCGTGGAAGTCGAAGGCCGTGGGCTTGTGCGGCCATGCACTGGACGTAGCGACGCAGGTGAACAGGAACTCCTCGACACCGTCGAGGGCGACCTCGACGGGCAGTGGCTGCGGGGCGCCCGCGGCGAGCTGGGCGTCGTAGGTGTGCACCGCGGTCTCCTGGGCCCGGTGCCGGACGACTCCGCCGGAGGTCCGCGGCGTCTGAAGGGCGCTCCACCACGCCCAGCAGCCGACGTCCGGTCCTGCCTCGCGCAAGGCGCTCAGCAGAAGCTGCGTCGACGCGGCCAGCCAGGCCAGCAGGGCCTCACGCTCCCGCGGCAATTCCAGAGCCGCCCGCGCAGCGGCGGCCTCGGCCGGGGGAGCGTCGGCGGGCCCCGCGCCGACGATGGCGGCCCAGAAACGGTCTCCCCCACCCAGGTGCTTCACCAGATCGAACAGCGTCCACCCGGGGCAGGTCGGCACCTGTGCGTCGAGACTGGGCGCGGCGGCGACCACGGCACGGAACGCGGTCGACCGTTCGTCGATCAGTCGCAGCAGGTCAGGGAAGTCAAGACTCTTTTCCACGCCGGATGTCTATCACCGTGCTCCGGTGATCGGACAGCGATTTTCACACTCGCCGCCGGTCGGCCATTGCGGACGCCGTCCTCGCCTTCGAGAGCGGGCCCGGCAGTTTTCGCAGATCCTCGTCCACGTGGGACGACCGTGCGCGTGAGTTCCGGTGTGCAGAGAACTTCTGCGTGCTGTTCTGCGTGGTCCGGCTCCGGCCGCGGGAGTTGACTGGGCGACACCGGCCGATCCTGTCCACACGGCGGGATCCTGTTCCCGGACCGCACCAAGTTCACCGACGCCCCCCTGCCTTGACGCGAACCAGTGCGCGGACCCCCTGACAGGTCTCGTCGCGGGCAGGGCACGCCGCGGCCCCTCTCCCTCGCCTCTGGCGCATGATCTGCTATCTGATGCGAGTAGGTGACATGTTTCCTGCTTTTCGGATCCGAATATGGCGGCCAATCGCAATCCAGCTTCTACAACTGTCTTGTCAGCGACACCCTTCGAAACGCTTCGAGCTCAGGGAGAAGACGATGACCGACCACGGAGCCGACCTGCTGATCCGCGCCGGTGCGGTGCACACGCTGGTGCCCGGCCAGGCCCCGCAGCGGGCGCTGGCGGTGCGCGGCGACCGGATCATGGCGATGTCCGCCGACCCGCACGGCCTCGACCACCTGGTGACCGCCGGGACCGAGATCCGTGACCTGCCCGGCGCCACCGTGCTGCCCGCCTTCGACGACACCCACACGCACCTGGTCTTCGCCGGGCTCGGTGCCCAGGACGTCCCGGTCCACCGGGCCCGCACCATCCCCGAGTTCCTCGACCTGATCCGGCAGCGGGCCGCGGTCACCCCCGAGGGCGAGTGGATCCGCACCACCACCAACTGGCAGGAACTGAACCTGGCCGAGCGCCGCATGCCCACCGCGGCCGAACTCGACACGGCCACCGACCGGCACCCCGTCCTGGTCAAGCGCGGCGGCCACAACGACGTCGTCAACCACTACGCGCTGCGCCTCGCGGGCATCACCGAGGACACCCCGGTACCGCCCGGCGGCACCATCGGCCGCGACGCCGACGGCAGGCTGAACGGCCGGCTGATCGACAACGCCCTGCAGCTGGTGGAACACCTGGTCCCGGCCCCCGACCGGGCCCAGCGCATCGAGGGTCTCCGCATCGCCTCCCGTGACTACGCCGCCACCGGCATCGGCACCGTCCGGGACTGCGCGGTGACCCCCGAGGACTACGCCGTGTACCTGGCCGCCGGCAAGGAGGGCGCCCTCCACACCCGGGTACGGGCGCTGATCTCGGCGCTCGGCATGACCAGCGCGGCCCAGGTCGAGGATCTGCTCGACACCATGGAGCAGTGGCGCGACGCCTCCGACCCGTGGCTGTCGGTCTGGGGGGTCAAGTTCGGCCTCGACGGCGGCCTGGAGGCCGGCGCCACCGAGGAGCCGTACGCCTGCGACCACTCCTTCTCCGGCATGCTGATCTGGGAGCCGGACGCGCTGGTCGAGGCCGTCGAGGCGGTGGTCAGGCGCGGCTGGCGGGTCGGCACCCACGCCTACGGCGACCGGGCGGTCCGCACGCTCCTCGACGTCTACGAACGCGTTTGGGACCGCAACCCCGGCCTGCCCGCCGGCACCCTGGTCATGGAGCACGGGGGCCTCGCCGGCCCCGAGCAGCGCGCCCGCGCCGTCGCCCTCGGCATCCCCGTCACCATCCAGCAGCCGTTGCTGCACGACACCGCCGAGGTCGAGGAGGGCTTCTGGGGCCCGGAACGGGTCGCGCGCCTCTTCCCGGCCCGCGGCTGGCTCGACCTGGGCGCGCAGGTCAGCGCGGGTTCCGACTTCCCGGTCGGCCAGTTCGGCGCGATGCGCTCGGTGTGGGGCATGACGACGCGGCAGACGGCCATCGGCGTCAAGGGCCCCGAGCACGCGATCGGTTACGACGAGGCGGTCACCCTGCACACCCTCAACGCCGCACGTCTGAACGGTGAGGAGAGTCTGCGCGGCACCCTCACCCCCGGCCGCCTCGCCGACCTCACCGTCTGGGACCAGGACCCCGCCCACTGCCCGAGCGACACCCTGCGCGACCTGACCCCCACCCACACCTTCGTCGGCGGCCTCCTGGTCACACCTGCCGACGCGCAGTAACCGACGGCGGTGCCCGCCCTTTCCGCGGGGCACGGGGCAGGGGAACTCGCTGTCGCGGATCAACCGGTACGCAGTCGTCGAGCCGATCCCGAGCGCTCGGGCAGAACGGCCCGCGCGAGGGGAGCGTCTGGTGTTCCACCCGTGTCGGTGTGAGTGAGGGCGCGTATGCCGGGCACTCGTGAGCGCGATGGTGGACAAGACCCTTCGTGTGGACCGTCGTATGCCGGGCGGATGTACGAGGCGATGCTTGGGCAGGGGATGTGATGTCCGGAGGAGCCGGTAACGCGGCCGAGCGAGCCCGGCGGGCCCGCTCGGACCGGCACACCCGGGTGACCGTCGTCGTCGCGCTCGTGGCGAATCTGGTCATCGCCGTCGCCAAGGCCGTCGGCGGGTTCGTCGCCTCCTCGCCCTCCCTGCTGTCCGAGGCCGCGCACTCGGTGGCCGACAGCCTCAACGAGGTCTTCCTGCTCACCGCGTTGCACCGCAGCCGGCGCCCGCCCGACCGGTGGCATCCGTTCGGCTACGGCAAGGAACGGTGGTTCTGGTCGCTGCTCGCCGCGATCGGCATCTTCGTCATGGGCGCCTGCTTCTCCTTCTTCCAGGCGGTAGAGGCCCTGCACAGCACCGAGACCGTGTCGGTGCCGCGCTACCTCGCCGGAATCGCCGTTCTCGCGGTCGCGCTGCTCGCCGAGGGCGGTTCGCTGCTGCGGGCGCTGTACCAGGCTCGTCGGCAGGGCGGTACGGCCCACGATCCCGCACATCGCACGGTCATCGCCGAGGACAGCGCCGCCGTGGTCGGAGTCGTTCTCGCCATGACGGGGATGGGACTGCACCTCGCGACCGGGAACCCGGCGTGGGAGGCGGCGGCCTCCCTGATCATCGGACTGCTGCTCGTGTACGTCGCCTACCGGCTGGCCCGCGAGTCCCGCGACCAGCTCATCGGCGCCGCCATCGAGCCCGAGCTGCGCACCGCCATCCGACGCATGCTCGACGGACAGCCGGAGATCGACAACGTCGCCGAGCTGCTCACCATGCGCCTCGGCCCGGACTCGGCACTCGTCGCCGCCCGGATCGACCTCGCCCCCGGTCTGGACAGCGAGGAGGTCGAGACGGTCGCCGAACGCATCAAGAAGGCCATGGCCGACCGATGGCCGCAGGCGGACCAGGTCTTCCTCGACATCACGGAGGCGCCACCGCACCCCGGGCGGTGAGTGCGCGCGGTCAGCGGTGACCGGCCTTGAACCCCGGCGAGTCATGGGAGGCGGTGGTCACGGCCTCCCAGGGTGCGCGTAGGCGTCGCCTCGGTTCCCGCCCCTGGCGCGGCCGAGGGCGGTCTCCAACTGCTTCTTGGTCATCGAGGAGCGGCCATGGACGTTGCGCGTCCTGGCCTCCTCGTACAACTGGTCCCTGGTCGGCCCCTCCGCGCCGCTGTGGGAGCGCTGCCCGCCGCGCTGGTAGGCGGACTTGGGGTCGCGGAGAGAGACTCCACCGGCGGTGTTCGACTCGCCCGACCTCGCGCGTTCCTTGTTGACCGTCCGCGCGGCGATCTCCTTGGCCCGCTCGGCGGACTCGCCCCGGTCCTGGGCGCTCTTCCTGATGTGCTCGTACTGTCGTTCACGCTTGGCACTCGACCCGGCAGGCATGTCGCTCCTCCTCCTCGCTGTTCTCACACCGAGACCGGCCGGCGGCTCAGAGGTGATCGTGCCGCCGGCCCCGTCGGGTTGGTTCAGGTGGTCAGCAGACGGTTGAAGAACGATCGGTAGTGGCGCAGGGCCGTACGCAGGGCTTCGGTGTCCGCCTCGCCGCCTTGGTTCCACTGGCCTTCGAGTTCCTTCTTGTGCTCGTCGAACGTCGCGGCAAGTGTCTGCATGACACCGGCGACCAGGCTGTCCGCGTCCTGTACGGCGTTGCGCGGGTCGTCGACGAACGCGGTCTGGACCTTCGACCAGCGTTGGCGGAAGTCCTCCTCGTCCTGCGGCGTCAGCAGCTGCGGCAGCTCGTCCGCGTCCCCGGCCCGTGCCGCTGTCACGGGAGCGTCCGCGTCGTCGGCCCCGATGTCGTTCACGTCGGCTCGTTCGTCGTTCTCGCCGGGGTACACCGGGGGCGGCGAGGTGCGGTCCGGCGCTGTCCCGGTCGCGCGAGGCTGTGCGAGATCCTCGGTGGACAGCGCGGTGTCGGTGGTGTGCTGGGTGTCGTTGCGTTCCATGTCGCCTCCGTCGGATCGTCGGATCCCGGCCGCTCGGGTGTCAGGCCGTGGCATGGCGGGTCTGGCCGCCGTCGAGGAGAAGTTCGTCGAACAGCGCGCGGTAGTGCACCATGGCGCTGCGCAGCTGCTCGGTGGTGGCCCTGTGGCTCGTGCCGAGCATGTCGATCTCGTGAGCGGCCCGGTAGTGGTCAAGGGTGCGGCCGTGTTCCACGGAGAGATCCTTGAGCTGCTGGTCGTAGCTTCCGGTGGGATAGCCGCGCGCCTCCATCAGCGACGTCACCAGCCGGTCCGCGTCGTGCACGGCGTCCTCGGGCCGGTCGACGAACTCGTGCTGCACCTCCTCCCAGTCCCGGCTGTAGCGCTCCCGGACACCGTCGGGCAGTGGCTTGATGTCGAACGTGTCATGTCGCTTCTCGCGCGTACTGAGCTCGCGTTCCGCGGCCAGTCGGCTGTCCGCGCCGTCGACCGCCCTTTCGTACTCCGGGCCGAACCTCTCGCGCAGAGCCCTGCGTCGCTGGAAGGGGACAGCCAGGGCGATCAGCGCGGCGACCACCACAATGGGAATGACAATCGCCAGAAGCGTGCCGGTAGACATCGGACCGACCTCCTTTCCGATCATTGGATGTCGTTCCGGGTACCCCTTCTGCTTCGGATATTCCAAGCGCGCCGAAAGAGAGCCGAAAGAGAGCGGAGAGGACGTTTGGTACGGCTTCTCGGGGTCACGCGTCTGGTACAGCGGACACCTGAGAGAGGAAAATCATGAAAGCCTCCGGCGACAATGACACACCTCCAGTCGGCGAGAAGACGCGGCAACGGTCTGCGGAGCAACGGAATGTCACCGCGCCCACGCCGCGGGATGTCCGGGAAAAGGCCGGAAACCCCGAGAACGCCGAGAACGCCGAGAACAGGGACGAGCCCAAATCCCCGACCGGGGACGACAACTGACCGCCGGGCGGCTCCGGCACACCACGAGGAGCTACACGGTCATGGCGGCCAGCAGGACCGCCACCCCGACGGTGAGCCGGGCGACGTAGTCACCGAGGTGTCCCCAGTGCTGCCGCCGCAGGGGGACGATCACGTGCCGCCCCACGGTCCCGCAGACGGTTCTGACCGGGGCCGCGAGCGGTGAGCGACGTCGGGGACCGGCGCGGACGGCGCTACGGGGTGTCCCAGGGCTGCGCCGGCGTAGCCGGTGCGGTCGGTGAACTGCCGGGCGGTACGGGCCAGGTCGGCACCGAGGCCTGGTAATCGCCTGGTGGGCTGCGCTGCCAGTGCCGTGCGCATCTCCCCTCCCCACCCGCATGCGTCGGTCGTCGCGGACCAGCAACGTGTACCGCGTTCGGCCGACGCCATGCCCCACGCACGCCGGGGAACGCGGTCCGTCGGGGCGAGTGTCACCGCGATGGCGCGTCGTGCGTGGAGGCCTCGCCCTCCTCGTCCTCCTCGGCTTCCTCCTCCTCGTACTCGTCCTCCTCTTCCGGGTACTCCTCCTCCGGCGCCGCTTCCTCTTCCTCTTCGCCGTACTCGTCCTCGGGCTCCTCGTCCTCGTACTCCGCCTCTTCCTCCTCCAGCGCCTCCTCGTGCGTGCGCACGACCTCGCCCTCGCGGATCTCACCGCGCCAGCCGTCGGCGGCCTCGTCGGAGAGGGTGACGTAGCGCTGGAAGTGCTTGGCATCGAGCCGCAGTCGGCGTCCCTGGGCGCGCCAGAGGTTGCCGGTCTTCTCGAAGAGACCCGAGGGGTAGTACTCGACGACGAGCACGATGCGGGTGAGCGTGGGCGTCAGTTCATGGAAGCTGACGCACCCCTTGGTGCTGCCCTTGGCGCCGTCCGAAGTCCACACGATGCGCTCGTCCGGGACCTGTTCCTGGACGGTGGCCTTCCACGAGCGGGTGGACGGGCCGACCTTCACCTTCCAGTCGCTGCTGGTGTCGTCCCCCTGCGACACACTGCGCACGCCCTTGGTGAAGGAGCTGAACTTCTCGAACCGGGTCCAGTGGTCGTAGGCGACACGGACGGGGACACCCACGTCCAGGTGCTCGATGATGGTCGTCGCCTTCTGGGTGCCGGACTTGCGGCCCTTGCCGCCGCCGAACAGACCCGAAACCTTCTCGACCGCGCTGTCCTTGAGGCTTTTCGCCTTCTCGCCGATCAGCGCCTTGAGGGGGGAGTCCCCCTGGAGGACGCGGGCGCCGACCTTGGGCAGAACGCCGCCGTTCTCGGCCACGTCCAGCAACTGGTCGGTGAGGCCTTCCACTTTGTCGCCCGCCACGTCCGCGAGATGCTCCACCTGGGCACCGAGGTAGTCGACGAGCTCGTCGCGCAACCGGTCGAGGCCGGAGAGATCGGCCTCCGCGGTCTTCTGCGCCGTCTTCACCATGGCCTACCTCCTCCGCGGGGACGCCTTCTTGGCCGTCGCCTTCTTCGGAGTGGTCTTTCTCGGAGCGGTCTTCCTGGGAGCGGTCTTCTTCGCGGCGGCCTTCTTGGCCGGTGCGGCGCTCCTCTTCGCGGCGGACTTCCGTGCCGGAGCCGCCTTCTTGGCGGTCGCCTTCTTCGCGGGCTGTGCCTTCTTGGCAGTGGTCTTGCGCGCCGTCGTCCTGCGCGCCGTCGTCTTGTGCGGTGCGGACCGCGCGGACGGGCGCTTGGCCGTGCGGCGGCGGGGCGCTTCCGGTGCTTCTTCCGTGGCGTCCTCAGCGCTACGACCGGACCGCCGACGCCTGGACGTCAACCTCCGGGCCCTGGGCGCCTCTTCTTCCCCTTCTTCCTCCTCCTCTTCCGGCTCCTCCTCTTCGTCCGCCGTCGCCTCGTCCTCGTCCTCGTACTCCTCCTCTCCCTCCTCTTCCTCTTCCTCCTCCTCGTTTCCGATGCGCGCGGTCCGCTCGTGCAGGGCGTCGGCGAGGTCGGCGAGTTTGCGGTCGGCGGCTGCGACGAGAGCCTGTCGGCCGGCGTCCTTGAACTCGCCGCTCACCTGATCGCTGAGATCCGCGACCTGCGGAATGTCCTGGAGCTTGCGCAGCCCTTCGGTGAGCAGCTGCTGGGGTTCGAGGCCGAAACGGCGGCCCGCGAGAAAGGTGGCGAGCCCGAAGGCGAGTCGCCCTTTCTTGGCGCGGCCGAGGACATAGCCTCCGGCGACTGCGGCAGCGAGCGCGATCTTCGTCGAATCTTTCATCGATCATTCCCTCCGGCGAGCCGCTACGCGGTCGCACGGCGGCGCGCGGTCGCCATCGGCCCGTCGCGGCACACTTTCAAGATGTATATGGTGAAATTGTACATTTGAGTGACGGTGGAGGGCCGCTCCAGCTACGGAGTTGGGAACATGCCCGCGTCAGACAAGAACGGCACGGGGAGTGGCAGACGCCCCTCCCGCAGTGACGACACCGCACGCCGCGCAAGCGGCGCACGTACCCGGAAGCCCGCCGGACACTCGGCGTCCTGGGCCATGCGTTCCGCCGCGGGGCAACTGGAGGAACTCCTCGGACGTACTCCCGAGTCGGTCTCGGCAATAAAACCGACCGAAGACGGGTGGGAAGCGGATGTCGAGGTACTCGAACTGGAACGAGTCCCCGAGACCACCAGCGTGCTCGGCACCTATCACGTGACGCTGAGTGCGAGAGGTGAACTACTGGCGTACGAACGGACCCGCCGCTACACGCGCGGCCAGATCGACCGGCGCCGCTGATCCGCATCAGGGGGTGGCGAAGGGAGACACCATGACTGTGGTGCCACAGGGTGGAAGCACCCTCTCGCGCGGTAGTACGAGCAGTCTGTACGACGTTCTGGATCTGATTCTCGACCGCGGCCTCGTCATCGACGTCTTCGTGCGCGTGTCTCTCGTCGGCATCGAGATACTCAAGATCGATGCACGCATCGTCGTGGCCAGCGTGGACACCTACCTCCGCTTCGCCGAGGCATGCAACCGCCTCGACCTCGAAACAGGCAGCAAACAGCCCACCCAGCTCACCGACCTCGTCGGCGAGATCACCGAGGGCGGGGCCGCGGGCAAGTCCAAGGGGGCGCTGACGGGAGCCGTCGAAGCCGTCAAGGACACCCTGACCGGCGGCGGCGAAGAGGACGACGCCGACGAGGAGGACGAGTACGAGGACGAGGACGGGTACGAGGACGAGTACGAGGACAGCGAAGGCGAGCAGGAGGAGCCCGCGTACGAGGAGGCGCCGCGGCAACAGCGTCGTCGGCAGCCCAGGGCGGCTTCCCGGCGGCACAGGGAGTGACCATGGCCGTCTACGTGTACTCCATCACCTCGAGGGACCACCCGATGAGGCTGGACGGCGTCCACGGTGTCGGCGAGCCTCCCGGCACGCTGCGCACGGTGACCGCCGGAGCGCTGTGCGCCGTCGTCAGTGACGCTCCCGACGGCCTGCGCCCCAAGCGCCGTGACGTGCTGGCGCACCAGGAGGTCCAGGAACGGCTGATGGCCGACGGCGCCGTGCTGCCACTGCGGTTCGGCATGACGACCGAGAGCGACGAAACCGTTCGCGCGGCCCTGGCGGACAGGGCGGGCGAGTACCAGGAACGGCTGCGGAACCTGGCGGGCACCACCGAGTACAACCTCAAGGCTTCCTGGGAGGAAGAGCCGCTGCTGCGCCGGATCCTGCGGGAATCCGACGAGGCCCGCGACCTCAACGCCGCCATCCGCGACGGCTCCGGCACCCCGCAGATGTCCCTCGCGCTCGGCGAACTGGTCGCGCGGGAAGCCGAGGTGCGACAACAGGCTCTCGCCAAGGGCATCGTCGAGGCGCTGCACCCGTACGTCCGCGACGAGAGCTTCGCGCCTCCCGGCGGCCATGACTTCCTCAGCGTCTCCTTCCTGGTCCGGGCGGATCAGGAGGAGATGTTCCTGGCCACGGAGATCAGCCTGGCCAACCAACTGGGCGAGGAGTGCGAGGTCCGGCTGCGCGGGCCTCTGCCCCCGTACAGTTTCGTCTGAGAGGCGCAGCTCATGGGCTTGCTGGAGCAACTCCTCACCTTGCCGCTGGCGCCCGTACGAGGCGTGGGCTGGGTCGTCGACCGGGTGGTCGAGGCCGCCGAACGCGAGTACTACGACCCCGAGCCCGTCGAACGTGAACTGGCGGCGCTGGAGCGCGCGCTGCTGGACGGCCGCATCGACCAGGAGACCTTCGACGAGCGCGAGGACCTCCTCCTCGACCGTCTGGAGGAGATCGCGGCCTACCGGCGGGGCGACCTCGCCCCCTGAGCCGGAATCGAGGTGCTTGCGGTGTCGGAATCCCCGGCCGACCGACTGAGTACGTACCCGTCCCGGGCGACGGCCCCGTACGGCTACGGACAGGGCTCCTCGGCCAACCTGGCCGACATCCTTGAGCGTGTCCTGGACAAGGGCATCGTCATCGCCGGGGACATCCGGATCAATCTCCTGGACATCGAACTGCTCACGGTCAAACTCCGGCTCGTCGTCGCCTCCGTCGACAAGGCCAGGGAGATGGGAATCGACTGGTGGGAGCACGACCCGTCGCTCTCCTCCCGCGCCGGGGAGCGTGCGCTGGCCGAGGAGAACAGGCGGCTGCAGGCGGAGATAGAGGCCCTGAGGGGCGAGCGCCCGCCGCGTCCCTCCGTGACCCGGCGCGGGAACGGGGCGCCCGATGACTGACGAGGTCGCCTACGCCTACGCCGTACTGCGCGCCGTGGAGGACCTGGGCGCGGCCCTGGACGGGGTGGAAGGCGTCGCGGGGGCGCCCGTTCGCCTGGTGCCGGAAAGTTCCGGGAGCGCACTGTCGGCCGCCGTCAGTTCGGTCCCCGCCGGCGACTTCCGGGAGGACGCCCTGCGCAGCCATCTGGAGGACCTGGACTGGCTCGCGACCGTCGCCCGCGCCCACCACTGCGTGATCGAGGCCCTGGCCGCGCGCACCACCGTGCTGCCGCTGCGGCTCGCCACGGTCTACCTGGACGACGGGCGGGTGGCCGCGATGCTCCGCGAGGAGGCGGAGGAGTTCTCGCGTGCCCTGGAGCGACTGGCCGGACACCTCGAATGGGGCGTCAAGATCTACGTCGAGCCGCAGCCGGACCCGCAGGCCACCGGCACGGCGTCGGTGGCCGACACGGCCGACGGGCTCGGCCCGGGCCGGGCCTACCTGCGCGCGCGCCGCGACCAGCGGCACTCGCGTGACGAGTCCTACCGGGCCGCCCGTCAGGCCGCGGATCGCGTCGAGGCGATCGGCCGTGCCATGGCGGCCGGCCACGCCCGCCACCGGGTGCAGCAGGGGGAACTCGCCGCCGGCGCCGGAGAGAACGTCGTCAACGATGCCTATCTCCTTCCGCGCGAGGCGGCAGCGGACTTCCGTGCGCGGGTTCTCGGCGCCGCCGAGGGGCTGTCAGGGATCCGGATCGATGTCACCGGGCCCTGGGCGCCGTACTCCTTCGCCACCCCGCCCGGTGCGCGGACCCCGGCGACGGACCGGGCGCCGTGAACGCCGTGGAGCGGTTGCCCGGGGCCGAGCCGCCGGTCCAGCGCCAGGTGGCCCTCATCGACCTCCTCGACCGCCTGCTCAGTGGCGGTGTCGTCGTCACCGGGGATCTGGTCCTGTCGATCGCCGACATCGACCTGGTCCGGATCTCGCTGCGCGCGCTGATCGTCTCCGTGAGCGCCGAGAACCCGTCACCCTGGGCGACGCCGGCCCGTGCCGAGGACGCGCCATGACGGGCACGGCAGCCGACAGGCGTCCCGATCGCGATCCGCCGGACCGCCTGGCCGAGGTCACGGCTGCGGCGGCCCGGGCCTTCCGGCTGCTGCCCGCCGTACCCGACGACACTCGGCAGCCGGGGTTGCCGCGCCCCGCCCGCCGTATCAGCACGGACCCCGACACCGTCGAACGGGACCTGGTCAGACTCGTCCTCACCCTGGTCGAACTGCTGCGGCAGCTCATGGAGCGGCAGGCATTGCACCGGGTCGACCAGGGGGACCTCACCGAGGAGCAGGAGGAACGGCTGGGCTCCACCCTCATGATCCTCCACGACCGCATGTCCGATCTGTGCGCCACCTACGGCCTGACCATGGAGGACCTCAACCTGGACCTCGGCCCGCTCGGCACACTCCTCCCGCCGGCGGGTCCCGACTGACGTTCGCCGTTCCGTTTCACCGTCCGGCGGCGGGTTACTCGGGACGGGTGCCCGATCCCCCATGGGGCGAGGAGAGAGAAAGACCATGGCCAAGCAGCAGAAGATCAAGGGCAAAGCCGAAGAAGCCGCGGGAAAGGCCAAGGAGACGGTCGGCCGCACCGTGGGCAACGAGCGGATGACGGCCGAAGGGCAGGCCAAGAAGTCGAAGGGCGCGGCCCGTCAGGCCAAGGAGAAGACGAAGGACGTCTTCAAGCACTGACGAGGCGACCATCGGGCGGGCTCTCCATGCGAGGGCCCGCCCCTTCGTGCCCCCGGCCACCCCGGTTCCCGGTGGAGGGCCGTCGCGGTCGGTGGGTCCGCCGCCAGGCGGAGGAGCACCGGCCTATCTCCGGGCCAGGGCGTTCTCGACCAGGGCGACGGCCGCGCGGGGGTCGTCGACTTGGAGGACGAGCCGGGCGTACCTCTCGTCGGCGAGTTCGATCACGACGGCCTTCGAAGGATCCCTGATGTCCCAGAAGACTTTTTCACCGTGCTGATGGAAGGTGCCCGCGGTGATCACGCCCGGTACGTGGGAGCCCGCCACGCGGATTCCCTTGGGATCGGCGGCTATGCCGGGGTCGGCGGTCGCGCCCCGGACGTTGGCCAGCGGGATGGTCAGGCTGCCCTTGAAGGACCAGAGCTTGTCGAGACCCTCGATCACGACGACGAGGTCGTCGGCCTCGATACGTATCAGTGCCATGTCGGTTTCCGTTTCAGGGGAGTGGGCCGAGGTATCGGGTCAGCGCGGTGGTGACGTCGTCGGGGTTGCCGCGCAGGCGGATGCCCAGCGCGGCGGCGGTGAGGGCGGCGGCCAGGTCGGAGGGAACGCCGAGGGCGTCGGCGATCGCCTCGTCGACGGCGGTCAGTGCGGCCGTCACCTCGGAGGCGACCTCCTCGTCGGCCGGTGCACGTTCGATCGCCGCGAGCAGCAGCAGGTCGAGGTCGGCCGACGTGACGAGCCGCAGCGCGGTCGCGGCATCCGATGCGCCGGCGAGGGCGTCGAGCAAAGGGCGGACGTCGTCGGCGAGATGACGGCGCAGGGCGATCAGGTAGAGGCCGCGCTTGCTGCCGAACACCTTGTACAGGCTGTTGCGGTGGACGCCGAGGTGGGTGACGAGGTCGTCGACCGACACACCGTCATACGCGCGTGCGCCGAACAAGTCCACGGCGGCACGCACCACTTCGTCCTCGTCGAATGCTCTTGGCCTCCCCATGAGCACTACGGTAGACACTTAAGGAACGATCGGTCAAGAACGATCGTTCCTTAATCATGGATTCCCTCCCGCGGAGGCTGGGGGTCCGCTCTCTCCCTGTTGATCTACAGTGCTGTAGAGGACAGCACTACGAAGGGCCGGGGCAGCACGATGCCGGAGCAGTACGACCAGACAAGCCCCGTCGAGTTCCGGTCCCCGCGCCCGGCCGACCTGGCCCGCCGGTGCCGCGACATCACGGAGGCGCGCTGGTTCGCCCTGACCGTCTTCGCCGTGATCCTCCTGAACGCCGCGCTGTTGGGCGTGGAGACCTACTCCGGTGTCGTCGCGGACTGGCACGGCTGGTTACGCCTGGCCGAGCACGCCTGCCTGGCCGCGTTCACGGTGGAGATCCTGCTGCGCCTGGGGGCCCACGCGGACCGCCCGCGTGACTTCTTCAAGGACCCGTGGAACCTGTTCGACCTCGCTGTGGTCCTCTGCGCGTTCCTGCCGGTCGTCCGTGAGAACACCACCGTGCTGCGGCTCCTGCGGCTGGCCCGGGTGCTGCGCACGGCCCGCTTCCTGCCCCAACTGCGGATCGTGCTGGTCGCGGTCGCCCGCAGTCTGCCCGGCACGCTGAGCTTTCTGCTGGTCGGCGCGCTGCTGCTGTACGTGTACGCGATGGTGGGCTGGGTCTTCTTCGGCCGCCACGACCCCGAGCACTTCGGCTCCATCGGCCGCGCCGTCCTCACCCTCTTCCTCCTGATGACCCTGGACGGCATCGGCGACGCGGTCCACGCGGGCCTGCAGATCTCCCGCTGGAGCCTCGCCTACTACGCCTCCTACGTCCTCATCGCCTCCTTCGTCCTGGTCAACGTCCTGATAGGCGTGGTCATCACCTCCCTCGACGAGGCACGGGAGATGGAGCGGGAGGCGGAGACCGTCCCCCATCCGGCCGCCGCCCCGGCCGCTGCCCCGCCCGACGGCCCGCTGCTCCTCGCCCGCATCGCGGCGGCACGCCAGGCCCTCGACGCCCTCGAACGCGACCTCGTCCATGCCGCGCCACCCCAGCACGCCGGCCGAGCGGCGAGTGCATCGGTTCCGGCCGTCGGAGAGGGCGCCTAGCGTGCATGCCGACGTCTGGTTCGCGCAGGGCGCCCGACCGGGGGCATGACCGCGTACACCGCCACCGCCGTGCACCGGACCCGGACCGGACGCCCCCCGTCGCACGGCCTGGTGGGACAGACAGTCCGACTCATCGATAGCGTGCGTCGTCATGAAGCGCGCCTGGATCCTGCCGATGCTGCTCGTGGTCTGCGGCTCAGCCTCTGCGGCTGGGCTGCTCCTGAGGGGGAGCCCCGGCACAGCCGCGGCACTCCTCCTGGTGTTCGTGCTGCTCGCCGGCGTGAACTCGCCTCTGATCTTCCCGAGGTCGATCGACGCGCTGGAGGCGCAACGCCGTAGCGCGGTCGACGGCCGGCCGGTCGTCTTCTGGCGGCCTGGCTGCACGTACTGCATGCGACTGCGCATCCGATTGGGCCGTGACGCCCGCCGGTTGTACTGGGTCGACATCTGGCGTGACACCGCTGGAGCGGCAGCGGTCAGAGCGGCGAACGACGGCAACGAAACCGTGCCGACCGTCCTTCTGGCCGGCCAGGCATACACCAATCCCGATCCCGCATGGGTGCGCGAACAGCTCTCTTCTCCTGCGTGAGGCAGGGGCGCGAGGCGCCACGCCACGTCGCCCGCGCAGGGCGCCGGCAGGGGGCCTACGTACACCCCGCATCCGGTGGGAAGTCCCATCCCCCCGCGCCTCCGGTTCCGGTTGGCTGGTGGTCGTCACCGACCGGGACACCGGAAGCAACGGGGGATCGGAACATGCACATGCCGTCGTCGAAGAAGGCCGGGGCCGCCCTGCCGGCCGCAGCGCTGCTCGCGCTCGCCTCGCCCATGACCGCGACCGCCGCGAACGTCGTCACCGCCGGACACCGTCCGGCCGCACGGCACTCCTACGGCGCGGACACTCTCCGCCAGGACCTGGCGGCCGTACGGCAGGCCGGGGGAGGCGATGTGAACGTGCTCGCCAGGGTCGACCGGGCGGACGGGGCGCCGCTCATGGCACGGATCGGCACCCGGACCGCCGGCTCCTCGGACCCGGTGCCGTGGAACGCGCACTTCCGCGTGGCGAGCACGACGAAGACGTTCACCGCCACCGTCGTCCTCCAGCTCGCCGCGGAGAAGAAGCTGTCGCTGGACGACACCGTCGAGCACTGGCTGCCCGGGGTCGTCGCCGGCCACGGCAACGACGGCAGCCGCATCACCGTCCGCGACCTGCTCCGCCAGACCAGCGGCCTGTACGACTACGTCGACGACCCGGAGGTCCAGGACCGGCTGATCGGCCACTTCGACGAGAACCGCTACGACACCACCCCGGCCGCCGACCTGGTCGCGGTGGCCATGAGGCACCGGCCGCTGTTCGTGCCGCGGCCCGGCGGGGCCACCCGATGGGCGTACTCGAACACCAACTACCTGGTCGCCGGGATGATCGCCGAGAAGGCCGGCGGCGCGAGCTGGCAGGACCTGGTCGCGCACCGGGTGATCGCCGGGCTGGGACTGCGGAACACCTCCGTCCCCGGACTCGACCCGTACCTGCCGGAGCCGTACGTGCGCGCCTACCTGACGACCGCGGACGGCACGCGCCTCGACGTCACCGAACACAGCTTCCAGCACACCGCCGACTCCGGCGTGGTGAGCACCGCCGCCGACCTGAACACCTTCTTCCGCGCCCTGGCCGGCGGCCGGCTGCTCCCCGCAGAGCAGTGGCGCGAGATGCGGCAGACCGTCGAGCGGACCGACGACCCCGAGGACGTCGCCGAGATGCCCGAGGGCACCTACGGCCTCGGGCTGCGCAGGATCCCGCTCTCCTGCGGCGGTTACTACTACACCCACGAGGGCGACGGGGCGGGCGTCAACACCCGCCCCGCGGTGAGCGCGGACGGCAGGCGCGCGGTGACCGTCTCCGTCACCACCACGACCGCGCCGCCGGACCTCGCCGCCCTCAACCGGGCCACGGGCGTCCTCGTCGACCACGCCCTCTGCGACCGGCCGTAGGGCAGGGTCAGCCCCGGCCCCCCTCCGTGAGGGCGTCCCGGAGCTGGGCCCTGGCCGTGATGCCGAGCTTCGGGAAGATCTTGTGCAGGTGGTAGCCGACCGTACGGGGGGAGAGGTAGAGGCGGGCCGCGATGTCCCGGTTGGTCAGGCCCTGGGCGGCCAGTTCGGCGATCTGGAGCTCCTGCGGGGTGAGTTCGCCGACGGCGGCCGGAGCGGTCGCCGCCCCCGCTGCCCCCGCCGCCCGGAGCTCCGCCGTGGTGCGCTCGGTCCACGGGCGGGCGTCCAGGCGCTGGAAGCACTCCAGGGCCGCGGTCAGGTGCGGGCGGGCCTCGGCGCTGCGGCGGCGCCGGCGCAGCCACTCGCCGAAGTCGAGGTGGGCGAGGGCCTTCTCGAACGGCCAGCAGTCGGTCGCCGGATCGTCGACGGCGGCGCGGAAGTGCCGTTCGGCGTCGTCCGTGTCGGTCAGCAGCGCGGTGGCCCGGTGCAGTACGGCGGCCAGCCGCGGGGAGGGGTCCGGCTTCAGGCCGTGCAGCACGGCGTCGGCCACCGTACGCGCGTCGTCCGCCCGCCCGGCGCGCACCGCCGCGGCCGTCAGGTCGCCCAGGTAGTAGAGCGAGGCGTGGTAGTGGACGGGGTCCGGCCGGAAGTCCCGGGTGAAGGTGGCGCGCAGCTGCTCGTAGGCGTCCGCGTGGTCGCCCGCGGCGAACGCGGCCATGCCCAGGGCGTGCCGGTGGCGGACCTGAAGGCTCAGCGACCGGCGCAGGTCCACGCCCCGCACGGCCCGCAGCGCCTCGGCCCGGGCGGTCGCGGGGTCGCCGCGGAGCGCGTGCAGGGTGGCCCGCAGGAGGCCGGCGCCCACGGTCACGTTGTCCGCGCCCGCCTCCGTCGCCATCCAGAACGCCTCGTGCGCCGCCTCCTCGGCCGCCGTCCACGAACCGTTCTCGAACAGGGCGAGGGCGAGCGCCTGGGTCACGGTCGCGTTCGTGCCCGCGCTGCCCGCCCGCCGCAGCACGTCCATGGTCCGCCCGAGGACGCGCACGGCCTGCTCGGTCTCGTCCAGGATCCAGGCCGTGCCGCCCACCGCGGTGAGGTTGCCGAGCGACTCCTCCCGCGCCAGGACGGCCAGCCCCTCCGTCAAGTGCCGGGTCAGGAGCGGCCGTTCGTGGACGGGATCGACGGCCGCCCGGGCCCAGGCGCGGCCCGCGGGGTCCGCGTCCCCCTCGATCAGGCCGTCGATCCGGTCGAGTTCGGCGCGGTGGCGGGGCGCGCCGGAGTTGTAGACGGAGGTGGCGGCGGTGCTCAGGGCGCCGAGGGCGAGGTCCGGTGCCGAGGTGGCGGTGGCCTCGGCGACGCCCAACAGGAGCGCCAGCGCCTCCTCGTGACGGAGCGTCACCCCGAGGGCCCAGCCGCCCAGCAGGGAGGCCTCGGCACGCAGCCGGGGATCATCGGTCATCCCCCCGACACGGCCGCTCAGCTCGCCGACCCACTGCGGATGACCGGCGAACATCGCCGCCTGCGCGGCCGTCAGCAGGCGCCGGGCCCGCAGGTCCGGCGCCGGGGTCAGCTCGGCGGCGCGTTCCAGTGCGGTCGCCGCCGCCGCGAAGCCGCCCCGGCCCCGCGCCCGTTCGGCGCTCTCCGCCAGCGCGTCGGCGACCGCCGCGTCCTGGCCGGTCGCGGCGGCGGCCAGATGCCAGGCCCTGCGGTCCGGCTCCCCGGTCAGCGCGGCGGCCAGCGCGAGATGGGCCTGCCGGCGCTCGTGGAAGGAGGCCGCGTGGTAGACGGCCGAGCGCACCAGCGGGTGCCGCAGCAGCACCCCGCCGTCCGCCACCCGCACCAGCCCGGCGCGCTCGGCGGGGTCCAGCGCCGCCACCAGGTCCAGCTCGGGGGCGGCCCGTATGAGGTCCGTCAGCCGGGCCGGACCGGCCGCGGCCACCAGCAGCAGGGCCGCCCGGGTGGGCGCGGGCAGGCCGGGCAGGTCGGCGGCGAACAGGTTCTCCAGGCGCGCGGTGAGCGGCAGCGTGGCGCCCCCGGCTCCGCCGGCCCCCATGTCCCCGGTCCGGCCCCGGGCCAGCGCGCGGGGCAGCTCGATCAGGGCCAGCGGGTTGCCGGCCGCCTGCTGGAGGATCTCGGCCCGGGTCTTGCCGCGCGGCGGATCCGGCTGCGCGTCCAGGAGCTGCCCGGCCGCGGTACGGCTCAGCGGGCCGAGCGTGATCTGCGGGAAGGCCCGGTCGAAGCGGGCCGGTACGCCGTCCTCGCGGGCGGCGAGCAGCAGCACCACCGGCCTGCCCTCCAGCCGCCGGGCGAGGAAGGCCAGTACGTCCACCGAGCCGAGGTCCAGCCACTGGGCGTCGTCCACCAGCAGGAGCAGCGGCCGGCGGGCGGCGGCCTCGGTGAGGAGTCCGAGCACGCCCACGCACAGCGACAGCTGGTCGAGCCTCAGCTCGTACTCCGCCGCCTGCGGCCCGAAGGCACGGTCCAGCACCTCCCGCTGCCCCGCGGGCAGGCCCGTTCCGGGCAGCAGCGGGTGCAGCAACTGGTGCATGCCCGACAGACCGAGTCCCGCCTCGCCCTCGCTGCCGCGCACCCGCAGGATCCCGAGGCCCTGCTCCCGGCCCCGCTCGGCCGCCCGGTCCACGAGGGTGCTCTTGCCCGTCCCCGGCTCCCCGGCCAGCACCAGCACCTGCGGTCCGCTGCCGTCCACCGCCCCGAGCAGCCGGTCGAGGCGCCCCAGCTCGGCGGCCCGGCCCAGGATGCCCGGATCGAAGGGGTGGTCGGTGGTGCCGGCGTGCATGAACCGTCCTTGTCGTCGAGCCGCTGATACGGCAATCCTGCCAGCGGCCCACGGCAGGACCCGAACCGCGGGCTCGCGCGGCCCGGCCGCCGCGGGCGCGGGCGACTGGTCATGTGACGGAAGCGGGCCGCCCCGGCCTCGGCGAGGATGGCCGCGGGGCCTTCGCGATGACGGCCCCGGCCAGGGAAAACGCGCACCGCCCGGGAGTACGTGCATGACGGTCCACCCACCCCAGCAGTCCACGACCGGCGACGACAGCGCCGTACTGGGCCGGGACGGCGAGATCGAGCGGATCCTGCGGTGCGCGACGCGCGAGCCCGGCACTCCCCAGACCCTGCTGCTCCTCGGCGAGGAGGGGACCGGGCGTACGGCACTGCTCCGGCACGTCCGGGACCGGGCCACCGCCGAGGGCGTGCAGGTGCTGGCCGCGCACGGCTGGGCCGAGGACCCCCGCCCTGCGCACGCCTGTCTGCACCAGCTGCTGACGCCGCCGGTGCGGGCCGAACTGGCCGCGCTCCCCGCCGCCCTGCGAAGGGCGTTGACCGCCGTACCGGCCGCCGACGACCCGGCGGACGAGGCCGAGCCGCACGCGGCGGTGGCCGCGCTCCTTGACCGGCTCGCCGGGGCCGGTCCGGTGCTGGTGTGCGTGGACGACGCCGACCTGTGCGGCCCTGCCTTCCCCGAGGCGCTGTTCGCCGCGGTCCGGCAGCTGACCGGCCGGGCGCTGACGGTGCTGCTCGCCGCACGCCACGAGGCGGCCCTGCCCGGCCCGCCGCCCGGCACCGAGACCCTGCGGCTGGGCCCGCTCGACGGCATCTCGGCCGCGGCCCTCCTCGACCGGCAGCCGGCCGCGCCCACCGGCCGGCACCGGCTGGAGATCCTCGCCCAGGCCGCCGGCAACCCGCTGGCACTCGTGGAACTGGGCCGCGGCGCGCCGGGCCCCGCCGAAGCGGTCCGGCACGCGCACGTCTTCGGCGTACGGGTCGACGCGCTCCCCGCCGGGACCCGCAGGGCCCTGCTGTACGCGGCGGCAGCGGGACCCGGCGGGACCGTCGCCGCGGTCATGGCCGCCCTCGGCACCGGCGACCTGACGGTGTGGGCGCCGGCCGAGGCAGCCGGGCTGATCGCACTCGCCGAGGACCGGCTCGACTTCCGGCATCCGCTGGCCCGCTCGGCCGCCTACCTCGGGCGCCCGGCCGGCGAGCGCCAGCGGGCCCACCGGGAGCTCGCCAGGGTCGCCGCGCGGCCCGAGGCCAGGGCCCGGCACCTGGCCGCCGCCACCGTCGGCGCCAACGCCTTCGTCGCCGCCGAGCTGGAGGCCTCCGCCTGGCGGCCCGGGGACGCGGTGGAGGCCGCCCGCGCCCTGGAACAGGCGGCCCGGCTCAGCCCACGACCGCCGGAACGCGCCCGCCGGCTTGCCGAGGCACTGACCGCGGCCCACACGGCGGGCGACCCCGGCTGGGTCCGCGAGCTGTACGAACGGATCGTGCAGGAAGGCGCCGAGCCGCAGTTCGGCTGTGCCGCGGCCGGTGCGCTGGCCTCCGCCCTCTCCCACGAGTCGGCCCAGCGCGAGGCCTTCGCACTGCTCGCCGACGCCTCCGAACACTTCCCCGTCGTCGACCGGTCCCTCGCGCTCGCCCTCGTCGGCCTGGCGGCGGGCATCGCCGCCCAGTCCGGGCTGCCCGAGCACACGGCGGCCCTGCCCGCGCTGCTCGACCGGGCCCGGCAGGCCGACGCGTCCGGGCGGTGGCGGCCCGCCACCACCGGACCGCTGGCCCGCCTGGACACCCCGTACGCCCGGCGGGCCCTGGCCGCACTGGTCACCGCGATCGCCCGGCCCCGCTCCGCCACCGCCGCCCCACCCGCCCTCGCCCGCCCCCACCACACCCCGCCCGCCCCCGGCCACCCATACGACGCCCCCGGCCCCGGCTCGCCCGCCCCCACCGCCCAGGCGGTCCTCGCCGCCGTCGCCCACCAGGCGGACGAGGCGGACACGGACCTGGGACAGTCGCGGACGGCCGACGAACGGCTGCGCAGCGCCCGCGCCTTCGGGCTGCGGGGCTGGTCGGTGCTCCCGTTCGTGGACACCCTGCTGGCCACCGGACGGTTCGCCGAGGCCGGCGGCGTCATCGAGGACGCCCTGACCGAGGCCGCGGTGCTGCGCCTGCCGCGTCTGCGGGCCGACCTGGAGACGCAGGCGCTGACCGTACGGGCGCTGCGCGGCACCCTGCCGCCGGAGCCCTGGTTCACCCCGTCCGTGTGGCGGGCCGTCTGCCTGGACGAGAACCGGGCCACCCACGCCCGGCTGCTGCGCGCCCGCGGACTCGCCGCCGTCACCCGCGGCGACATGGAGGACGCCTGGTGGCAGCTGAGCGGCCTGTTCACCGCCGACGGCTCGCCCCTGCACCCCTTCCTGTCCGCGCGGGCCGTCGCCGAACTCGCCGTCGCCGCCCAGCGCACCGGCCGGTCGGCCGAGGCGCTGCCCCTCCTGGAACGGGTCGCGGCCGACCAGGGGGACCGCCCCAGCACCCGGATGACGCTGCTGCTGCACCACGCCACCGCCCTGGTCGGCCCGGACGGCGAGGCCGAGCGGCACTTCCAGCTCGCGCTCGTCAACCACGGGGCGAACCGCTGGCCGTGGGAGTGCGCCCACGTCCGCCTCAACTACGCCATCTGGCTGCGCCGTTGCCGCCGTACCCTGGAGGCCCGCCAGCAGCTGACCGCGGTCCTGGAGACCGCCGAACGCCTCGGTGCCGGAGCCCTCGCGGCCGCCGCCGGCAGCGAACTGCGCGCCAGCGGTGCGGCCCCCGCCCCGGCGGACGCGGGTCTGCTGGAGCAACTGACCGCGCAGCAGCGGCAGATCGTCCAGCTGGTCGCGCGTGGCCTGTCGAACCGGGAGATCGGCGAGCGGCTCTTCCTGTCCCCGCGCACGGTCGGCTCGCACCTGTACAACGTGTACCCCAAGCTCGGCATCAGCAGCCGCCATCAACTCCGTGACCTGGTACAGGGCCGGTGAGGGCGCCCGCGGGCCGGACGGAGGAGCGCCCATGACACCCGGAGCACCGGGGCCGGGTACGGCCGTCGTCCTCGACCCCGTGGTGCAGCGCCTGGTCAGCGCCGCCGCCGTGCCGCCCGTCCTCGACGACCTCGGCCCGGACGCCGCGCGGCAGGCGCTGCGGGAGACCCAGGCCGACCGGTTCGAGGACTTCGACGTGGAGGCGGTCTTCCACGTGGCACCCGTCGGCCCCGCCCGGCTGCTCGGCTTCTGGACCGTACGCCCGGCCGGGGCGCGGGGCCCGCTGCCGGCCCTGCTGTACCTGCACGGCGGCCGGTGGGCGCTCGGCGACGCCCAGACCCACGCCCGGCTCATCAGCGAACTCGTCACCGGTGCCGGGGTGTGCGCCGTCGTCCCCGAGTACAGCCGTGCCCCCGAGGCCCGCTACCCGGTGGCGCTGGAGGAGTGCTACGCCCTGCTGGCCTGGGCGGTCACCCGGGCCGAGGCGCTCGCGCTGGACCCCGGCCGGCTGGCGGTGGCCGGCGACTGCGCCGGCGCCACGCTGGCGGCGGCCGTGACCATGCTGGCGAAGGCGCGGCTCGGGCCGCGGATCAGCGCGCAGCTGCTCTACTACCCACTGGCCGACGCCCGCTGCGACAGCCCCTCGCAGCAGCAGTTCGCCACCGGCTACCTGCTCACCCGCCGGGCGCTGCGCGGCTACTGGCACCGGTACGTCGACGACCCGGCCCGGCGCGGCGAGCCCACCGCGGCTCCGCTGCGGGCCCGCCCGGAGGAGCTGGCGGGGCTGCCACCGGCCCTGGTGGTCACCGCCGAGGCCGACGTGGCCCGCGACGAGGGCGAGGAGTACGCGCGGCGGCTGTCCGAGGCCGGCGTCGACGCGCTGTCCGTGCGGTTCCTCGGCACCGTCCACGACTTCGTGGCCCTGCACGCCCTCGCCGACAGCGCGCCCACCCGGGCGGCACTGCTGACCGGTTGTGCCTTCCTGCGGTCCCGGCTCGCGTGACGGGCCCGGTTGTCGTGACGGGCCCGGTTGAACTGACGGGCCCGGTTGAACTGACGGGCCCGGCGCCGGCCGAGGACCAGTCGCCCGACTGATGCGTCGCTGCCGGTCGTCGGGCGAGGCTGGTGGCATGGCAACCGCGATCGGCTCCTACGAGGAGAGACGCCGGCCTCCGACCGGCGCGACGGGCGAACGGACCAGGGTGCTGACCACGCGCTCGGTTCCACCGGAGGAGAGCCTGGAGTACTGGCACGACGCCGTGCTCGACACCCTGGTGGGGATGGACATCGCCGCCGAGGGCGGTACCTACGACGCCAGCCTGCGCACCGACCGCCTCGGTGAGCTGCGGATCACCACGGTGGAGGCCGACCCCGGCCGGGTCCACCGGGCGCCGCGGTTCATCGCCCGCGGCGACGGCCGGGAGATCTTCGTGGCCGTCCAGAGCGCCGGCCGCTCCCGGGTCGAACAGGACGGCCGCGCCACCGAGTTGCGGACCGGCGACATCGGGTTCTTCGAGACCCTGCGCCCCTTCCGGACCACCTTCCCGGAGCGCTTCCGGCTGAAGATCTTCGCCGTGCCGCGCCCCCTCCTCGAACTCTCGGAGGCCGACGTACGACAGCTCACCGGCCGCGCGGTCCGCCCGGCCGGCGGACTCCCCGCGCTGCTCGGGCCGCTGCTCGAACGGCTCGCGGACACCTCCGCGTCGTACACCTCGCCGACGGCCGAGCGGCTGGCGGAGAGCGTCGTCGACCTGGTGGCGGCCACCGCGGCCGAGCAGCTCGGGGCCGACGCCGCCGAACTGCCCGGTGCCGACGGCGTGCTGCTGCTGCGTGTCAGGACGTACATCCGCTGGCACCTCTCGGACCCCGGGCTGACGCCGGGCACCATCGCCCGCGCGCACGGCATCTCGGTGCGCTATCTGCACCGGCTGTTCCAGGCCGAGGGCACCACCGTCTGCCAGTCGATCCGCGACCTGCGGCTGCGCGAGTGCCGCCGGGAACTCGCCGCGCGCCCGGCGGGCTCGGCGGGCCCGGCCGGCCTGGGCCAGGTTGCCCGGCGCTGGGGGTTCAGCAGCGCGGCCGGGTTCGGCAAGGCTTTCCGCAGCTCCTTCGGGCTGTCCCCGACGGACTGGCTGGACCGGGTGCGCACGGACGGTCCGCCGTGCTGACCGCGGTGTCCTGCGCCACCCGGGACCTGGCCCCCGGCGACCGGCTCGACGCCTGGCAGCGCGTCCTGTCCCGGACCTTCGTGGACGTCGAGGTCAGGGTGGACCGCGGCCGTCCGTGGACCGGCGAACTGGCCGCCGAACGGCTCGGCGCCCTCCAGATCGCCACCGAGGACTTCGGCCCCGGCACGATCCTGCGCGGCGCCCGCACCGCCGCCGCCGACCCCCGCACCCACATCCTGGTCCGCCGCCAGCTGGCCGGTACCGCCCTGCTGCTCCAGGACGGCCGCACCGCCGAACTCCGCCCCGGCGGCCTGGCCTTCCACGACGCGCGGCGCCCGTTCCGGATCGTGCTCCCCGAACCGCAGCGGGCCCGGATCCTCATGGTGCCCCGCGCCCTGCTGCGCCTGGAGGAACGGCAGCTGCACGCCCTCACGGCCACGCCGGTGGACGAGGCCGCAGGGGGCGCGGCGGCCCTGCTGCTGCCGCTGCTCGACGGACTCGTCGACGAGGTCGCCCGGGTCACCGCGGCCCGGCGCGAACGACTCGCCCGGACCGTCGTGGACGTCCTCGCGACCCTGGCCCTGGAGCGGATCGGCGGGCCGCCCGAGCCGGCCCTGTGGGAGCGGATCACCGCGTCCGTCCGGGACCGGCTCGGCGAACCCGGACTCACCCCGCGGGACATCGCCGACCGGCACGCCATCTCGCTGCGCTACCTGCACCGGCTCTTCCAGCGCCAGGGCACCACCGTGGGCGCCTGGATCCGGGCGCGCCGGCTGGAGGCGGCCCACGCGGAGCTGGCCCTGCCCGGCGCCGCCGACCGGTCGATCGCCACGGTGGCGGCCCGCTGGGGCTTCACCAGCCCCTCGCACTTCAGCCGGGCGTTCCGCGAGACGTACGGGATGTCACCGGCCCAGTGGCGGCGGGCGGCGGGCGCCGCCGGACGGCGTGACTGACGGCCCGCGCCGCGCGGTCCGCCCGGCCCGTCCCGCCCCTGCTTCCGCACCGCTTTGGTGATCGTGCCGCCCGACCGCGACCACGACCTCCTACCCTTTCCGGTTGACGGCCGGATCGAACTGACGGCCCGAGTGACGATGGAGTGCGCATGACCGACGAGGCGATGGGTGACGAGGTCTACCAGCCGGACGGTTCGGAGGTGCAGGACGACGCCGGTGTGCTGGACGCCTCGGACACCCTGGACTACCGGGCCGGCGAAGAGGCCCTGGACGAGGGCTACTCGCCGCCGGAGCGGCCCTGGGGCGTGGAGCACACGGGGGTGACGGCGGCGGAGGGACTGCGCGGGGAGACCCTGGACGAGCGCCTCGCCGAGGAGGTGCCGGACATCGGCGTCCCGGAGGGCGACGACCTCGGCGACGCCTGGGACACGGACGGCGAACTCCTCGACGACGAGGTCGGCGACGACCGTGCCGGACGGCTCCTCGCACCCGACGAGGGCGCGCACGAGGTCACCGACTCCGACCTGTTCGCCTCCGACCGGGGCCTGGACGGCGCCGGGGCGTCGGCGGAGGAGGCCGCGATGCACGTGATCCCGGAGTCCGAGGACTTCTGAGGCCGCCCCCCTGCGGACCCCCTGCTGACCCTCTGAGGACTTCTGACGGGCCGGGGTCCTGGCCCGGTCCGTCTAGGTGAGGTGGCGCAGCAGCGCCGCGACGGCCGCCGGGGGCTCGCCCTGCGGCCGTACCACCATCACCTTCCAGCTCGGCGCGTGCCGGGCGAACCGGTAGGGCGTCAGGTCCGGGAAACGGTGGGCGATCGTCGGCGGCATGATGCAGACGCCGAGGTCGGCCCGGACCAGTTCGGACGCGGCCACGATGTCGTTGACCTCGAAGGTCGTGGCCCGTTCGACGCCGGCCGCCCGGAACGCGCGGTCGGCCGCGTCCCGGATCGCCCAGCCGGGGGTGAACTCCACCTGCGGCAGCTCGGCGATGCCGGCCAGGTCGACCGTGCCCCCGGCACCGTTCGTGGTGAGGCTCCGGCGGGGCGAGGCCACCAGGACCATCTCCTCGCGGGCCAGCAGCCTGGTCACCAGACCGCGCTGCTGCTGGCGGTCCAGCGCCACCACCGCCAGGTCCACCGTGCCCTCGCGCAGCGCCTGCCGGATGTCGACGACCGCCGCCTGCCGCAACCGGACCAGCACCCGCGGATGTTCCGCCCGCAGCGCGGCCAGCGCGTGGTGCAGGTTCGCCCAGACCCCCTGCATGGTGCCGACCGTCACCCGGCCGCGCAGCTCGCCCTTCGCCGCGTCGACCGCCTCGCGGGCCAGCTCGGCGGCGCGCAGGGCCTGCCGGGCCGCCGGGACGAACGCCTCGCCTGCCGGGGTGAGCCCGACCCGGTGCGTGGTCCGGGTGAACAGGGGGGTGCCCAGCTCGCGTTCCAGGGCGCGGACCGTGCCGGAGACGGCGGACTGGACCACGTGCAGCCGTCGCGCCGCCGCCGTGAACCCGCCCGCGTCCGCCACGGCGACCACGACTTCCATCTGCCGCAGGTCCATGATCTGCTCCCGGTGGCACGGCGCCCGCCTCGGTACGGCGAGGATCTCCGCCGCATCCTAGGCAGGCGCCCCCGCTCCCCGGCGCTCCTACGCCGAGCGCCTCGCGCCGCTCCGGAGCTCGGTGAGCCAGTACAGCAGGCCCAGCACCGGCAGGGCGGCCCCGAGGAGACTGACCGCGCTCCAGCCGCCGGACCGGTAGGCGATGGAGCCGAGCTGGGAGCCGAGGGCGCCGCCGATGAAGAAGATCGCGATGAAGGCGCTGTTCAGCCGGGCCCGGGCGAGCGGATCGAGTTGGTAGACGGTGTGCTGGCCGAGGATCAGGCTGGTCTGCACGGCCATGTCGAGGAGGACGGCCGCGAGCCCGATCAGCAGGACGCTGTGCTGTCCGAACCCCGCCGCCGCGAAGGCCAGCGCGGCGAGGCCGAACGCGGCACCGGTCATCCGGCGGGTCAGTCCGCGGTCCGCCCAGTGCCCGGCGAACGGGGCGACGGCCGCACCGGCGGCGCCGACCAGGGCGAACACCCCGACCCCGACGGCGGAGTAGTGGAAGCGCGGGCCGGTCAGCACGTACGAGACGGTCGTCCAGAAGGCGCTGAAGGCACCGAACATCGCCGCCTGGTAGAGGCCCCTGCGCACCAGCGCCGGATGGGTGCGCACCAACGCCGCGGTGGACCGCAGCACCCGGTGGTACGGCACGGAGGTGGTGGGCGCGTGCTGGGGCAGGGCCAGCCGCAGGGCCACCCCCAGCAGGGCCATCAGGACGGCCGAGCCGAGGTAGACGACCCGCCAGCCGGCCACGCTGGAGACCAGGCTGCTGAGCGTGCGGGACAGCAGGATGCCGGTGAGCAGGCCGCTCATCACCCGGCCCACCACCCGGCCGCGGGCGTGGTCGGGCGCCAGGCTCGCGGCGAACGGGACGAGGATCTGCGCCACGACGGACGTGGCCCCGCTGATCAGCGAGGCGATGAGCAGCATCGGGAACCCGGTCGCGAGACCGGCCGCCACCAGGGCGAGCGTGGTGACCGTCAGCAGCGCGGTGATCAGGCTCCGCTTCTCCAGCCGGTCGCCGAGCGGCACCAGGAAGATCATGCCGATCACGTAGCCGACCTGGGTGAGCGTGATCAGCAGACCCGCGGTCGGCTCGCTGACGTGGAAGACGCCCCGCAGCTCGGACAGCAGGGGCTGGGCGTAGTACAGGTTGGCGACCGTCATGCCGGAGGCGACGGCGAACAGCGCGATCAGCCAGCCCGGCACCCCGTGGGCGGCCTCGGCGGCCTCCCGGCGCGGGGAGCGTATGTCGGGCGACGGTGTCTGGGACACGGGACCTTCCTCACAGCAGGCGTTGCTCTCGTCAGTCACCAGCACTCGGCCGCCCGCCATGCTTCCCAGCGCGCGGCGATGGATCGGGATGTCAGTCATCTCGCCAGGAGATGACCGCTGGGATCACCGCTGGGACACCGCAGGGATCGCCGCCCGGATCGCCGCTTCCCGTGTGCGCGTACGTGGCGGAGGTCCCCGGAACCACGCGCTCCACCCCGCGCGTGCGCTGCCGGGACGGTGGGCGTGCGCTCGGGGGCAACTGCCGGGCGCGCGGCGCTCCTACGGTGAATCGCGGCGGCGCCGGATCGCCCGGTGTGCCGCACGCAATCCCAGGAGAATCGCATGTCCGAAGCCTTCACGCCCGTCACGCCGGTGCTCGAGCCCGCCGCCCAGGCTTTCGTCGAGGCCACCGCCAACCCGCCCTTCCTCTTCGACCTGGCCCCGGAGGAGGGCCGCAAGGCGGTCGACGAGGTGCAGTCCGGCGCGATCGCCAAGCCCGAGGTCGACGAGGAGTGGATCACCGTCGAAGGCGGCCCCACCGGCAGCGTCCGCGCCCGGATCGTCAAGCCCGCCGGCCACACCGGCCCGCTGCCCGTGATCATCTACATCCACGGCGCGGGCTGGGTCTTCGGCAACGCCCACACCCACGACCGCCTGGTCCGCGAGCTCGCCGTCGGCGCCCGCGCGGCCGTCGTCTTCCCCGAGTACGACCGCTCGCCCGAGGTCCGCTACCCGGTCGCCATCGAGCAGAACTGGACCGTGGCGAAGTGGGTCGTGGAGCAGGGCGCGACGAAGGACCTGGACGCCACCCGGATCGCGGTCGCCGGTGACTCGGTCGGCGGCAACATGTCGATCGCGCTGACCCTGATGGCCAAGGAGCGCGGCGGCGTCCCGCTGGTCCAGCAGGTGCTGTTCTACCCGGTCACCGACGCGAGCTTCGACACCGCGTCCTACCACCAGTTCGCCGAGGGCTACTTCCTGCGCCGCGACGGCATGTTCTGGTTCTGGGACCAGTACACGACCGACGAGGCCGAGCGCGCCCAGATCACCGCCTCCCCGCTGCGCGCCACCGTCGAGCAGCTCAAGGACCTGCCGCCGGCCCTGGTCGTCGTCGCCGAGGCGGACGTCCTGCGCGACGAGGGCGAGGCCTACGCCAACAAGCTCCGCGAGGCCGGGGTGCCCGTCACCGCCGTCCGTTTCCAGGGCATCATCCACGACTTCGTGATGCTCAACGCCCTGCGCGAGACCCACGCGGCCGAGGCCGCCATCTCCCTGGCCGTGCACACCCTCCACACCGCCCTGCACACCGTCTGACCGGGGAGCGGGCGTGACCACGAACGAGCAGGCGGAACAGGCGTCGGAACCGGCATCGGAACCGCCGTCGGACCCGTCGTCCGAGGCATCCGCCCACGACGGCCACCCGCGGCTGAGGCACCTCAGGGACCAGCTCACCGAGCACCACCGCCGGGCCACGGCGGAGCGCGAGGGGGCGGAGCTGGCGGAGGCCGTCGGGTCGGCGGCCTTCGACCTGGGGGCCGACATCGCGCACCCCGCCCCCGACCACGCGGAAGCCGCCTACGACGTCGACACCGACATCGGCGTCGACCCGCGCTGAGCGGGCCGACCGCCCACCGCCGACAAGGAACCCCCATGACCGACTCCACGCCCACCGTCGTCCTCGTGCACGGTGCCTTCGCCGACGCGTCCAGCTTCGCCCGGGTCGTCCCCGAACTGCTGGCCGACGGCCTGAAGGTGCTCGTCCCGGCCGTGCCCAACCGCAGCCTGACCGGCGACTCCGCCTACATCGCCTCGGTGGTCCGGGCGGTTCCCGGCCCCGTCGTCCTGGTGGGCCACTCCTACGGCGGTGCCGTCATCACCGTCGCGGGCGCCGAGGACAACGTGCGGGCCCTGGTCTACCTGGCCGGCTACGCCCTGGAGGAGGGCGAGAGCCTCGGCGAGCTGCAGGGCAGGTTCCCGGACTCCGAGCTCGCCCAGGCCCTGGTGTACACGCCGTTCCCGGTCGAGGGCTCGGACGAGCCAGGCACCGATGTCACCGTCGACGTCGACCGGTTCCCCGCGATCTTCGCCGCCGACGTGGACCCGGACCTCGCCCGGGTGCTCGCCGTCTCCCAGCGTCCGCTGGCCGGCGCGGCCTTCGCCGAGGCGGCCCCGGTCGCGGCCTGGAAGACCAAGCCGTCCTGGGGTCTGGTGTCGTCCTCGGACCGCACCATCAACCCGGACGTCGAGCGCTACGGCTACCGGCGCGCCGGCATGACCACGGTCGAGGTCGACTCCTCCCACCTGGTCATGCTCGCCCACCCCGGGAAGGTCGCGGACCTGATCCGCGAGGCCGTCCGGAGCCTCGGTACGGAGTAAACGGCGCACCCCGCAAGGGTGATGCCGAGCGGGCCGCGCACCGGTGCCCACCGGGCGCGGCCCGTCCGCGTGTAGGTACGTTGCCATGCGGATGAAACC
Source organism: Streptomyces sp. NPDC048278 (assembly GCF_040652195.1). Classification (NCBI taxonomy): domain Bacteria; kingdom Bacillati; phylum Actinomycetota; class Actinomycetes; order Kitasatosporales; family Streptomycetaceae; genus Streptomyces; species Streptomyces sp. NPDC048278. The sequence continues at coordinate 151,401 of NZ_JBEZLP010000011.1, forward strand.
GGCACGGGTACGAGCACGGATGCGATCCCCCTGGACCTGGGCGGCCCTCGCCGCCGTCACGGGAACGTGCGCGACCCTGCCGTTCCTCCTCGCCGGCGGCGATGCTCCCCGCCCCCTCTCGGCGGCCGAGGCCCGGCGTCTGGCCCTCACCCCGCTGCGCGCGTACCGGGACAGCCCCGCCGAGGTGACGGTACGGGCCCCGCTGCCCGGCGGTACGGCCGTGGTCCGCGCGGTGGTCGACGAGCACCGGCACCGGGCGGTCGGCTGGTTCGACACCGGGGACGCGGCGGAGCGGGGGCTGCTGGCGTGGGACGGCGCCGGGCTGGAGGTCGCCCGGCCCAGGGTCGACGGCAGTGCGGGCCCGCTGGCGAGACCGGCGTCGACGGCGGAGGCGGTCCGGGACGCCGCCCGGCTGAAGCCGACGGCGTGGATCCGCCGCCGCTACGGGCCCGCTTCGCTGGACACCGCCCTGCGGCTCACCCTGTCCCTGGCCGCCGCCCGCCCGGACGACGCCCGCCGGATCGCCCGGTCCGGCCGCCGCCACGTGGGCACGGACCGGATCGACGGCCGCCGGTACGACGTCTTCTCGGCCGGTGACGTACCGCTGAGCTACTGGATCGACGGGGCCGGACGGCTGCGCCGGGTCAGGGAGGAACTCGACGACGACCGCACGATCGTCGTCGACGTCACGGGCGCGAGGGTACGCACAGGCGTGCCCGAAGCACCCTGGGCGAAGAGCTGAGCCGGGTTGGTGCCGGGGGGTGGGGACGCTCACCGGCGCTCGCCGGGTGCCCCCGCGCCCACCCGTGCCGCCCTGCGGCACGCCTGCCCGCAGCTGAGTAGCCCCGTAAGGGGCGCGGGGAACTGCGCGCTCAGCCCCCACTGGGCCGTGGTGGAGTGTCTGCCCGCAGCTGAGTAGCCCCCGTAAGGGGCGCGGGGAACTGCGCGCTCAGCCCCCACTGGGCCGTGGTGGAGTGTCTGCCCGCGGCTGAGTAGCCCCGTGAGGGGCGCGGGGAACTGCGCGCTCAGCCCCCACTGGGCCGCGGTGGAGCGTCTGCCCGCAGCTGGGTGGCCCCGTGAGGGGCGCGGGGAACTGCGCGATCGGCCCCCACCGGGCCGCGGTCGAAACGACTCTGTGAACCGGTGCGTCTCGGCTGTGAGTTGAGCGAACCGGCTGTGGATCGCCGTACCACTCCCCGACGCGGCTGGTCCGGATGCAAGGATGATGCGCCATGACGGCAGGGTGGTGTGCACGCACGATACGGTCCGCGGTGTTCGCGGCCGTCTGCGTGCTGCTCGCCGCCCTCGGCCACGTCCTGATGTCCGGGAGCCGGGTGCCCGCCTGGGCCCTGGCCGCCGCCCTGGCCCTCACCGGCGCCCTCGGCTGGACCCTGTCCGGCCGCGAACGCGGGCTGCCACTGGTCGTGTCCGCCGCGGTCGGCGCCCAGACCGCCCTGCACTCCGGCTTCTCCGCGGCCCAGGTGTGGACCACCCATACCGCACCGCCCATGGACATGGCCGCCATGCACATGGGGTCGGCGCACATGGGGCCGATGCACATGGCCCCCGCCCACACCGACCCCGTCGAATACCTGGGCTTCGGCACCGGTGGTACCGCCTCCACCGGCATGTTCGCCGCCCACCTCCTCGCCGCGCTGCTGTGCGGCCTCTGGCTCGGCCACGGCGAACGCGCGGCGTTCCGTATCGTCCGGGCCGTCGCCGGCCGGCTCGTCGCGCCGCTCCGGCTGCTGCTCGCCCTGCCGGTCACTCCCGAGCGCCCGCGCCTCCGGCCGCGCCGCCGCCGTTCGGACCGGGCCCCGCGGCTGCGCCTCCTCGTCCACGCGATCACTTCCCGGGGTCCGCCGGTGCGGACGGCTGTCGCCTGACGACAGCTGGTGTTCCGGGGCCGCCCGCGCGCCCCGGACGAACACGGCGGCCGTACGCCCGCTTGAGCACCGTGAGCGCCACCGGGCCGTCTCCCCTTTCATCTTCGTCACCGAGGACTCCGAGGACACCGAGTGATCACTTCCGTCCTGCCCGCACGCCCCGCGCCGGACGCGAAACGCGACGCGTCGATCACGGCCTGGGCGCTCGCCGCCCGGTCCGGCGACACGGCCGCCGTGGACGCGTTCGTACGGGCTCTGCACCGCGACGTCCTGAGGTACGTCGCCCATCTCTGCGCCGACCCGCAGGCCGTCGACGACCTCGCCCAGGACACGTTCCTGCGCGCGCTGGGCAGCCTGCACCGGTTCGAAGGCCATGGCTCGGCCCGCTCCTGGCTGCTGGCGATCGCCCGCCGGGCCGTCGTGGACAGCCACCGGTACGCCGCCGCCAGGCCCCGCCCGGCGGACGTCCCCGACTGGCAACAGGCCGTCGAGCGGGCCCAGCCGTACGGGCTGCCCGGCTTCGACGACGGCGTCGCGCTCCTCGACCTCCTGGCGGCGCTGCCCGAGGAGCGGCGGGAGGCGTTCGTCCTCACCCAGCTCGTCGGGCTGCCGTACGCGGAGGCCGCCGAGGTCAGCGACTGCCCGGTCGGCACGGTCCGCTCCCGCGTCGCCAGGGCCCGCGAGGCGCTCCAGGATCAGCTGGCCTGAGGACCCTCGGCCGGCTCCCCGAACGCCTTCAGGATGCGTTCGGCGGCCAGTGTCGCCGTCAGCGTGCCGTCCCTGACCTCCTGTTCGAGGCCGGGGGCGGTGGCGCGCACCGCGGGGTGGGCGGAGAGCCGGCCGAGCAACTCGTCCCGGACCATCGACCAGGTCCACCCCACCTGCTGGTCACGCCGCTTGTCGGCGAGCCGCCCGGTGGAGTCGAGCAGCACCCGGTGCTGCTCCAGGCGTTCCCAGACGACATCCAGCCCCGTCGACTCGCGGGCGCTGCAACTCAGCACCGGGGGAGTCCAGAAGGCGTCCTTGCCGTGCATCAGGCGCAGGGCGCCCGCCAGTTCGCGTGCGGCGGAACGGGCGTCGCGCTCGTGCGGGCCGTCCGCCTTGTTGACGGCGATCACGTCGGCCAGCTCCAGGACGCCCTTCTTGATGCCCTGGAGCTGGTCGCCGGTACGGGCGAGGCTGAGCAGCAGGAAGGAGTCGACCATGTCGGCGACCGCCGTCTCCGACTGCCCGACGCCGACGGTCTCGACCAGGATCACGTCGTACCCGGCGGCCTCCATGACCACCATCGACTCCCGGGTCGCCTTCGCGACCCCGCCCAGCGTGCCGGCGCTGGGGGAGGGCCGGACGAAGGCGTTCGGGTCTACGGCGAGGCGCTCCATCCTCGTCTTGTCGCCCAGGATCGAGCCGCCGGTACGGGTGGACGAGGGGTCCACGGCCAGCACGGCCACCCGGTGCCCCAGCCCCGTCAGCAGCGTGCCGAACGCGTCGATGAACGTCGACTTGCCCACGCCCGGCACCCCGCTGATGCCGATCCGCCGGGCCCGGCCGCTGTGCGGGAGCAGCTCGGTGAGCAACTCCTGTGCCAGTACCCGGTGCTGTGGCCGGGTGGACTCGACGAGGGTGATGGCGCGGGCGATCACCGCGCGCTTCCCGTCGAGCACACCCTTCACATAGGCGTCGACATCGATCACAGGTCGTGCCCGAGTTCCGCCGACAGCCGCTTCACCAGGTCGTAGGCCGCGTCGGGGATCACCGTCCCGGGCGGGAACACGGCCGTGGCGCCCATCTCCAGGAGGGTCGGCACGTCCTGCGGCGGGATGACACCGCCGACCACGATCATGATGTCCGCCCGGCCCTCCTCGGCGAGCTGCTCGCGCAGCGCCGGTACGAGGGTGAGGTGACCGGCCGCCAGCGAGGACACGCCGACCACGTGGACGTCCGCCTCCACCGCCTGGCGGGCGACCTCCTCCGGGGTCTGGAACAGCGGGCCGACGTCGACGTCGAAGCCGAGGTCGGCGAAGGCGGTCGCGATCACCTTCTGGCCGCGGTCGTGACCGTCCTGGCCCATCTTGGCGACCAGGATGCGCGGGCGGCGCCCCTCGGCCTCGTCGAACGCGTCGACCAGGGCCCGGGTGCGGTCCACGTTCGGGGACTCGCCTGCTTCGTTGCGGTACACACCGGAGATCGTACGGATCTGGCTCGCGTGCCGGCCGTACACCTTCTCCAGGGCGTCCGAGATCTCACCGACGGTCGCCTTGGAGCGGGCCGCGTGCACGGCCAGCTCCAGCAGGTTGCCCTCGCCGTCCGCCGCCCGGGTCAGCGCGTCCAGCGCGTCCCGGCACGCCGTCTCGTCCCGCTCCGCGCGCAGCCGCCGCAGCTTCTCGATCTGCTGGGCGCGCACCGAGGAGTTGTCGACCTTGAGGACCTCGATCTGCTCGTCGCTGTCCACCCGGTACTTGTTGACGCCGATGACCGGCTGCCGTCCGGAGTCGATCCGGGCCTGGGTGCGGGCCGCGGCCTCCTCCACCCGGAGCTTCGGGATGCCCGCGTCGATGGCCTGCGCCATCCCGCCCGCCTGCTCGACCTCCTGGATGTGCGCCCAGGCCTTCCGGGCGAGGTCGTAGGTGAGCCGTTCCACGTAGGCGCTGCCGCCCCACGGGTCGATGACCCGGGTGGTGCCCGACTCCTGCTGGATGAGCAGCTGGGTGTTGCGGGCGATCCGCGCCGAGAAGTCCGTCGGCAGCGCGAGGGCCTCGTCCAGGGCGTTGGTGTGCAGCGACTGGGTGTGGCCCTGGGTCGCGGCCATCGCCTCCACGGCCGTACGCGTCACGTTGTTGAAGACGTCCTGCGCGGTCAGCGACCAGCCCGAGGTCTGCGAATGGGTGCGCAGGGACAGCGACTTGGTGTTCTGCGGCTCGAACTGCGAGACCAGCTTGGCCCACAGCAGCCGGGCCGCGCGCAGCTTGGCGATCTCCATGAAGAAGTTCATGCCGATCGCCCAGAAGAAGGAGAGCCGGGGCGCGAACGCGTCCACGTCCAGGCCGGCTTCGCGTCCCGCCCGGATGTACTCGACGCCGTCCGCGAGCGTGTACGCCAGCTCCAGGTCGGCCGTCGCGCCCGCCTCCTGGATGTGGTACCCGGAGATGGAGATCGAGTTGTAGCGGGGCATCCGCTGCGAGGTGAAGGCGAAGATGTCGGAGATGATCCGCATCGACGGCTTCGGCGGATAGATGTAGGTGTTGCGGACCATGAACTCCTTGAGGATGTCGTTCTGGATGGTCCCGGCCAGCTTCTCGGGCGGTACGCCCTGTTCCTCGGCCGCCACGATGTAGAGGGCGAGGACGGGGAGCACCGCGCCGTTCATCGTCATCGACACGGTCATCCGGTCCAGCGGGATGCCGTCGAAGAGCTGGCGCATGTCGTAGATCGAGTCGATGGCCACGCCCGCCATGCCGACGTCACCGGTCACCCGCGGGTGGTCGCTGTCGTAGCCCCGGTGCGTGGGCAGGTCGAAGGCGACCGAGAGGCCCTTCTGACCGGCCGCCAGGTTGCGCCGGTAGAACGCGTTGGACTCCTCGGCGGTGGAGAAGCCCGCGTACTGGCGGATGGTCCAGGGCTGGTTGACGTACATCGTCGGGTACGGGCCGCGCAGGTACGGCGCGATGCCCGGGTAGGTCCCGAGGAAGTCCAGGCCCTCCAGGTCGCTGCCGGTGTAGAGCGGCTTGACCCCGATGCCCTCCGGGGTCTCCCACAGGGGCAGGTCACCGCCGGCCGCCCGCCACTCCTCAAGGCTGCCGTCGGTGACGGGGGTCCCCAGCTCGATGCCGGAGAAGTCGGGGATTCCCATCAGGACACTCCCATGCGGTCGAGGGTCTCGGACAGCACGGCCACGGCGTCGCAGCCCGCGAAGACGTACGAGTCGATGCCGGTGTACTCGCCCCGGCCGGCGAGGACCACGTGCCGGGCACCGGCCGCCTTCAGCGACTCGGCCTGCTGCACGGCCTGTTCGGCGTAGAGCGCGTCGCTGGAGCAGAGCACCGCCTCGGCGGCACCGCTCTCCTCGAAGGTGCCCTCGGTGACGGGTTCGATGCCGCCGGCCTGGAAGAGGTTGGCGGCGAAGCCGGCCCGGGCGGTGTACGCGGCGGCCGGGCCGAGCGTCGCCAGGTAGATTCGGGGGCGGCTGCCGGTCGCCGCGAGGTGGGCGTCCGAGCGGGCGCGCAGCTCCTCGTAGGCCTCGTCGCGGCGGACCCGGGGGAGGCCGCCCGACGGCGGCTCGGGGGCGGGCTCGCGCACGACCGGCTTCTCGGCGAGGAACGGGAACTCGCTGACGCCGGTGACGGGTTCGCGGCGCTTGGCGAGCTTCTTGGAGCGCTCGGCCCAGGTGGTCGCCAGGTCGGTGCGCAGGCGGCCGGAGCGGAGCACGGCCGCCTGGCCGCCGTCCCGCTCGATGCTGCGGAAGAACTCCCAGCCCGCGTTGGCGAGTTCGTCGGTGAGCTTCTCCACGTACCAGGAGCCGCCGGCCGGGTCGACGACCCGGGCCAGGTGGGACTCCTCGATGAGGATCGTCGAGGTGTTGCGGGCGATCCGGCGGGCGAACGCGTCCGGCAGGCCGATCGCGTGGTCGAACGGCAGCACGGTGACGGAGTCGGCGCCGCCGACCCCGGCGGCCAGCGTCGCGACCGTCGTGCGGAGCATGTTCACCCACGGGTCGCGGCGGCTCATCATCACCGTCGAGGTGACGGCGTGCTGCACCTGCGCACCCGCGTCGGCGGCCCCGCTGACCTCGGCGACCCGCGCCCACAGCCGGCGGGCCGCGCGCAGCCTGGCGATCGTCAGGAACTGGTCGGCGGTGGCCGCGTACCGGAACTCCAGCTGGGCCAGAGCCTGTTCGACGCCGAGCCCGGCCTCCGTCAGCTCGCGCAGGTAGGCCACCCCGGTGGCCAGCGAGGCGCCCAGCTCCTGCGCGGCCGAGCCGCCCGCCTCGTGGTACGGCAGCGCGTCCACGGTCAGCGCGCGCAGGCCGGGGAACTCCGTGGCGCAGCGCTTGGCCAGGTCGGCGACGGGGGCGAAGGGGAGGGCGGTGCCGGTGCGGGCCTCGTAGCCCAGCGGGTCGGCGCCCAGGTTGCCGCGTACCGCCTCGGGGGCGACGCCCTTCTCGTCGTACAGCCGGAACAGCTCGGCCGCCGCCGCCTCGGTGTCCTGGCCGGCGTCCAGGACCACGGGGGCGAGGTCCAGGTAGACGCCGTCGAGGGCGCGGGCGAGGCCGGGCACCGGGATGCCGCCCCGGCCCACGAGCAGCCAGAGCGAGGTGACGCCGTTCTCCAGGTCGGCGAGGAGCGCGCCGTCGGGAGCCGCCGCGTGCCGCTGCCGTACGTCCCAGCCGCCCGCGGTGCCGCCCGCCGGACGGCCGCCGCGCACGTACGGCGCGAAGCCGGGCAGACCGGGGTCGGGCGCGGTGTCGCGCGCGGTGTACAGGGGACGGGTGCGCAGCCCGTCCTCCAGCGTCGTGGACAGGGCGTCCTCGGCGGCCTCGCCCGAGACTTCCCTGCCGGACTTGCGCAGCACACCCTCGACCAGGCGTTGCCACTGCTCTTGCGTCGCGGCGGGGAACTCGGCGGCCAGTGAGAGCCCGTCGTCAGGCAGGACCGTCATGCTCGGATGCTAGGGCAGAGCGTCAGAAGTGCACGGGTGGCAGGGCTGTGACCTTGCCCTCTCCGTGGCTGTGACCTGTGCCTCCCGGGGGTGAAGTGGCCTGATTCGTACGGTCAGGGCGTGTCGTCGGCGAGCTCCGGGATCAGCGCGCACAGCGCCTCGCGCTGCTCCGGACCGATGACGTGGCCGACCGCCTGCGCCACCGTCCCGGCGAGCGCGGCGGAGGCGTCCTGGATCTGCCGGCGGGCCTTGTCGGTGAGGGCGACCTCGATGCCCCGCTTGTCGCCGCAGGCGGCCTTGCGGGTGACGAGGCCGGCGTGCTGCAGGCAGGCGATCTGGTAGGTGAGGCGGGTCTTGGGGCGGCCCAGGAGCTCGGCCATCCGGGTCATCCGCAGACCCTCGCGCGGCAGCTCGGCCAGCAGGCACAGGATCAGGAACTCGTCGTGCGAGACGTCCAGCGTCTCCTTCACGACCGACCGCAGCCGCTGCTCCACCGCACCGGTCGCGGCCAGCAGCAACATCCAGGCGCGCAGCTCGGCCGGGAGCAGCCCGTCGCCCCCCTGGGACGGACATGGGGGCAGCTCTGCGGGGTGTTCCTGGTCGGCGGCCATGGCATCGAGTCTACCTGTTGTCCAAATTTGGATAGTGGGCTAACGTGCAGGCATATCGCAGTCATCCAAATTTGAACCATCAATGGATCGGAGTACGGCCATGTCCGTCACCGTGGAAACCGGCCTCTGGCAGCTCGACCCGACCGCCTCCACCGTCGCCGTCCGGCACAAGACCTTCTGGGGCCTGGTCGCCGTCAAGGGCACCTTCGCGGGCGTCGGCGGCCGGGGCGAGGTGGCCGCCGACGGCACCGCCAGCGGCACCCTGTCGATCGACGCGACCTCGCTCGACACCAAGAACAAGAAGCGCGACGACCACCTGCGCTCGGCCGACTTCTTCGACGCCGACAACCACCCGGAGATCACCTTCGCGGTGCGCAGCGCCCGGCACACCGGTGACGAGGTGCAGGTCGACGGTCAGCTGACCGTCCGGGGCATCAGCAGGCCGCAGAAGGCCACCGCGAAGCTGGTCTCGGCGAGCGACGACGCGCTCACGCTGGAGGTCGAGTTCCAGGTGGTGCGCGAGGAGTTCGGCATCACCTTCAACCAGATGGGCATGATGGGCGGCCCGACCACGGTCACCGCCACCCTCCGCTTCACCCGCACGGCGGCCTGAAGCGCCCCGTAAGGGGCGCTGGGGGTCCCCCCGGCCGAAGGCTTGGGGAGGAACTGCGCGACCAGCCACGACGGCGCCGCAGCCGACTGGCGACCGGAACGTTCAGCGGACCGTCCGGCTGAGCCTGACGTCCTGGCTGGACAGTGTCTGCGGATCCGCCGTGAAGGCGCGCAGCCGGATCCGGGTGCTCGGCTTGACGGGGATGCCGAACCTGCCGTTCGACGGCCTGAGTTCGACACTCGCCGTACCGTGCGCGGGGATCGTCGCGGGACCCCGCACCAGCAGCCAGTACTTGCTCATGCCCTGGCCGGTGGTGAGTGTGTAGTGCGGGGTGAGCGGGACGCTCCCCGTGTTGACCACCTTCAGCGTCATCGCCCTGACCACCGAGGCCTGGTGCGCGGCCCGGCGCAGCGCGGTGATCTCCATCCGCAACGGCGGCCGGCCGGACACCGCGAGCGCCGCGCTCACCAGCGCCGGGGTGAGCAGCAGGGCGACCGTCCCGGCCAGGGCGGGGCGGCGGCGGGGGCCGGTCAGCAGGGCCGGACGCGGCTGCCAGGCGTGCTCGAACTCGGACAGCGGGGCGGTGACCGCCGCGGCCAGCCACAGCGGGGTCATCAGCAGGTAGTAGCCGTCCTGGGAGCGGGTCGCCAGGAAGAAGGCGAGCCACGGCAGCACGGTCGCGGCCGGCCCGAGCCGGCGCACGAAGAGCACGAACAGGGCCAGCAGGGCCGCCGCGAGGAGCATGCTGGCGTGCGAGTACCAGTCGATGCGGTCGCTGCCGTTCGTGAAGTAGAGGGTGATGTCCACCAGGCCCTGGCCGTGCACGACGGCACCCTGGGTGAGCGGCAGCGCGATCCCGCCCAGCCAGCGGCCGGGCTCGGACACGATGAAGTACGTGTTGATCAGCAGCCACACCGTGACGGCCGCCCCGGCGAACCGCAGGACCACCAGCGCGGCGGCCCGGCCGCCGAGTTCCCCGCGCCGCACCGCGTAGATGCCGGCCAGCAGGAACGGCGTGACGAACCACGGCAGTTGCTGCGCGGCGCACGCGGCCCCGAGGCACGCGGCCCGCGCGATCCCGGCCCATCCCAGCCGCCCGCCCCGCCCGATCCGCGGCCAGCGCACCGCCACCGGCATCAGCAGCGCCAGGGCGATCACCGCCGGGTAGCCGACCCGGGAGTACGTGGAGAGGAAGCCGAAGCCCAGGCAGGACAGTGTCGCCGCCGAGCGGCACGGCAACGGGAGCATCCGCCACAGCACGACCGTGCCGGTGATCAGGGCACCCGCGCACGCCGCCGTCGCGGGGGCGCCGTGGTGGCCGAGCCACAGGAACGGGACGGTCAGCAGCGGGGCCAGCGGGGGATAGCCGTAGGTGTAGTCGTAGCTGCCGCCTATCGTCGGCGTGAGGGCGACTCCCTTGCCGCCGAACAGCCAGGGCCAGGGCTGTCCGTACACCGGGTGGCCGGCGAGGAGTTCCCGGGCCGCCTGGGTGGTGAGGACGCCCTCGTCGCCGCCGTTGTGGTTCAGCACCCAGGTGCACAGTGCCAGCACCACCGCCGTGACCAGGACCACCAGGTCGAGGCGGGCCAGCGACCGGGTGCTGCGGACGGTCAGCGTCAGCACGCCGGTCATGAGGATCGAGATATAGCAGAGGGAGATCAGGGCCGCCAGGACCTGGTGGTGGGTCACCGCCTGCGTCCACACCGACCGGGTGCCGATGAACAGACCGATGTCGGCGAGGAGGGTCAGGACCCGGTGCCAGGGGGCGGGGGCTCCGGCGTCGCCCGGAGCGGCGGACACCGCCGACTGTGTCCGCCGGCCGGGTGTCACCTGTTGTGTTTCTGCCAAGTGCACGCACCGGACGGTAATCGCGGGCGGTGAGCGGGGCGTCGCAGGAGGAGAAGAGTCCGGTGTGAGGGCGGTAAGAAGCCCCCAATGCGCGTCAATCGCCTGAATAGTGACAAGATCCCTTCTTTGGTGCAAGGCCACCCGGAAACGCTCGCGCCTCGTGTCGCTGTTGGGCCGAACGGGTGACTTGGCGTAAGAATTGGCTGGTGCAGGCATCGAGTGCGAGTCAGGTCGGGGGGAGCCGGTGAGCCGTTACGACGTCACCGATGAACAGTGGGAGGGGCTCGCCCAGGTGGTGCCGCTGCGGGGCCGCGACGCCTGGCCGTCGGCGGTGGGCCACCGGGCGCTGCCGGACGCGGAGACCGAGACGCGCCGCCGTTTCGTCGTCCTGCGGGTCAACGTCTTCGCCGACGCCCGCGACGTCGCCGAGACGCTGATGGCCGGGATACCGGTCCTGCTCGACCTCACCGGCGCCGAGACGGAGGTCGCCAAGCGCGTCCTCGACTTCAGTACGGGCGTGGTCTTCGGCCTGGCCAGCGGAATGCACCGGGTCGACCGCAACGTCTTCCTCCTCACCCCGCCCGGCACGGAGGTCGCCGGGCTGATGGAGGGCGCGGGGGTCTCCGGGAACTGACGGCCGGTACGGCGGGGAGCCCGGACCGGGCCGAGATCCCGGGATCCCGAGGTCCTGAGGTCCCGAGATCCCGAGGTCCCGTGATCCGTGGCACGGCCGGGCATCCCCCGATCGAAGGAAGGGCGCGCGGGCGGAACGGTTCGCCGGTCGGCCGGCGGCCTACGGTCCGCATATGGCCGTGCCCTCCGCCTCGTCCGCGTCCCGCCCTTCCTCGTCCTCTCCGTCCGCCCGCCCTGCTCCGGGTGCCACGTCGGCCCCGCCGTCGTCGCAGCCGCTGACACCGCCGCCCGACGACGGCGCGGCGTCGGTGGTGCCGGAGGTGGCGATGGCGGTGGCGTCGGTGGCTCCGAGCCCGCCGGACGCGCCGAACCCGCCGAGGCCGCCGGACGCGCCGAGCCCGCCGGACGCGCCGAGCCCGCCGAACGCTCCGAACTTGCCGACGGGGTCCGCCGGTTCGGTTCCCGAGCGGCCCCGCCCGGTCCGCTCCGGCGCGCCCGCCGGGCCGTCGGAGACCGTCCCGCGCGCCCGCTCGGGCAGCCGGGGAGCGTCTCCGGCCGCCGCACCCGGTTCCCGTCGGGCGCCTGCTTCCGGCCCGGCGCCCGACCTCGCCCCCGCCCTCCGACGTGACCCGCGTCCCCGCGTCACCGAGCTGCGGCTCTCCGCCTTCGCCCGGCACCGTGGCGCGACCTTTCCGGTCGGGCAGGTCACCCTGTTCACCGGGCCCAGCGGGAGCGGGAAGAGCACGGTGCTCGCGGCCTACGAGGCGCTCGCCCGGCTCGGGGGCGGGGCCGCGCTCGCGGAGGTGTTTCCCGACCCGGCCGCGCTGGTGCCGGAGCAGGCCCGGCCCGACGCGCAGCGGCGCCGGGGGTTCCGCATCGGCTGTACGGCCGACGGCGCCGAGGGACCGGTGCGGCTCGACCTCGCCGTCCAGGCCGAACCCGAACTGCGCGTCGTCGGCGAACGGCTGACCGCGGGCGGCCTCGTGCTCCTGGAGACCGCGCTGCGCGACCCGAGCCGCCCCGCCGTGCAGGCCGCCTGGCACACCGCGGGCGCCGCGCCGGTGACCCGCGCGCCGCTCCCCGACGACCTCCTCGGCACCGCCCTGCTGCCGCTGCGCGTCGCCGGGAAGACGGACGGACAGCGGCAGGTCCTCGCCGCCGCCGAGCAGATGGTCGTCGCCCTGCGGTCGGTGTTCCCCTGCGACCCGCGGCCCGACCGCATGCGCGCCCCGGTCCGCACCGGCTCCGGCCGGCTGCTGCGCGGCTGCGACAACCTGGCCGACGTCCTGTGGCGCACCCGCGCCGAATGCGGCCGTCGGCACGGCCTGCTCGTCGACGCGGTGCGCTCCGGCTGCGCGGGCCCCGTCGTCGACCTGCTCGCCGAACCGCTCGGTGACGGCACGGTACGGGCCCTCCTCGACCGCGGTGACGGACGGCGCACGGAACTGGAGCGGCTCGGCGACGGCGAACTGCGCTACCTCGCCCTCGCCCTGGTCCTCTTCACCGGCCCCGGCGTCCTCGCGGTCGACGCCCCCGGCGAGGTGCCCGACGCCATGCGCGGCCTCACCGTCCTCGCCGACGGCTTCGACCGCGCCCTCGACCCGGGCCAGCGCGCCCAACTCCTGCGTACGGCCCTCCTGATGGGCGAGCGTGGCCACATCCGGCTGGTCGGCGCGGTGAGCGACGCGTCCTGGGCCGAGGGAGCCGGGGCGATCACGGTGGTACACCTGGAGGCGTGACCGACGAACCCCTCGACGTGGCGGGACTCCAGCGCCGGCTGGCCGAGTTCGCCGCCGCCCGCGACTGGCGGCAGTACCACAACCCCAAGAACCTGGCCTCCGCCCTCAGCGTGGAGGCCTCCGAACTGGTCGAGATCTTCCAGTGGTTGACCCCGGAGGAGTCGTCCCGGGTGATGGCCGACCCCGGTACCGCGCACCGGGTCGCGGACGAGGTCGCCGACGTCCTCGCCTATCTCCTCCAGCTCTGTGACGTCCTGGACGTCGACCCGCTGGCCGCGCTGGCCGCGAAGATCGACCGCAACGAGAAGCGGTTCCCGCCCCTCTGACGGGTCGTAGGGAGGGCGTCGGCGAGGAGCATGACACTCCGGTTTAACGCTCAGTAGCCATCACCCCGCCCGAATCCGAATTGTTGTCCACAGATTTCCGTCTTCCCCTGGCTCCACGTCTCAGGAACCCTCACTCTGGGTAGTGAACTACTGAGTGCGGCAAGGCAGTTCGGACCGACGGGGACGGGGCGACGGATGGACGCGATGCGGCTCATCGTGGCGAGCAGACAGGCGCTGGCGCACGGCGCGGGCGTTCCGGAGATGATGACCGAGGTGTGGCAGGCCCAGGCCCTGGCCCAGGCGATCGGCAGCCGGCTGGCCGTCTCCGGTCCGCCCGAACTGCGCGGCGAGGCCCTCGGCCTGACCGAGCTGGCGGGCCGGGGCTGCGGAGTGCTGGGCACCCCCGACCTGGACCCCGGCACCCTGCGCGCCGCCCAGCTCACCGAACTGGACGACGCCCGCCTGACTCTGCTGAGCCTCGGCGGTCTTCTCGCCGAGGCCGGCATCGCCCTGGTCGGCATGGCCAGCGCCGCGGCCGACGAGGCGACGTACTGGCAGTGCATGGAGGCCATCGACGCGGCCGACGAGTCCCGGGACCGGGTCCTGGAGATGCTCCGCAAGCTGGCGGCCCGGGAGGAGGTCCGGGACGGCTAGCCCCGGGAGGCGGCTCTCCGGGCCGGAAGCCGTGCCGCACGCCCGTCCCGGGGCGGATCACGCTTGGAACCGCCACCGGCCCTCCGTGACGACGTCCACCTTGTCGTCACTGACGCGAACGGCTGTGTCGTCGTCGATGAAGTAGACCGGGAAGTCCGCTCGCGCGGTGATGTCATCGGCCCAGGCGTCGTCGCGCTCCGGGAAGTCCGGCGAGTACAGGTGGGGCTTCAGATACCAGTCGAAGAGGCCGAAGGGCGGCTTCACGGTCGTCGCGTCGAGAACATGGAGGTCTGCGGTGTCCCCGATGACGTCGGCGGAGTGTTCGGTGAGATTCCGGCTGAAGATCATCGATCCGGCGCTCATCCCCACGTAGACCCGGTCCGCCAGCGCTTCGAGGAAGCCGTCGGCCAGGCCGTTGCCGGTGATGCTGCGCGCGAGGTGGTAGTGATTGCCGCCCCCGACATAGACGACGTCGGCCCGCAGCAGCCGGTCGAGGACCAGCCGCCGGGGCAGGCCGTTCAGTTCCAGGATGTCGAACTCCCGCCAGCGGAGGCCGTGCAGCCGGTTCATGTCCGAGAGGAGCCACCCATGGTCTCCGGACTCGGCCACGGACGCCGTGGGGACGTACACGACGTTTGCCGACCCGAACGGCTTTCCCAGCATGTCCCGCAGAGCATCCCGCAGGGTCTCGTTGCGCAGCCCACTCGACGTCAGCAGAAGTTCCATCGGGCGAGCGAACCATGCCTGGCGGACTCACGCAACGCACGGACCCGCGACGTCGACGACTCCCGAGAGGGCCGGCCCGAGTGCGCTCCGGCCGGTCCTGGGCCACCAGCGCTTCGGTGAACGCGGGGTCGAACGCGTCGAGCCCTGTCCCGTCGGCATCCCGGCACACCGGCGGGCATGATGCCCGCGGCGGATGCGGCGAGCCGTTGGATGCCGCGAGCCGCCGAATGCGGCGAGCCGCCGAATGCGGCGAGCCGTCGGATGCTGCGCGTCGCCCTTGCCCCAGCTGCTCGGCTCGCGGCGGTGCACGGGGCGCCGGATCACCCGCCCGCGCAGCCCAGGTCGGGTGCCGAGCCGCGGACGTGCTCCTGGGAATCCAAGGCGGGAATACCCGCCTCTTCCTGGAGACTGGACAGCTCCGCGTTCAACGCCGCCATGAGCTCCTCCATCTGCTGGAGCAGCCCCTTCGGCCGGCCGGACGAGGGGCCACCCTGCTGTGGAACGGACTCTTCGGTCACGACGGCCTCCTCGGCCCCCCGGCCCGCCGTCGGCGGCGGGCCACGAACGACGCGCGGCGACGGCGACCGTCCGGCGCGGGTGCCGGACGGCCCGGCTCCCCCCACCCAACGATCACCGCACAGGCCGGTCACTGGCCCGCGCCGCCCGGCGGCCCCGCCGTCGACGACATTCACCCGAAGGCGGACGCCCGCGACGGGCGGTGCCGATGCGCCTGACGGAGCGGGGGCCGTGCAGGATGGGTGTATGGACCTTCGTATCTTCACCGAGCCCCAGCAGGGCGCGAGCTACGACACCCTCCTCACCGTCGCCAAGGCCACCGAAGACCTCGGATTCGACGCCTTCTTCCGCTCCGACCACTATCTGAAGATGGGCGACGTGGACGGCCTGCCCGGCCCCACCGACGCCTGGATCACCCTCGCCGGACTCGCCCGCGAGACCGAGCGGATCCGCCTCGGCACCCTGATGACCGCGGCCACCTTCCGGCTGCCCGGCGTGCTCGCCATCCAGGTCGCCCAGGTCGACCAGATGTCCGGTGGCCGGGTCGAACTCGGCCTCGGCGCGGGCTGGTTCGAGGAGGAGCACAAGGCGTACGGCATCCCCTTCCCGAAGGAGAAGTTCGGCCGCCTGGAGGAGCAGCTGGCGATCGTCACCGGGCTCTGGGAGACCAAGCCGGGCGAGAGCTTCGGCTACTCCGGCACCTACTACGAGCTGAGCGACTCGCCCGCGCTGCCCAAGCCGGCCCAGCCGCGGATCCCGGTCCTGATCGGCGGCCACGGCGCCACCCGTACCCCGAACCTGGCCGCCCGGTACGCCGACGAGTTCAACATGCCGTTCGCCTCGGTCGAGGACAGCGAGCGGCAGTTCGGCCGGGTGCGGGCCGCCGCCGAGGCGGCAGGGCGCGGGGCGGACGAGCTGACGTACTCCAACGCCCTCGTGGTCTGTGTCGGCAAGGACGACCAGGAGGTCGCGCGCCGCGCCGCCGCGATCGGCCGCGAGGTCGGCGAGCTGAAGGAGAACGGGCTGGCCGGCACGCCCGCCGAGGTCGTCGAGAAGATCGGCCGCTACGCCGAGGTCGGCTCCCGCCGCTTCTACCTCCAGATCCTCGACCTCTCCGACCTGGACCACCTGGAGCTGATCTCCGCCCAGGTCCAGTCGCAGCTCTCCTGACCCGCACCGCGCGCCGCCGCCCCCGACCCGAAAGGGCCGGGGGCGGTTGTTTCCGCGGGCGTCGTGATTTCTGACGCCGGGTGTAAGAAAAAATTGCACCCGCCCCGTTCCTCGCCTTCCGGGCCGTTATGCCGAGGGTCGAAGGTGGAATTCCGGAGCAAGTCGCCGGTGTCGCGCTTTCCTGCGCCTACCATTTTTTACCCGCCGCTTTCCTGGGCCCTTTGACAATCGGGTGCGCCGGTTTCTATTCTCGGCGGGTATTCAGGGCCCCGGCGCCGTGGCTCTCGGTACTGACCTGGTCGGTGGGGGACGATGTACAGGCACTTGCTCTATCGGTGTTGCGGAACGCTCGATTTCTGCTCCGGCGTTCCTTCCTGATGCCCCGCAGCGGTCGCTGAGTCCGGGCATGCGTGCTTCCGGTGTGGTTTCCCGGAGTTCTCTCCGCCCGGCTTCCCTGGCTGAGCCGCCCGGTTTTCCTTGTTGACCCGTCGGGTTTCTCCGGTCGGCCTGCCCGGTTTCTCCGGCTGACCTGCCCGGTTTCCCCGGCTGAACGGCGTGCCGTGCAGCCCTGCCCGGCATGCCGTACGCCATCCGATCCGCCCCACCGTCGCGGCGCGACGGCCGCCACCCGTGGCCCGAGCGCCGGCCGTCACCCGTCCACGGCCACCACAGCCCGGCCCTCGACGCGACAGGAAGAGAGGCACCGCCATGACCACAGCCGCATCCACCACCCGCACCATCGTGGACCTGCTGCGCGACGCCGCCCGGAACCACGCCGCATCCGGACTGCGCTACCCCCGGACCGCCACCGACCCCGACGCGCCCTTCCAGAGCTACCCCGAACTCCTCGACGCGGCCCGCTCCGTGCTCGGCGGCCTGCGCGGGCGCGGGCTCGCCGCCGGGGACAAGGCCGTCCTGCTGCTGGAGCGGCCGAAGGAGTTCCTCGCCGCCTTCTGGGCCTGCCAGTTGGGCGGCTTCGTACCCTGCCCGATGGCCGCGCTCGGCGGCGACCCGGAACGCTGGGCCGCCCAGCTCGCCCATGTCGACGCCCTCCTCGACCACCCGCTGGTCGTCACCAGTGAGACCCTCGCCGCCGAACTCCCGCGCACCGAGGGCCTGTCGGTGGTCGCTCTGGAGGAGCTGTACGCGGAGCCCGCCGAGCACTTCCACCAGGCGGACCCGAAGGACACCGCCGTGCTGGTGCTGACCTCCGGCTCCACCGGCAATTCCAAGGCCGTGATGCTCTCGCACGGCAACCTGCTCGCCTCCATGGCCGGCAAGAACGGCTACCACCGGCTGACCGCCGCCGACACCACCCTCAACTGGGTCTCCTTCGACCATGTGGCCGCCCTGCTGGAGTGCCACATGCTGCCGCTGTCCACGGGCAGCACCCAGTTGCACGTCGAGGCACCCGTCGTCCTCCAGGACCCGCTCGGCTTCCTGCGGCTGATATCCGGATTCGGCGTCACCATGACCTTCACCCCCAACTTCCTGCTGGGGCTGATCAACGCGCAGGCCGACCTGCTCGCCGAGGAGGACGGCCAGGGCCTGGACCTGTCCCGGCTGCGGCACATCATCAGCGGCGGCGAGGCCGTCGTCCGCACCACCGGCGAGACCTTCCTCAGCCGCTTCGCCGGTCACGGCCTGGGCCCCGACGCCCTCTGGCCCGCCTTCGGCATGTCCGAGACCTGCGCCGGCAGCATCTACTCCGTCGAGTTCCCGGCCGCCGACCAGGGCCAGGAGTTCGCCAACCTGGGCCGGCCCGTCGAGGGGCTGCGGATCCGGATCGCCGACGAGGAGGACCATCACGAACTGCCGGCCGGCGAGGTGGGCGAACTCCAGCTCAACGGCCCGATGATCACCGCCGGTTACCACAACGACGAACAGGCAACCCGGGACGCCTTCACCCCCGACGGCTGGTTCCGCAGCGGCGACCTCGGCCGCCTCGACGAGGGCCGGCTCACCCTCGTCGGACGCAGCAAGGACAGCATCATCGTCAACGGGGTCAACTACTTCAGCCACGACATCGAGTCGGTCCTCGAAGGCCTCGACGACGTGGCCCGCTCCTACGTCGCCGCCTTCCCGACCCGCGCCCCCGGCAGCGACACCGAGCAACTGGTGATCGCCTTCCACCCGGAGTGCGCCGCCGACGACGAACTCGCCCTGTACCGGGTGCTGTCCGCCGTCCGCAGCAGTGTCGTCATGCACTGGGGCTTCCGGCCCGCCCTCATCCTGCCGCTGCCCGCGGACGCCTTCCCCAAGACAAGCCTCGGCAAGATCCAGCGCTCGCTGATGCGCAGGCGCCTGGAGTCGGGCGCCTACGACGGGATCCGGGACGCCGTCGACGACCTGGTGCTGCGCAGGCTCGGCGGCTACCACGCACCCGAGGGCGACACCGAGACGGCGCTCGCCGGCATCTACGCCGAGATGTTCGACACCGACCCGTCGAAGATGAGCGCCACCGCCAACTTCTTCGACCTCGGCGGCACCTCGCTGGACATCCTGCGGCTGCGCGCCCTGGTCGCCCAGCGCCTGGGCGCCACCGACCTGCAGATCATCACCGTGCTCCGGGCCCCGACCGTCCGCGCCCTCGCCGCCCACCTGGACGGCACCGAGTCCGGCGAGCAGGAGTACGACCCGATCGTGCCCATGCAGGTCAGCGGCGACAAGACCCCGCTGTTCTGCGTCCACCCCGGCGTCGGCGAGGTCCTCGTCTTCGTGAACCTCGCCAAGTACTTCGTCGGCGACCGGCCGTTCTACGCCCTGCGCGCCCGCGGCTTCAACCCCGGCGAGACCCCCTTCGAGAGCTTCGCCGAGATGGTCGACACCTACGTGAAGGCCATCCGCGCCCGGCAGCCGCACGGCCCCTACGCCGTCGCCGGCTACTCGTACGGCGGTGCCGTCGCCTTCGAGATCGCCAAGGTCCTCCAGGACCAGGGCGAACGCGTCGACTTCGTCGGCAGCTTCAACCTGCCCCCGCACATCAAGTACCGCATGGAAGAACTGGACTTCGTCGAGACCGCCGCCAACCTCGCCTTCTTCCTGGAACTGATCGACAAGAAGCAGTCCCTCGAACTTCCGGCGGAACTGCGCCATCTGGCCCGGGACGAGCAACTGGCGTACTTCGTCGACCACGCGCCCGAGGGCCGGCTCGCCGAACTCGACCTGACCTTCGAGAAGTTCCGGGCCTGGGCCGAGCTGGCCGACGGCCTCACCAACCTGGGCCGCAGCTACGCGCCCGGCGGCAAAGTCCGCTCGATGAGCGTCTTCTACGCCGTCCCCCTGCGCGGCACCAAGGAGGACTGGCTCAACAACGAACTGCGCCGCTGGGACGAGCACACGACCGGGGACAACCGCTACCTCGACGTGCCCGGCGAGCACTACACCCTGATGGGCCCGCAGCACGTGGCCACCTTCCAGTCCATCCTCCGCAAGGAACTCGACCGCGCCCTCGGCGACGCCTGAACACGGGGAGAGCATCAGTGAACGGCAAGAAGATCCTGGTCACCGGCGCCACCGGACAAGTCGCCGGACCGGTGGCCAAGGCCCTGGCCCAGGACAACGAGGTCTGGGCACTCGGCCGGTTCGGCACCCCCGGCGCCGAGGACGACCTGACCCGGCACGGCATCCGCACCTTCCGCTGGGACATGGACGACACCGGCGACGGCTCCCTCAAGGGCCTGCCCGAGGACTTCACCCACGTCTTCCACTCGGCGGTGCGCCGCGGCGAGGACGGCGACTTCAACGCGGCCGTCGAGGTCAACTCGGTCGCCGCCGGGCGCCTGATGACCCACTGCCGTACCGCGGAGGCCTTCCTCTACGTGTCGACGGGGGCCCTCTACGCCCGGCAGACCCTGGACCACAAGTACACCGAGACCGACCCGCTCGACGGCAGGGCCGACTGGCTGCCCGCCTACCCCGTGGTCAAGATCGCCGCCGAGGGCACCGTCCGCGCCTTCGCCCGCACCCTCGGCCTGCCCACCGTCGTCGCCCGCCTCAACATCGCCTACGGGCCCGGCGGTTACGGCGGTGTCCCGATGCTCTACCTCAAGCGGATGCTCGCCGGCGAGCCCATCCCGGTGCCCGTCGAGGGCCAGAACTGGTGCTCCCTGCTGTACACCGACGACCTCGTCGAGCAGGTCCCGCACCTGTGGAACGCGGCCAGCGTGCCGGTGACCCTCACCAACTGGGGCGGCGACGAGCCGGTCGGCATCACCGACTGCGTCCGGTACCTGGAGGAACTCACCGGGGTCACGGCGAACCTCGTACCGAGCGAGGTCACCCGGGAGACCTACCAGTTCGACCCCACCCTGCGCCGCTCCATCACCGGCCCGTGCCGGGTGCCCTGGCGCGAGGGCATCCGCCGGACCGTGGCCGCGCTGTACCCCGAGCACCTCAAGCACTGAGCAGGACCGAGAAGGGCTGAGAAGGACATGACCGAGAACGCCACAGCGAACCCCGCCGAGAAGCCCGCCGAGAAGCGCACAGCGAACCCCGCCGATCCGCTGGCCCCGGTCCACGCCGCCTACGCGGCCTTCGCCGCCCGGGACGTGGGCGCGCTGCTCGACGCCTTCGACCCGGACATCGAGTGGGTGCACCCCGACGGCATGGCGCGGTACGGCCTCGGCGGCACCAAGCACGGGCACGCCGGGGTCAAGGAGTTCCTCGCCCACGTGCCGACCGTGCTGGGCGGGATGCGGCTGCACCCCGAGGAGTTCGTCCGGGAGGGGAACCGGGTGGTCGTCTTCGGCCACCGGGACGTCGTCTCCCGCTCCGGCCACACCGAGACACTGCCGTTCGTGCACTCCTGGGTGCTGCGCGACGGGCGTGCGGTGCGGATGGAGGACATCTTCGACACCGTCGCCTTCCACCGCGTCATCGAGAGCTGAGAGAGCCGGCGGCCCGCGATGACCTACGCCTATCTCGGCCCCGAGGGGACCTTCACCCAGACCGCCGTGCGCCGGCTGCTGTCGGTGGTCCCCGCGGCCCGCCGGGGCCCGCACCACCCGTTCCCCACCGTGCCGGCCGCCCTGGAGGCGGCCCGGCGCGGGGAGGTGGAGGCGGCCGTGGTGCCGCTGGAGAACTCGGTGCGCGGGGTCGTCCCCGCCACCATGGACCAGCTCGCCGCGGCGGACATGCACATCAACGCCGAGGTCGAGGTGCCCGTCCGGTTCGCGCTGATGGCCCCCGCGGGCACCGGCCCGGCGGACGTCACCGAGGTGGTCAGTCATCCGCACGCGCTCGGTCAGTGCGAGGACTGGCTGCGCGCCCGCCTGCCCGGCGCCCGCACCCGGACGGCCGCGTCCACCGCGGCGGCAGCGCAGGAGGTCGCCGCGGCCGGTACCCCGGGCCGGGCCGCCGTCGCCGCCCCGGCCGCCGCCGAGTTGTACGGGCTGCGGATCCTCGCCACCGGCCTCGGCCGGGCCGCGGGCGCGGTCACCCGGTTCGTGTCGGTCGCGCCCCGCTGGCACCACCCGGCCCGCACGGCGCGGGAACGCACCTCGCTGCTGCTGTCCCTCGGCACGGGCGGACCGGTGCTGCTGCCCGACGTCCTCCAGGCGTTCCGGGCCCGTGCGGTCGACCTGTCCTGGATCCAGTCCTGGCCCACCGGCGAGGGCCTCGGCCGCTACCACGTGTTCCTGGACGTCGACGCGCACATCGACAGCAGACGGCTGCGGCTGGCGATGGCGGACGTCGAGGCCCTGGCTGTGGAGGTCCGTTTCCTCGGCAGCTACCCCCGCTGGTCCGCCTGGTCCGCGTAGCCCGCCTGGTCTGCCTGGTCCGACGCCTCCTGACGCCGGGTCAGGTCGGCGGCTGCCTCCCGTACGGCCGGCAGCAGTGCCGCCACCTGGGGGCTGTGCACGGCCCCCGCACGCACCACGAGGGTGACCCTGCGCATCAGTTCGGGCCCGGCCGGGGTGATCCGGCCGACCGGCAGACCCGGCCGGCTCGGCACCAGGTCGGGCACCAGCGCCACGCCCCAGCCCAGCGAGACCAGCCCGAACACGGCCTGCATGTCCCCGATGTCGGAGACGATGTCCGGCACGAAACCGGCCCCGGCGCAGGCGTGCAGGGCGAGCCGGCCGAGATGCGAGGTCCGGTCGAGCAACCATGGCTCCCCGGCGAACTCCTCCAGCGGGCAAGGGCGTTCGGCCCGGGCCAGCGGATGCCCGGGAGCGGTGATCAGCCGGACGCGGTCGCGGAGCACCTCCTCCTCGTACAGCCCGGGCACCCGGGGTTCCGGCACCCGCGGGTAGCCGGTGGCGAGGACCGCGTCGAGGCGGCCGAGCCGGACCGTCTGCCGCCCCTCGTCCGGGGCCACCCCGTGCAGGGTGATGCGCAGCCGCGGGTGGTCCTCACGCAACCGGTTCAGGGCCGGCACCAGCAGCGCGGGCCCCTCGTGCAGCGGGACGCCCACCCGCAGCTCACCGGCGACCTCGCCGTCCGTGGCCAGCAACTGGGCCTCGGCCGTCTCCAGTTGGCTCACGATCCGGTCCGTGTGCGCGACCAGCAGCCGTCCGGCCGGGGTGAGTTCGGCCCGCTTGCTGCCCCGGTCGAGGAGCGCGGTGCCGGTCTCCGACTCCAGTGCGGAGAGCTGCTGGGAGACCGCGGAACGGGTGTAGTTCAGGGCCTGCGCCGCCGCGGCGATGGACCCCCGGGCACCGACCTCGCGCAGCAGAACCAGTTTCCGTACGTCCAGCACCGTCATCCTCGCTAACGCTTCCGGTTAAGAACGGTCACGCCAGATTACGGGACAACCCGGCCGCGCCGACCTTCAATGGATCACGGACCGACCTGAACAACCTGATCAGACAGGGGTTTTCCGCCATGCCCACACTGCTCCACCTTGACTCCAGCCCGCGCGTGGGCTCGGTCTCCCGCCGGCTCTCGGGAGAGTTCGCCGAGGCCTGGCGCAAGGCCAACCCCGAGGGCAGCTACATCTACCGCGACCTGGCCGTCGGCCCGGTGCCGCACGTCGACAACGCGCAGATCGAGGTGATGCACCGCCTGGAGAAGGAGGGCGTACGTGACCTCACCGCGGCCCGTGACGCGGCCACCACGCCCGAGGAACAGGCCAGTTGGGCGGTCACCTGGCCGCTGGTCGAGGAACTCCTGGCCGCCGACACCATTCTGCTCGGCGTGCCGATGTACAACTTCTCGGTGCCGTCGACCTTCAAGGCGTGGTTCGACCGGGTGCTGATCGCCCCGCTCATCGCCGACCCGGCCACCGGCGAGGGCCCGCTGTCCGGCAAGCGGGTCGTGGTGGCCTCGGCGCGCGGTGGCGCCTACGGCCCCGGCACACCGCGCCAGGACTTCGACCACCAGGAGCCGTACCTGAGGGCGGCCCTGGGCATGGTCGGCCTGGCCACCGACCTCACCTTCCTGCACGCCGAACTGACCAAGTCGGCGCACGTGCCCCGGCTCGCCCAGTTCCAGGAGCTGGCCGCGGCGTCGTACGAGAAGGCGCTGGACGGCGCGCGCACCCACGGCGCCTCCTGAACCCCGCGTCCCCGCGTCCCCGCGTCCCGCCCCGTCCCCCGTCCCTCCCCGTCACTTCAGCGGGAAGTTGCGGTCGAAGACGTTCTCCGGGTCGTACCGCTCCTTGAGGGCACGCAGCCGGGGCAGCACCGGTCCGGGGAACGCCTCCGCCAGCACCCGCGGGCCACGGCGGGTGTCGAAGCTCAGGTACAGGCCGTTCAGGTGCGGGGCGAGCCGCGCCCAGTGCGCGTCGAGTCCGCTCTCCCGTTCGGGGACGGTGGCGGACATCAGCGAGAAGTTCTGGGTGCGGTGGGCGTAGGCGGTGGCCGCGGGATCCATGTCGTTGACCGCCCCGCCCACCGAGCGGAACTGCTGCATCAGAACCTGCCCCGACTCCAGTGCCTCCGCGACCGCCCGGGCGGCGTCGGCGGTGAGGTGGTCGAGCAGGCCGGAGCGGGTGGCGCCGAGCGGCTGCTGCGCGTGGTGCGCGACGCCGCTCACCGGCACCAGCGCCGGGTACGGCGCGAGCACCGCCCGCTGCCGGACCAGCGGGCCGACGCCGAGCAACGGGGTCAGCGTCCGCTCGGCGGCGCCGTGCTCCGCGTTGCCCGCGTACACGGCGGCGACATGGGCGACGTGCGACCGGCCCGGCCCGCCCGGCATGAACGTCAGGAAACTGGTCAGCTCGCGCGGTGCCGTCTCCAGCACCGCACCCCACGCCTCGATCAGCGCCGCCGCCTCCGCCGCGTTCCCCGCGTCGAAGACCAGGTTGGCGAAGACCACGTCACCGGTCTCGTGTGCCCGCAGTTCCACGGCGGTGACGGCGCCGAAGTTCCCGCCGGCCCCGCGTACCGCCCAGAACAGGTCGGGCTCCCGCTCGGCGTCCGCCCGTACGAGGGCGCCGTCGGCCAGGACGAGTTCGACCGCCGTCACATGGTCGACGGTCAGCCCGTGCAGCCGGGCCAGCCAGCCCATGCCGCCCGCCGTGACCAGCCCGCCCACCCCCACGTCGCCGGTGTCCCCGGAGCTGACGGCCAGCCCGTGCGGAGCGAGCGCCTGCGCCACCCGTCCCCAACGGGCGCCCGCCCCCACCCGTATCCGGCGCCGGGCCCGGTCCAGCACCCGCACCTCGTCGAGGCGGGACAGGTCGACGACGGCACCGCCGTCGTTGGTGGAGCGACCGCTGATGCCGTGGCCGCCGCTGCGCACCGAGACGGCCGAGCCCAGCGAGCGCGCGTACGCCAGCGCCTCGGCGGTCTGTGCGGCGTCCTCGGGCAGCAGCACGGCGGCGGGCGCACCGCGGTGCACGTAGCCGTGCCGTAACCGCTCGTACCGCGCGTCGTCCGGCCCGACGATCCGGCCGGCGAGGGACGGCGGCACCGGCGGCAACGTGGACGTCATGACAGGGAGTTCCCTTCTCCGCGTTCGTCTTCACTCTCGGCCCCGCGTCCGGTGCCTCCTCCGGCTCCGGCTTCGCGTCCGGTTCCGGCTTTGGTTCCGGTTCCGGCTTTGGTTCCGCGTCCGGCTCCACGTCGGGTTTCCGTTTCCGCCTCGGGCTCGTCGAGCGGCTCCAGCGCGCAGCGCAGCGTCCGTGCCAGGTAGCGCGTCAGCCGCTCCGGGTCCATCTCCGCCACCGGCCCGCTGCACAGCACGTACCGGCTGAAGGCGATCCCGATCAGGTGCGCGCCCAGCAGGTCGATGCGCTCGTCGGCATCGGGCCCGGTCAGCACCGTGCGGTAGGCCTCCGTGCTGCTCTGCCGCATCGCCGTGTACAGGGCGGTCGCCGCGCCCTCGTCGGAGGCGGCGCTGCGGATCAGGGCGAGGAACGGATCGCCGCTGTCGGCGTGCTCCATCCGCTCGACGAAGGCCCGCGCGATCCGGTCCGGCAGGGTCCCGGGCGGGCCGGGCACCAGTTCCGGCAGGTCACGGGTGCCGGGCACGGCGGCAAGGAACAGCCGCTCCTTGGAGCCGAAGTGCCGCATCACCAGGCCGTGGGTGACTCCGGCGCGGCCGGCGATCTCCCGGATGGTGGCCCGCGCGTAGCCCCGCTCGGCGAACGCGGCGCGGGCCGCACCGAGGATCGCCTCCCGATGTGCCTGCGGTGCCCGCACCCGCTTCCTGGCGGGCGGCCCGTCGCTGGACGTCATGGTCACCGACCTTAATGTACAGCTGGTCATTAGTGCGGCCCGGGTCGGGGCCCGGGTCGGGGCCCGGGCAAAACCAGTGGTCACGGTGGAGCCGGACCAGGAAGACTCGGACGTGTGTTCCTGACGATCTCCATGAGCGGCACCGCCGCCTCCCCGGCCACCGACCTCGGGTTCCTGCTGCACAAGCACCCCGACAACGCCCAGACCTTCACGACCTCGCACGGCATCGCGCACGTCTTCTACCCAGAGGCGGATGCCGGGCGCTGCACGGCGGCGCTGCTCCTGGAAGTGGACGCGGTGGCGCTGGTCCGGCGCGGCAAGGGCAAGGGACGCGACGGAGCCCCCGGCGCGGCGCTCGCGCAGTACGTCAATGACCGCCCGTACGCGGCCTCCTCGCTGCTCGCCGTGGCGATCGGCAACGTCTTCTCCAGCGCGATGCGCGGCGTCTGCAAGGCCCGCCCCGAAGCCCCGGCGCAGGCACGGCCGTTGCGCGTGGAGGTGCCCGCGCTGCCCGCCCGCGGCGGCCCCGACCTCGTACGGCACCTGTTCGAGCCGCTCGGCTGGACGGTGACCGCCGAACCGGTCGCGCTGGACGCCGAGTTCCCGGAGTGGGGCGAGTCGCGGTACGTCGGCCTGGTCCTGGAGTCCGAGGCGCTGACCCTCTCCGAGGCGCTGCGCCACCTCTACGTCCTGCTGCCCGTCCTCGACGACGCCAAGCACTACTGGGTCTCCTCCGAGGAGGTCGACAAGCTGCTGCGCGCCGGCGAGGGCTGGCTGCCCGGTCACCCCGAGCAGAAGCTCATCACCAGCCGTTACCTGTCCCGCCGTTGGTCGCTGACCCGGCAGGCGATGGAGCGGCTGGAGCTGGTGCGGCTCGCCGAGTCCGACGACAGCGAGGTCGAGGAGATCGACAACGCGGTCGAGGAGGAGACGGAGACCGAGGAGAAGCCGGCCCCGCTCGCCGTGCAGCGCCGGGACGCGATCCTCGACGCGCTCAGGCGCTCCGGTGCCGCCCGGGTCCTCGACCTCGGCTGCGGGCAGGGCCAGTTGGTGCAGGCGCTGCTGAAGGATCCGGCGTTCACCGAGATCGTCGGCGTCGACGTGTCGATGCGGGCGCTCACCATCGCCTCCCGGCGGCTCAAGCTGGACCGCATGGGGGAGCGGCAGGCCGCCCGCGTCAGCCTCCTCCAGGGCTCGCTCGCCTACACCGACAAGCGGCTCAAGGGGTACGACGCGGCCGTGCTCAGCGAGGTGATCGAACACCTCGACCTGCCGCGGCTGCCCGCCCTGGAGTACGCCGTGTTCGGCGCCGCCCGCCCGCGCACGGTCCTCGTCACCACCCCGAACGTCGAGTACAACGTCCGCTGGGAGACCCTCCCCGCCGGCCACACCCGGCACGGCGACCACCGCTTCGAGTGGACCCGCGAGGAGTTCCGCGCCTGGGCCCACCGGGTCGCCGAACTCCACGGCTACGACGTCGAGTTCACCCCCGTCGGCCCGGACGACCCCGAGGTCGGCCCACCCACCCAGATGGCCGTTTTCGACATAAGCACAGCCGAAACAAGCACAGCCGAAACGCGCACAGCCGCCGTGCGCGTCGTGAAGGAGGCGAAGACGGCATGACCGAGACACCGCGCACCGGACGGGTCCTCCCCGTCACCGACCTCTCCCTGGTCGTCCTCGTCGGCGCCTCCGGCTCCGGCAAGTCCACCTTCGCCCGGCGCCACTTCAAGCCGACCGAGGTCATCTCCTCCGACTTCTGCCGCGGTCTGGTCTCCGACGACGAGAACGACCAGAGCGCGACCAAGGACGCCTTCGACGTCCTGCACTACATCGCCGGCAAGCGCCTCGCCGCCGGCCGCCGCACGGTCGTCGACGCGACCAGCGTGCAGCAGGAGTCCCGGCGCCAGCTGATCGACCTGGCCAGGCAGTACGACGTGCTGCCCATCGCCGTCGTCCTCGACGTGCCCGAGGAGGTGTGCGCCGCACGCAACGCGACCCGCACCGACCGGGCCGACATGCCCCGCCGGGTCATCCAGCGCCACATCCGCGAACTCCGCCGCTCCGTCCGGCACCTGGAGCGCGAGGGCTTTCGCAAGGTGCACATCCTGCGCGGCGTCGAGGAGATCGAGTCGGCGACCGTCGTCACCGAGAAGCGGTTCAACGACCTGACCCACCTCACCGGCCCCTTCGACATCGTCGGCGACATCCACGGCTGCGCGAGCGAACTGGAGTCCCTGCTCGCCGAGTTGGGGTACCGGGACGGCGTCCACCCGGAGGGCCGTACGGCCGTCTTCGTCGGCGACCTCGTCGACCGCGGCCCGGACAGCCCCGGCGTGCTGCGCCGGGTGATGTCGATGGTCGGCTCGGGCAACGCCCTGTGCGTGCCCGGCAACCACGAGAACAAGTACGGCCGCTACCTCAAGGGCCGCAAGGTCCAGCACACCCACGGACTCGCCGAGACCATCGAGCAGATGGACGGCGAGAGCGAGGAGTTCACGGCACAGGTACGGGAGTTCATCGACGGACTGGTCAGCCACTACGTCCTCGACGGCGGAAAGCTGGTCGTCTGCCACGCCGGGCTGCCCGAGAAGTACCACGGCCGCACCTCCGGCCGGGTCCGCTCGCACGCCCTGTACGGCGACACCACCGGCGAGACCGACGAGTTCGGCCTGCCGGTGCGCTACCCGTGGGCCGAGGACTACCGGGGCCGGGCCGCCGTCGTCTACGGCCACACCCCGGTCCCGGAGGCCACCTGGCTCAACAACACCATCTGCCTGGACACCGGCGCCGTCTTCGGCGGCAAGCTCACCGCGCTGCGCTGGCCGGAGCGGGAGCTGGTCGACGTACCCGCCGAGCGGGTCTGGTACGAGCCGTCCCGCCCGCTGCTCACCGAGGCGCCCGGCGGCCAGGACGGACGCCCGCTGGACCTGGCGGACGTCCACGGGCGCCGGGTCGTCGAGACCCGGCACCAGGGCCGGATCGCGGTCCGCGAGGAGAACGCGGCGGCGGCCTTGGAGGTGATGAGCCGCTTCGCGATCGACCCGCGCCTGCTGCCGTACCTCCCGCCGACGATGGCACCCACCGCCACCAGTCACGTCGAGGGCTACTTGGAGCACCCGGCGGAGGCCTTCGCCCAGTACGCCGCGGACGGGGTCGCCCGGGTGGTGTGCGAGGAGAAGCACATGGGCTCGCGGGCGGTGGCGCTGGTGTGCCGGGACGCGGAGGTCGCCCACAAGCGCTTCGGCGTCGCCCCCGGCCCGACCGGCTCCCTCTACACCCGCACCGGACGCCCGTTCTTCTCCGACGAGTCGGTGACCGAGGAGATCCTCGGCCGGATCCGCGCCTCCGTCGACGCGGTCGGCCTCTGGGACGAACTCGCCACCGACTGGCTCCTGCTGGACGCCGAGCTGCTGCCCTGGTCGCTCAAGGCCTCCGGCCTGCTGCGCACCCAGTACGCGGCCGTCGGCGCCGCCTCCGGCGCGGTGTTCCCGGGCGCGCTGGCCGCCCTGGAGCGCGCCGCGGCCCGGAACGTGCAGGTGACCGACCTGCTGACCCGGCAGCGCGAACGCGCCGCCGACGCAGCCGCGTTCACCGACGCCTACCGTCGCTACTGCTGGACCACCGAGGGCCTGGACGGGGTGCGCCTCGCCCCCTTCCAGATCCTCGCCGTCCAGGGCCGCAGCCTCGCCGCGCTCCCGCACGACGAGCAGCTCGCCCTCCTGGACCGGCTGGTCGAGCACGACGCCACCGGCCTGCTCCAGACCACCCGCCGCCTGTACGTCGACACCGGCGCCCCGGAGTCGGTGCAGGCAGGCGTCGACTGGTGGCTGGAGATGACCGGCCGGGGCGGCGAGGGCATGGTCGTCAAACCGGCCGACGCGCTGGTCCGCGACCCACAGGGCCGACTCGTCCAGCCCGGCATCAAGTGCCGGGGCCGGGAGTACCTCCGGATCATCTACGGCCCCGAGTACACCCGCCCCGACAACCTCACCCGCCTGCGGGGCCGCTTCCTCAACCACAAGCGCTCCCTCGCCGTCCGCGAGTACGCCCTCGGCCTGGAAGCCCTGGACCGCCTCGCCGACGGCGAGCCACTGTGGCGCGTACACGAGGCGGTCTTCGGAATCCTGGCCCTGGAGTCGGAGCCGGTGGACCCACGGCTGTGAACAGTCACTCTTGGGTGTCGTAGCGATCAATTCCGGTCAGGGTTGTTTTCTCTGTGACGATCCTGGCCGAACGCTGCGCTTCCGATCTCATTCGTCCCTGGTTAACCGGTGGTTGCCGTGCTAACTTCGCTGGTCGGTCAGGCAGGCTTACCGGCTCAGGGGGAAAGTCGGTGACGACAGGTGTGGGGTTCGACGAACCCAAGGGTGGATCCGGACGTGTGCGCGTCCCTTTACTGGTGCGCGAGCTGACTGATTCCCTGAGCGCGCTTGGCTGCATGGAGGACGCGCCCGCCAGGCTTCGCTTCAGTGACGTGCTGGGAGATCTACTGGGTCGCCAGATAGATCTGCGCGGCGTCAAGTTGCGTGAGGACGTAGTTGTTCTGGTCCGCTCCGCACTGAACGTCGCGGAGGGCGAACGCGTACTGGTCGAAGTGGTGCGAATCCTTGAAGGAGAGGCGGCCGGCGATCAACTCGACGAGTTGCTCCGCCAGTTCCTCGCACCCGCCACGTATGCGCCGCTCGGGCGCGGCTCGTTCTCTGACGATGACGAGAGCAGCGCCCGCGCGGTCCTCGCCAAGGGCGAACTGCCCGCGTCACGTCTGCGGGACGACGTCGTCGAGGACCTCAACGGACTCGGCTTACCCAGCGGCCTGTCGGTGCAGCAGTTGTTCACGTACCTCCTCGACTGCACCGCACAGGCGGATCATCTGCCGCCCGCTGTCCTCCTCCTCGACTGCGCCGCTCTGCTTGCCGTCACACCGGGACACCGAGCCGCCCTGGCCGGTTGGGCCGACGACTGGGCCCGACGCGCCGGCCTGGCCGAACAGTTGGAGAGGCGCCGTGCGGCGCGCCGCGAGACTCCTTACGATCCGGACGTCCCGCGCTGCGTGATCATCGCGGTCGAGCCGGCCCGGGACGGCACGGAGGACATCGTCGTCCGGCAGTGGTTCAACAGTGTGCCCGGTCATTGGAGCCCGCTGCCCGGGGAACCGGCCACGACCACTTTGACCGAACTCGGTCCGGCCGTCGAGGGTGCGCTGCGGCGGGGCGCCCGGCTCTGGTCCGCTCCGGCCGCGTCGCACCTGAGCGACCGCCAGCAGCACCCGTTGTACGTCGAGTTCGTCTTGCCGTACGACTTACTCAACCTCGATGTGGCGGGACTTACGTATCAGGTCGGCGACGGAGCGCCCATGCCCCTCGGCCTGAAGTACGGGGTGCACCTGCGCAGTCTGGAACGGATGCGGACCGACGATCCGCTCTGGCGCGACCAGTGGCTCGAACGTTGGAGCACTCTGCGCGAGCACGGGGTCCTCTCGCACGACTGGCCCGATCCGGATATCGACAGTGTCGGAATGTGGCAGCGCAGGCTCGCCGGGGAAGCCATGCATACGGCAGTCGTTCTCGACGCGCCGACGGACGCCGCCGGCCTGGCGGCCCTCAAGGCCGCCATCGCAGAAGGGATAGGGCTTGCGGTCTGGGACCGGGCAGGGGTCTTCGTGGAAGCGGGTCGACAGAAGATGAGCGCCGTTCTCGCCTCCGTTCAGATGCCCGTCCAGATCCCCCTGGCCGTCCACCGCTTGCGTCGGAAGGCTCAGAGCCAGGGACCGGTCGAGCTCCAGCTCAAGGACATCGGCTTTCTCTGGGACGATCCAACGCGCACTGTCGACTTCCAGCCCACCGATCCCGGCGATCTCACCAACGAGGAGGCACCCGCTTGAGTGTCCAGGAGCAGACGGAGCCCCACGGCTGGCGAGTCTTCCACGGTACTGGCAGCGCCCCTGCCACCCCACCCGACATGCCCCAGCCGCCTCCCTGGCGCCGCTTCCGAGGCGGCCCGCCCCGGCCTGTGCCCCCGGCCGATCCCGAGGCGGCCCGCCGCCGCCTGGGCTCTGGCGACATCAGCCCGCGCCTGCGAGAGGAGGACGTCGACATCATCAATGCGGCCCTGCTGCTGCGACGGCCTTTGCTGATCACTGGACCACCCGGTGTCGGCAAGTCTGCCCTCGCTTATCTGGTGTCTCGAGAGCTCGGCCTCGGCAGGGTCTTGGAATGGAACATCGTCAGTCGCACAGAGCTGAGGGACGGCCTGTACGCCCATGACGCCATGGGACGCGCACAGGCCATCGCCGCCTGGCGGGCCGCACTGCGACGCGGGGCAGCGGCGCACTCCGACGAAGCAGAAGAGGCGCACACGCCGAACACCGGAATCAACACAGCGGTTGATTCAAATCCTCGTCAACACCCGCCGGTCATAGGCGACTTCATAACCCTCGGACCGTTGGGCACAGCTTTGCTGCCCTACGATCGACCCCGAGTGCTCCTTGTCGACGAACTGGACAAGAGCGACATCGATCTGCCGAACGACCTCTTGCACGTCCTGGAGAACGGAAGCTATGGAGTACCGGAGCTGGTACGCGACGCCGCGGAGACCGCGCGCGTGCAGACCGATGACCCGGGGAGCATCGCCGAGATCCGCGACGGACGGGTGGAGTGCCGGGAGTTCCCGGTGGTAGTGATCACCAGCAACGGGGAGCGGGAGTTCCCCGCGGCTTTCAGACGACGCTGTCTGCCTCTGGAGATGCGTACTCCCACCAGGGATCAGCTGCTGGCCATGGTGGAGGGGCACCTTGGGATCCGTCCCCAGGGCACGGAAGACCTGGTCGACGAGTTCGTGCAACGGGTGCAGGCCGGTGGCACGCACTCACTCGATCAGCTACTGAACGCTGTCCAGATGACTACGGCGGGTGGTTTCCAGGCGCATGATGACGGGCGTACGCTCGTGGAAATGCTCCTACGCGACCTCGCGAAAGGCCGCTGATGAAGGGCGATCCACGGGAGCACGCATCCGGACTCGGCGACGCTTTTCCCGTTTCGGGGTCGTCGCCTCCTTTGCCGTCCCCGGATTCCAGCGAGGACGGCACCGGGCGGGCAGCGGCGGTCACGGTCGGCCCCGAGCACGCCCCGGTGCGTTGGCAGGAGGTTGCCGACGCGGTCTGGCTTGCCGCCCACTGGGATCGCCACGGCGTTTCGCCCAGAGCCGGTGCCATGGTCTCGAAGGAGGAGGCCGCCCGTGAAACTCGTCCGTCACCGGACGCTCGGCCAGCCGGTCGACCGGGCACCGAGGAGGCGCGCCGCCCGGAGGAGTCTCCGGCTGTCGACGACGCAGTGGGTTCTGCGAGGCCGGCCCTCACCGGTGGCACCGGTTCCGTCGAGCCGCACCCGGTCCTGCCGTCGGACCCCCAGGACGGGGCCAGGAGTGCCTCCGGCCTGCCCGCTGAACCTATGCCCGAGTCCCGGCTCTTCCCCGATGCCCATGGGGACCTCACCCTGCACGTGGGGCAGCCGCTGCTGCCCGCCGACGACCGGCCACAGCCAGGGCCAGGCCGTACGACCGCGCTGCTCGCGCGAGCTCTGCACCAGCTGGCGCGCCGCATCCCCTCCCGCGACACCCTTGAACTGGACGAGGAGACCACCGCCGAGCAAGGAATCGTGGACGGCATGTGGATGCCCTTTTTCCGGCCCGCGCGTACCTCCGCCTTCGACCTGGTCCTGCTCACCGACGACGCGCCCACGATGCGGATCTGGGAGGACACCACCGCCCGTCTCGCCCAGGCTGCCGAGCACAGCGGCGCCTTCCGGGGCGTGCGCACCGTCCGGGTGAACGTGCCGCGGACCGGCGCAGCCTCCCTGCGACGGTCCGCCTCACGGGCTGCCGCCGACCCCGCCGAACTCCTCGACGGACGCGGCGGACGCGTCTTTCTCGTGGTCACCGACGGTCTCGCCCATGGTTGGGTTTCCCAAGCGGCTGACAACCTGCTCGCCAAGCTCGCCCACGCGGGTCCCACCGCCATCGTCCATCTGCTGCCGCCGCATCTGAGACACCGCTCCTCGCTCTATCCCTACCAGGCAGTCCTGGAGGCCGGCGGGTTCGGCGCCGCCAACAACGCGCTCGGACACTGGACACCGGATCCGCTGCGACCGTTGCCCGAGGGGGGTGACGACTCGGTACCTGTGCCGGTGCTGTCACCGAAACCCGGCTCCCTGGCCGCTTGGGCAGACCTCGTCATCGGAGAACGTGGAGTACGCCGTACACTCCCGGTCCTGCTGGCGGGCACTCTCACCAAGGGCGGTCCCGCGCCCGGACTGCGTGCCCCGCGATTCCCGCGAGCCGCGAAGGCCGCCGTGCGCCGCTTCTTCACCCTCGCCACTCCGGCCGCCCGTCGACTTGCCACCCAACTCGCCACGATTCCCTTCGACTTCGACCTCGTGGAACAGCTCAGGCGGCGCACGATGCCCGAGACCGGCCCGGACCATCTCGCGGAGATCCTTATGGGCGGTCTGATCGACTGGGACAGTAACGGCGAGGGAAGCCCCGAATTCGCTGACGGTGTCCGGGAGGAACTGCTCGCCGCCACCACACGCAGCCAACTCGCTCACACCATCCGATTGGTGGGTGATCTGCCGGCCGCCGGCGAGCGGGGTGTCGCTCTGCGCGCGGCCCTGCGAGACCCTCTGGGGACCCGCCTGCCAGACCCGGAGGAGCGGGGCTGGGCGCGCAGCGAAGTGGCCGTGATGCACGCGCTGGCAGGACCGTACTCCGAACGTGCGAAGCGCATTGAGCCACGTCTGCTCAGGCCCGGGCCCAGTGCGGCCGAACGGGTGGGCTCCGGTTTGCCCACCGGTACACCCTCAGAGGTGAACCGTGTGGGTGTCGGGGCGTCACCCGGCGACGCAGCGGCGAATGATCCAGCGTCGAACCTATCCGACGAGTCTGGAGATCTCGTGCCACTGGTAACCGACGCCACCCAACAAGAAGCCCTGGAGGCTGAGCCGCTCATGCCGAGCACCACGACTGCAACGCCCGCCCTTCTGGTGAACGTTCCGCTCAGGAACACCTCGTTCGTCGGCCGGCAGGCGCTGCTCAGGGCCGTGGAAGAGCAGCTGAGCGCCCAGGACACGGCGGCGGTCCTGCCGCACGCACTGCACGGGCTGGGCGGTGTCGGCAAGTCGCAACTGGCACTGGAGTACGTCTACACCCATCATCACGACTTCAAGGTGATCTGCTGGATCCCGGCCGAGCGTGAGAGCCTCATCCTGGCGGCGCTGGCCAGCCTTGCGGCCCAGCTGGGCGTCGCGCCGACCGGCCAGGACAGCCTCGGTGCCCCCGCCGCCAACACCGCGGTGCCAGCCGTCCTGGAGGCGCTGCGCACCGGAGCACCGTACGACAACTGGTTGCTCGTCTTCGACAACGCCGAGGATGTCGAGGCGGTGCGTAACTACTTCCCGACCAACGGTCCCGGCAAGGTGATCGTCACCTCCAGGAACCGGGCCTGGGAGCGCGTCGCCACTCCGCTTCCGGTGAACGTTTTCGATCGTCAGGAATCCATCGAACTGCTCCAGAAGCGTTCGCCGGACCTGGCGGCCGAGGAAGCCAGCAGGCTTGCCGAGGCGTTGGGCGACCTGCCGCTGGCGGTGGAGCAGGCGGGCTCCTGGCGCGCTGTGACCGGCATGCAGGTCGACGAATATCTCGATTTGTTGGCCCAGCGCAGCCCGGAGATCCTGGAGCTCGACCCCACCCCGGACTATCCGGTCTCCGTCGCTGCCGCCTGGGACATCTCGCTGGAGCGGATCCAGGCGAACAATCCAGGCGCCCGGCAACTGCTGGACATCTGCGCCAGCATGGCGCCCGAGCCCATTCCGCGCTCCATGCTGCGCGGCAGCCGGGGCATCAGCATCACGCCCGACGTCGACCCGCTGCTGCGCGAGTCGATCAAACTCAACCGCGCCATTCGGGACCTCAGCCAGTTCTCCCTGGTCAAGGTGGACCCGAGGACCGACACCCTGCAGATGCACCGCCTCCTGCAGACCGTGCTCCTGGCCAAGCTGAATACCCGGGAACGTGAGCAGATGCGGGACGCGGCTCACCAACTCCTGTCGGCCGCGAAGCCCGGTCCCTACGGCTCGCCGCGCGAATGGCGTGCCTACCAGGCGTTGCTGCCCCACGTTCTCGCCTCGCAGGCGGTGACCAGTACCGACACCTATGTACGCGACCTGGTCTCCGACACCGCATGGTTTCTCTACTACTGGGGCGACCACGAAGGAGCGGCGAACTTTGCCCGTCAAGCATGGAACGCGTGGCTCGCCGCCTCCGGTGAGGAGGACATCCATGTCATTCGTATGGCGAAGTGCTTCTCCTTCCTGCTGCGCCAGATCGGCCAGATCCCCGAGTCGATCCCGCTCGTGGAGAACGCGCTGGCGGTCTCCCGTCGGGTCGAGGCCGACCCCGAGGACCTGATCGACGCCTTGTGCGAGCTGGCCGACGGCCGCCGGTACCAAGGCCGGTTCGCGGAAGGACGGGACCTGGGCCAGGAGGCTACAGAACTGGCACGCTCCCTGTTCGGTTCCGACGATCCGATCACCTTGCGCGCGACGCACAGTTGGGGAGTCGACCTGCGCCTGTGCGGGCAGTTCCGGGACGTACTGCCGCTGGACCAGGAGAATGCCCGGCTGCGGGAGCTGTTGTTCGGCGCCGACAGCTTCTTCACCCTGAACACCCTCAACGCCATCGCCATCGACATGCGGGAGAGCGGCGACTACCCGGGTGCCCGCGACTTCCAGGAAGACGTCCACCGAAGGGCGCGCACCGCCTTCGGTGATGAGCATCCGCTCACCCTGCGCATCGCGCGCAACCTCGCGGTGTGTCGGCGCCGCGACGGGGCTTTCGAAGAGGCAGCCAAGCTGGCCGAGGAGACCCGGCAGCGCTTCGTCGCCCGATACGGCCTCGACCACTTCGATTCGCTGTCCACGTCGACCAACGTGGCCGTCGACCGACGGCTGTCGGGGGACCTGGAAGGCTCGCGGCAACTGGGCGAGGCGACCTTGCAGCGACTTGGGCAGCGGCTCGGTGACCGGCACGCCATCACCCTGCTGACGCAGGCGAACCTGGCCGCCACCCATCGGGCGCTCGGTGCTCTCGACAAGTCGCAGGAGTTGGAGGACGACGCTGCCAACCGGCTGGCCGAATCCGTCGGGGCCCACCACGTCACCACTTTGACGGTCGCGATCGGTCAGGCCAACACGGCCTACGCACGCCTCGACTTCGACCGGGCTTACGAGATTGACACGGCCAACCTGCCGTTGCTGATCGAGGTGGCCGGCGAGGAACACCCGTTGACCCAGGCCTGCACCGCGAACCTCGCCCTTGACGTGCGTGGTCTGGGGCGGGGTGCGGAAGCGGACGAAGTGCAGCGCAAGGCAGTGGAAGGCTTCGCCCGAGTGCTCAAGGCCGACCACCCCTGGCTGCTTGCCGCCCGTCAACGTCGGCGCATCGAGTGCGATATGGCCCCGATGCCGCTGTAGGCGGGCCGGCGCCCCCTGCGCCGATGGGAGGCAGGGGGCGAGTATCCGATGTCGGGTGACGCTGCAAGTGACGATGAGAAGCTGTTCGTGTCTGGATCGATCCATTCGGCCAGATCGCGATCTTGACGCGAAACCGCGGACGATCAGCGCCCATGGCTACTGGGCGGTCGAGGTCAACCATCCCGCGATGTGGGAATATGTGAGGAGCCCGGGGCCGAGGTGCCGACAGCAACTGGCCTGTCACACTGGTAACTTGACGCCGCAAAAGAAGCTGTACACAACACTGCACAGGTGTCACGGGGGACACATGACGGCGGTTGTCTTCATCCACAAGAAAGAGGTTCGTGAACCCGGCTTCTCCAAGCCTCCGGAGCGCGTGACGGACGGACTGACCGTACTGCGTGGAGGACTTCGTATTGCGCCGTACCACTGGGGAAGCACGCACGGCGCCGCCTTGGTCGCAGGCGAGGCAAGTCTGCCCGCACAACCCCCAGCCGTCTTCCGCGGCCTGGCCGAACAGCCGAGCGATCCCCGCACCGTGCCCGCCTCGACTCCGGATGACACCACTGCAGCCTGGGCCGCTCTGTGCACCGATGGGCAAGGCGACATGCCCGCCGCCGAGGCCCTTGCCTCCGAGGAACTCGCCGTCCACAGCCTCTGCTGGACCAACCCGGCGGTGTGCCGGCACATCGTGGATCGCCTGCCGTGACGGGCGCGCGAGTGGATCCGGGCAGGGTGCACGCCCTGATCGTGGGAGTCGAACGTTATGACGCCGGCCAGGACTGGGACCTGCCCGGTCCCGCTCGGGACGCCGTCCGCTTCCACCGGCTGTTGCGGGAGGTCGGTGTCCCCGAGGCCCAACTGCGGCTCCACCTCGCGCCGCTGACGCCGCACGCACCCGGCATACCATACCAACCTGCTGATCAGGCCACCCTGCGCCGCGTCCTCGTGCGTGAACTGGCGATGTCGTCGGGGGACGTTCTCTGGGTGTGGTGGGGCGGGCACGGTGTCCTCGACAGGACCGGTCGGCTGCGACTGTTCTGCGCCGACGCCACCACCGCTGACAAGCTCGGCATCGACCTGGACTCGGCCGTCGAACGGTACGCGAGCGACGCAGTGCTCGGCTTCCCCGAGCAGCTGTGGATCGTGGACGCCTGCGAGACCTTCGAGGAGGACCTGGGCTTCCGTGAGCAGCTGCCGCCGGACTCGCTGCCGCTGGGTCATCGCACCCTCACCCACCGGCAGACGGTCCTACGGGCCGCGGGACGTGGGCGGACCGCGGCAAACGATCCGGACCGCGGCACGGGGCTCTTCTCCGACGTGCTGCTCGGCCTGCTTGCCGACCGTGCCGACGTCCTGCCCGCACCACCCGATCCGGAGGAACTGTTTCCGGCCGTACGTGCGGGTATCGAGGCCCTCAAGGAAGCGGGACGTACTCTGCAGTATCCAGACATCCGGCTGCGCAGTCCTGAACGCACCGAGGTCATGTCCGCCGACGTCCCGGCTCCGGCCCAGGCCGCCGAACGGCGTCCGATATCGCCGCTGCAGCGCGTGGTTGAGGCCCTCCTCGCCTATCCGTTGATGGCTGATCCCACCGAACGCCAGACCGTCATCGCCGTCATGGCACCTCATGTCACCGCGACGCTTCCCCGTCACACCAAGGCACGCACGGATGTCACGGGCATCCTCAATTCGCTCGCCCGGCATCACCCTGAGGCACTGGACGATCTTTTCGACGCGGTGGTGTCGGTTGATGACGACCCGGGGCGCAAAAGCGAACTCGAGGCAGCGATCGGTGCTTTCGCGGCCTGGGCGAGGCGACTCAGGGATCGGAAATGATCGAGTGGCGTGATCGTACGGTTTTCGACCTGGGCCGGAATGGCCATCATGGAAAAGGACACGGGGCATCGCGTGCCACCGTGTGAGAAGGGGGAACATCTTGGACCGGCCGCCCGCACAGCACGCCGAAGTCACCGCCCGTGAGCCGACAACCGATGCACCCCCCTATGGCTGGGAGTCGGACCTGGTCGACGTCGCAGATCTTCCCCTGACCGATGTGGACGAACTGGCTCCTCTTCGCCCTGCCAGCCGTCTTCTCGGAGAGGTGTTGCGTGCCCGCGGCGGCATCCGGGGCGGCGGCGAGGGCGCCCGGGCCGAGTAGCCGCCGCTCTCGGACGGCAGAGCCCAGGCAGGCTTGGTTTCTCGGGTCCCGCTGGGCCCAAGCATGCCCGCATCCGCGACGGAGGTCCCGCCCATGACCGGTGCGCAGCGACATGTCCCGTTCCGCATGCCCGACGAACTGTTCGCAGAGGTGGCCTCCGGAGGAGGCTCCGCCGAGGCCGTCGCATTCCTCGAACGGGCGGAGCGGTCTCGGCGGTTGTTCCTCCTACGGACCCTCTTGGAGCGCCTCGGCCCGTTGTCCACACCGCTGACCCCGGTCGCCGAGGCGTGGCGTGTCCTGAAAGAGGCGGCCGAAGCGGCACCGGGGCCGGTCGACCGGCTGCTGCTCGCTCCGGCGACCGGTGGCTGGATCGCACATCTGCTGCGCCGGCTGCACGGCACCGCGACGGGGCCGCCGGTGTGGGTGGACGCTGGTCACCTGTGCTCTCTTGCCGTCTCGGCGTCTCTGATTGCCGGAATCAGGGCTGACCTGTGGGTACCGCTCACCGACGGCATGACGCACCTGCCGGGTCTGGGACTGGCCAGGGTGCCGGAGACACGGCCCGGGTTCGCCGTCGGCCACGCTCTTGCGGACAAGGGGGAGTTGAGGATCGTCGAAACACGATGCGATGTCGACTCGGACCCGGACGGGGTGTGGTCCGGCCCCGTCACGTCTCGGGCGCTCCGTCCGACAACGGCGCCGCTGCGTGGCGACGCCGTCCGGGCCGAACACCCCGACGTCGCCCCCGGTCCTCCTGGCCCGCCCGTATCGTGGTTTCCCCTGCGGACCCTGACCCACTTCACTCCTGCAGGCCCCGTCGCCATTCCTCTCGACGACCTCGACCCCTACCGAGACCTCGACGGCCCCATTGCACCTGCCCGTCTGGAAGACGCAGAGGCGGCGGCCTGGCAGCGGCTGTTCGAGGCGGCGGTCGCGGTGCTCGCGGGGCGGGACGGAAGCGGCTTGATGCGTACCGGGCCAGGACGCGTCGACCCCGCGGTCATTCGTGCCGTCGTCCCCTGGGGCCGTACCGCTGTGCTGCCCCCCGCCCCGCGGACCGTCCAGATTTCCGCCTCCAGCGGGGACGCCTTCGGTGCCATGGTCATCGCCCGGCCCTCCTCCGAGTTCGCCCTCGCCGAGACACTCGTGCACGAGTTCCAGCACAGCAAGCTGGCCGCCCTCCTGCACCTGTTCCGGCTGCTCGACGACGACCGGGCCGAGCGGTACTACGCCCCATGGCGGGCCGACCCGCGCCACCTCACCGGACTGTTGCACGGCGCATACGCCTTCACCGGCGTCGCGGGATTCTGGCGGGACCGGCTGGCCGACGCGCCGGACAGCCGGGCGGCCGAGGAGGCCGGCTACCACTTCGCGCTGAGACGCCTGCAGAGCAGACTCGTCGTGCGCACCCTGCTGAGGAGCGGCCGGCTCACCGCACAAGGCCGGTCCATGGTGTCCGGGCTCGCCCGCACCCTTGACGGCTGGCTGCGGGAGACGGTCCCGCCGGCAGCCGTGGGCCGGGCCCGTATCGCCGCCGCGCTGCACCGCACCGAGTGGCGGCTGCACAACGTGGTTCCGGTCGCTGACGACGCGCACACCCCCGACACCCCGCCGCTGCGCCCCGGCCGTGTCTCGTGGCCGGACGTGCGCACCTACGCATTCGCCACCCTGCCCGAGGCTCCGCGCACCGCCGACGAACACCTCGCTGCCGGCAACCCGGCCGCCGCGCTGGCCGGGTATGCCGATGCTCTGGCCGCCGCCCCCGGGGAACCGCACGCCCTCGCCGGCTGGATCGTCGCTCACGCCGCCGTCGAACCCGGTCGCCACGCCCGTCGCATGCTGGCCCGTCCAGAACTTCTCCAACCGCTGACGCGCAGCTGACCCTCACCCCACCAGCCGCAGCCGCCTTCCGCAGGTCCCCACCCGGATCGTCTGCCCCCAGGTCAGCTCCAGGGCGTCGGTCTCGATGCCGTCGCCGAAGGCGATGAGGCGGTCGGACTCGACCGTGAGGGTCAGGGATGCCGAGGCCGTCAGCTCGCCGGCGACGAGGGAGGTCCCGGTCGCCGGTGAGGGCCAGGCCTCCCGGACGAACCAGAGGAGGCGGTCCTCCGTGGGGGCCGGCAGCGGGAGCCGGGCGCCGCGCTCCTGCCAGACCGAGCGCAGCCAGCCGGTGGCCCCGGTGCCGGTGCCCACCAGCACCCCGGAGGAGGCCTGGGCCTCGACGACACCCCCGTCGTTCTCGAGGCCCAGGCGGTATCGGGCGGTCTGATGACCGGCGGTACCGAGGTAGATCTCGTTGAGCGCCACGAGCCGTTGGGTGTCGTCGGCGACCGCCTCGACCATCGTCAGCTCGTCGGCGCCCGTGGCCGTGGCGCCCACCGAGGCCAGCAGCACGCGCGCCTGCTCCGGGCGGTGCCGTACCAGGACCCCCGGGTTGCGGCCGGGGTCGGTGTCGACGCCGATCACCGGCTGGCCGTCCAGGTACTTGGCGACGTTCGCCACCAGCCCGTCCTGGCCGACCACCACGACCACGTCCTCGGGCGCGAACAGGAAGCGGTCCAGGTCGGCCCGTTCGACCCGGGCCTGGCGCCAGGCCAGCGGCACCGCCGAGGTCACCTCGGCGAGCGCCCGCCGGGTGCGCCGGTGGCGTTCGGCGACCTCGGCCATGTCCCGGCCCCGGGAGGCGAGGAAGAAGGCGGCCTGGCCGTGGGTGCCGTGCCGGGCCACCAACTCCTCGTACTCCGTGGTCCGGTGGACCAGCACGGCCCGCGGCGCGAGGCTCACTCCCGCTCCCCGCCCAGCTTGGCGAGGAGCCCGGTCAGCACGTCCGGCGACACGGTCACACTGTCGATGCGCGGCAGGTTCTCGGCGAGCCGGGCGCCGGTGAGGGCGTGCAGCGTGGCCACGTCCGCCTCGCCGTGCACCCGCAGCCAGGCCGCCTGCGCCGCGGCCCGCGCCTCGCCGAGCTCCCGCGCCCCCGCGGCCTCGGCCCGCGCCAGGGTGACCGCTCGGGCCGCCTCCGCCTCGCCCAGCTTCGCCGAGCGGGCCGCCTCCGCCTCCGCCAGCCGTACCGTGCGTGCCGCCTCGGCGTCCGCCAGCTGTACGGACCTGGCCGCCTCCGCCTCCGCGAGCCGCAGGGACTTGGCCGCCTCCGCCTCGGCCAGCTTCACCGTCCGGGCCGCCTCCGCCTGTGCGCGCACCGCGTCCGCCGCCGCGTGCTCCTCCGCCTCGCGCCGCGCGTTGGTGCCCCGCTGTTCGACCAGCTGCTCCTCGCGGCGGGCCAGTTCGATCTGGCTCGCCAGCTCGTTCTCGGCGATCGCCCGCTCGCGCTCGACGGCCACCGCGCGCCGCTCGTACGTCGCCCGGTCCGCCTCCTGCTGGATCTGCTCGCGGGCCGGGGTGCGCAGCGCGCGCTCCACCTCGGGCTCCGGCCGCAGCGCCATCACGCGGACGGCCACCACCTCGATGCCGGTGGCGGGCAGCCGCGGTTCCGCGGCCAGGCCGGCCGCGATCCGCTCCCGGACCACCGCGACCCCGTCCACCAGCGTCTCCGCCAGCGGGGTGCGGGCCAGCGCGTCCAGCGCGTGCTGCTGGGCCGTCTCCGTGAGCAGGGTGCCCAGCTGTTCGAGCGGGGTGCCGCGCCAGACACCGGTGTCCGGGTCGACGGAGAAGTCCAGGCGGGCCGCCGCGACGGCCGGGTCGCCGACGCGGTAGGTGACGGTCGCCTGGACCGCCACGTCCTGGAAGTCGGCCGTACGGGCGTGGAACGTCATCGCCAGTTCACGGTCGTCGACCGGGATCTCGGAGATCGCCGCGGTGAGCGCCCGGTACCAGAAGCTGAGCCCCGGCCCGTCGTGCAGCAGCTTGTCGCCCCGGTGGTGTCTGACGTGCGCCGTCGGCGCGCCGCGCAGATGGCGCCAGCCCAGGCGTCGGGTGATGTCGGCCATCGGATCCGCCCCCTCGCTTTAAGAGTCATGATGACCATAATCTTGGACGCTGTTTGTCGTCAAGGGGACGAGAACAAGATTCGGTCGAGCAGGGGGTGAAGACGGTCGCCGATGGTCAGGATGGAGGCATGGGATTCCACGTCGACTCCGAGGCCGGGCGGCTGCGCCGCGTCATCCTGCACCGGCCGGATCTGGAGCTCAAAAGGCTCACCCCGAGCAACAAGGACGCCCTCCTCTTCGACGACGTCCTCTGGGTGCGCCGGGCCCGGGCCGAGCACGACGGGTTCGCCGACGTGCTGCGCGACCGCGGGGTCGCCGTCCATCTCTTCGGCGACCTGCTCGAAGAGGCACTGGCGATCGAGGCCGCCCGCACCCTCGTCCTGGACCGCGTCTTCGACGAGAAGGAGTACGGCCCGCTCGCCACCGACCACCTGCGCGCCGCCTTCGAGGAACTCCCCGCGGCCGAACTCGCCGAGGCGCTGGTCGGCGGCATGACCAAACGGGAGTTCCTGGACGCGCACGCGGAGCCCACCTCGGTCCGCTTCCACGCCATGGACCTCGACGACTTCCTCCTCGAACCGCTCCCCAACCACCTCTTCACCCGCGACACCTCCGCCTGGGTCTACGACGGTGTCTCCATCAACGCCATGCGCTGGCCCGCCCGGCAGCGCGAGACCGTGCACTTCGAGGCGATCTACCGGCACCACCCCCTCTTCCGTGGCGAAACGTTCCACGTGTGGTCGGAGGGGCAGGCCGCCTACCCCTCCACCATCGAGGGCGGCGACGTCCTGGTGATCGGCAACGGCGCGGTCCTGATCGGCATGAGCGAACGCACCACCCCGCAGGCCGTCGAGATGCTCGCGCACAAGCTGTTCGCGGCCGGCTCGGCGCGGACCATCGTCGCGCTCGACATGCCGAAACGGCGCGCCTTCATGCACCTCGACACCGTGATGACCATGGTCGACGGCGACA
The DNA here is from genome assembly GCF_040652195.1 of Streptomyces sp. NPDC048278. Taxonomy (NCBI): domain Bacteria; kingdom Bacillati; phylum Actinomycetota; class Actinomycetes; order Kitasatosporales; family Streptomycetaceae; genus Streptomyces; species Streptomyces sp. NPDC048278. The sequence continues at coordinate 196,009 of NZ_JBEZLP010000011.1, forward strand.
CCTTCACCCAGTACGCCGGCCTCGGCATGCTTCGCTCGTACACCATCGAACCGGGCACCGGCGAGAAGGAGCTCAAGGTCACCGACCATCCGCCGGAGCACATGCACCGGGCGATCGCCGCCGCCCTCGGCCTCAGCGAGATCCGCGTCCTGACCGCCACCCAGGACGTGCACGCGGCCGAACGCGAACAGTGGGACGACGGCTGCAACGTCCTCGCCGTCGAACCCGGCGTCGTCGTCGCCTACGAACGCAACTCCACCACCAACACCCACCTGCGCAAGCAGGGCATCGAGGTGATCGAGATCCCGGGGAGCGAACTGGGGCGGGGGAGGGGCGGCCCGCGGTGCATGAGCTGCCCGGTGGAACGGGACGCGGTGTGAGGAGCGCCGCGTAGGACGCTTTTCCCCGCCCCGGTTCGCTCCCCGGGATCTCGCGGCCCGGGCGGGGCCGACCTCGCGGGGTGACCCGACGGGCCTGTATAGAAATGTGGAACATCGTATAGACTTCCAAAGTCCCCGAAGCCGACCCGACCGCTGGAGCGCCCCATGGCGACTGTCCCGACCGCCCTCGCCGGCCGCCACTTCCTCAAGGAGCTGGACTTCACCCAGGAGGAGTTCCGCGGGCTGGTCGAGCTGGCCGCCGAGCTGAAGGCGGCCAAGAAGGCCGGGGCCGAGACGCAGTACCTGCGCGGAAAGAACATCGCGCTGGTCTTCGCGAAGACCTCCACCCGCACCCGCTGCGCCTTCGAGGTCGCCGCCGCCGACCAGGGCGCCGCCACCACCTACCTCGACCCGGCCGGTTCGCAGCTCGGGCACAAGGAGTCGGTGAAGGACACCGCCCGGGTGCTCGGCCGGATGTACGACGCGATCGAGTACCGCGGGCACGGCCAGGGCGTCGTCGAGGAGCTGGCCGCGTTCGCCGGGGTGCCCGTCTACAACGGGCTCACCGACGAATGGCACCCCACCCAGATGCTCGCCGACGTGCTCACCATGACCGAGCACAGCGACAAGCCGCTCGACGCCATCGCCTTCGCCTACCTCGGCGACGCCCGGTACAACATGGGCAACTCCTACCTCGTCACCGGCGCCCTGCTCGGCATGGACGTCCGGATCGTCGCGCCCCGGCTGCTGTGGCCGGACGACACGATCGTCGAGCTGGCCCGGCAGCTCGCCGACGCGTCCGGCGCCCGGATCACGCTCACCGAGGACGTGAAGGAGGGCGTGCGCGGCGCGGACTTCGTGGCCACCGACGTCTGGGTGTCGATGGGCGAGCCCAAGGAGGTCTGGGACGAGCGCATCGCGCTGCTCGGGCCGTACGCCGTCACCATGGACGTGCTGCGCGCCACCGGCAACGCCGACGTCAAGTTCCTGCACTGCCTGCCGGCCTTCCACGACCTCGGCACCGTCGTCGGCCGCGAGATCCACGAGCGGCACGGGCTGACCGAACTGGAAGTCACCGACGAGGTGTTCGAGTCCGAGCACTCGGTCGTCTTCGACGAGGCCGAGAACCGGATGCACACCATCAAGGCGGTCCTGGTGGCCACCCTCGCCCGACCGGCGCCCGACCCGCGCCCGACCAGCGCCTGACCAGCGCGGTTCATTGCCCCTATGCTGTGCGGCGGCCCGGCACCACCCCTCGGCCGAGCCGCCGCCGCGACCGACCCCGGATCGCACCCGCACCACCAGAAACGAGCACCACCCGCATGCCCCGCATCAAGTCCCCGCACCTCCTGGTGGCCGAATCCGGCGCCGACCGGGAGGGCCACGGCCTCCGCCGCACCATGGGCCTCTTCCAGCTGATCTGCTTCGGCATCGGCGCGATCGTCGGCACCGGCATCTTCGTCGGCCTCTCCGACTCGGTCGCCCAGGCAGGTCCCGCCGTCGTCGTCTCCTTCGTGCTCGCCGCGGTCACCTGCGTCTTCACCGCCCTCTCCTTCGCCGAGCTGGGCGGCGCGATCCCGGTCTCCGGATCGTCGTACTCCTTCGCCTACGCCGGACTCGGCGAGTCCACCGCGTTCCTGGTCGGCTGGTGCCTGCTCCTGGAGTACGGCATCTCGATCTCGGCCGTCGCGGTCGGCTGGAGCCAGTACGTCAACGAGCTGCTGCACAGCCTCACCGGCGTGCAGCTCCCGCACGCCCTGTCCGCGGGCCCCGGCGACGGCGGGCTCGTGAACCTCCCCGCCGTGGTCGTCATCGCGATGGCCGCCGTCCTGCTGGTGCGCGGGGTCCGGGAGAGCGCCAGGGCCACCGCCGCGATGGCCGCCGTGAAGCTGGTCGTCCTGCTCGCGTTCTGCGCGATCGGCTTCAGCGCGTTCAAGGACGGCAACCTCGTCCCGTTCTCGCCGGCCGGGCTCGGCGGCATCGGCGCGGGCACCACGGCCGCGTTCTTCTCGTACATCGGCTTCGACGCGATCACCACGGCCGGCGAGGAGGCCAAGAACCCGCGCCGGGACATCCCGGTCGCGATCCTGGTCTGCATGGGCGTGGTCACGCTGCTGTACTGCGCGGTCGCGCTGGCCGCGATCGGCGCCATCGGCGGCGGTCAGGTCGCGGGCCGTCCCGCCGCCCTGTCCTACGTCGTCAACCAGGTCACCGGGTCCACCGTCGGCGGCGGTGTGGTCGCCTTCGGCGCGGTCGTCGCCATCGCCTCGGTCGTCCTCGCGGTGATGTACGGCCAGACCCGCATCCTCATGTCCATGTCCCGGGACGGCCTGATCCCGCGCGTCTTCGAGAAGGTCTCCCCGAAGACCGCCACCCCGGTGGCCGGCACCCTGATCGTCGCGGCCGTCTTCGCCCTTCCGGCGGCCTTCGCCTCGCTGGACGCGGTGATGAACCTGTGCACCATCGGCACCCTCGCGATCATGGCCGTGGTGAACATCGCGGTGATCGCCCTGCGCCGCCGCGAACCGGCCCTCGCCCGCACCTTCCGGGTGCCGCTCTACCCGGTCGCCCCGCTGCTGGGCGTGGGCTTCTGTCTCTATCTGATGTACGAGACCGGGTGGACGACCTGGATCCAGTTCGCCGTCTTCCTGGCCGTGGGCCTGCTGGTCTACGTCGGCTACGGGCGCCGGAACTCCATGCTGGCCGGTTCGGCGGTCGTTACGCCGGACGCCACTGACGCGGTACTACAGGAAGCCTGAACCACACCGCCTTGCCGGACTCGGTGGGGCGGTGCCCGCAGGACGAGCTGAGGGCGCGGATCAGCAGCAGGCCGCGCCCGCCCTCCTGCATGGGGTCGGGTTCCTCGATCACCGGACGGGTGAGATGGCCGGGCGGCGCCGGGTCCGGGTCGTGCACCTCGACCTTGCAGCCCCCCGGCACCATCTCGACGACCAGCTCTATCGGGCCCTTGCCGGCGGTGTGCTCCACGGCGTTGGCGACCAGTTCCGCCGTGAGCAGTTCGGCGGTGTCGGCGTCGGGCGCGTGCTCGGCCTCCTCCATCGCCGAGCGCACCAGGGCACGGGCGACCGGCACGGCCGCGACGGTGTGCGGCAGCGCGATACGCCAGGAGGCGGCGGAAGGTGGTTCGTACACGGCGATTCCGTTCATGGCGCAGGCGATCACTGCTTGTCCTGCTTTCAACTGTAGGAATGGTACGGGTCCCGTCCCGGACGCTGTCGGCGCCCCCCTGACGGGACCTTCGTCCCGGTAACGGGTGGCTTACCCCGCCCGAGGGCCCGTCTCGCACATCCGGCTCGGCTGTTACCGCGTTATTGACGCGCCGTGACCTTGTGACGCGGTACATACGGAAGAGCCCCCGGAATCCGGGGGCTCTTCCGCGGCAGGAGGGAGCGGGCGATCAGTCGAACTCGACCATTCCCGCGGTCAGCGTCGCGCCGTCCGCCGGGTCGATCAGGATGAACGCGCCGGTACGGCGGGAGACCGCGTAGGCGTCCAGCGGCAGCGGCTCGGCGCTGCGCAGGGTGATCCGGCCCAGGTCGTTGGCGGTCAGCGCGGTCGCGCCGCCCAGGTCCCGGACGATCGCCTTGACGGTCCGGGTGGCGTGCTTGAGCAGGACCCGGTCGCCGACCCGGAGCGGCCGGTCGGCCAGGTGGCACACGGCCGCCGTCACGTTCTGGGTGAGCACCGGCGCCTCCGGGCCCGCGGTGATCATGTCGCCGCGGGAGACGTCCCGCTGGTCGGCCAGGCGCACCCCGATGGACTGCGGGGCATGGGCCGCCTCGGTGCCAGCCCCGAGCACGTCGATCGCCGCGATCTGGGAGGTCTCGCCGGACGGGTGGACGGTGACCCGGTCGCCGACCCGCAGCGAGCCCGAGACCAGCTGGCCCGCGTAGTGACGGACGTCGCCGTGCCGGATGACGTACTGGACCGGGAAGCGGGCCGGGGCGTCGGCGGCGTCCGCGGCCACCGGGACGTTCTCCAGGAACTCCAGGAGCGCCGGGCCGTCGTACCAGTCCATGTGCGCGGAACGGTCGACGACGTTGTCGCCCACCAGCGCCGAGACCGGGATCGCGGTGACCTCGGGGAGTCCCAGTTCGGCGGTCTGGGCGGTGAAGTCGGCGACGATCCGCTCGAACTCGGCGCGCTCGTAGCCGACCAGGTCCATCTTGTTGACGGCGAGGACGACGTGCGGGACGCGCAGCAGGGCGGCCACGGCCGCGTGCCGGCGGGTCTGCTCGACCACCCCGTTGCGGGCGTCGACCAGGATGATCGCCAGTTCGGCGGTGGAGGCGCCGGTCACCATGTTGCGGGTGTACTGCACGTGGCCCGGGGTGTCGGCGAGGATGAACCGGCGCTTCGGGGTGGCGAAGTAGCGGTAGGCCACGTCGATGGTGATGCCCTGCTCGCGCTCGGCGCGCAGTCCGTCGGTGAGCAGGGCCAGGTCGGGGGTGTCCTGGCCGCGGTTGAGGGAGGCCTGCTCGACGGCCTCCAGCTGGTCGGCGAGGACCGACTTGGAGTCGTGCAGCAGCCGTCCGACCAGGGTGGACTTGCCGTCGTCGACCGAGCCGGCGGTCGCGAACCGCAGGGTGTCGATGGTCGTGCTCATGCTTAGAAGTACCCCTCGCGCTTGCGGTCTTCCATCGCGGCCTCGGAGAGCTTGTCGTCGGCGCGGGTGGCGCCGCGCTCGGTGAGCCGGGAGGCGGCGATCTCGGCGATCACCTTCTCGATGCTGTCGGCGTCGGAGTCGACCGCGCCGGTGCAGGACATGTCACCGACGGTCCGGTAGCGGACCCGCCGCTTCTCCACGGTCTCGTTCTCCCGCGGCCCGCCCCACTCGCCGGCCGTCAGCCACATCCCGCCGCGCAGGAAGACCTCGCGGTGGTGGGCGTAGTAGATCTCGGGGAGTTCGATCTCCTCGCGGGAGATGTACTGCCAGACGTCGAGTTCGGTCCAGTTGGACAGGGGGAAGACGCGGACGTGCTCGCCGGGGGCGTGGCGGCCGTTGTACAGGTTCCACAGCTCGGGCCGCTGGCGCCGCGGGTCCCACTGGGAGAACTCGTCGCGCAGGGAGAAGACGCGTTCTTTCGCGCGGGCCTTCTCCTCGTCGCGACGGCCACCGCCGAAGACCGCGTCGAACTTCTCGCTCTGGATCTTCTCGGTGAGCGGGAGGGTCTGGAGCGGGTTGCGGGTGCCGTCGGGGCGTTCGCGGAGCACACCGCGGTCGATGTAGTCCTGTACGGAGGCCACATGGAGGCGCAGCCCATGTGCGGCGACCACACGGTCCCGGTACTCCAGGACTTCGGGGAAGTTGTGTCCGGTGTCCACATGCAGCAGGGAGAAGGGGATCGCGGCGGGGGCGAACGCCTTCAGGGCGAGGTGGAGCATGACGATGGAGTCCTTGCCACCGGAGAACAGGATCACCGGCCGTTCGAACTCGCCCGCGACCTCGCGGAAGATGTGGACCGCCTCGGACTCCAGCGCGTCCAGGTGCGACAGCGTGAAGGTGCTCATGCCAGCCCCCGCTCCGCCAGCAGCGCGTGCACCGCGTCCGCCGACTCCTGCGGGGTCTGCTGCTGGGTGTGCAGCACCAGCGCCGGGTCGACGGGCGGCTCGTACGGGTCGTCGACGCCGGTCAGCCCGGTCAGCTGCCCCGCGGCCTGCCTGGCGTACAGGCCCTTCACGTCCCGCTCGCTGCACACCTCGACCGGGGTCGCCACATGCACCTCCAGGTACGGCGTCCCGCTCTTCTCGTGCCGGGTGCGGACCGCCTCGCGGCTGTCGGCGTAGGGGGCGATGACCGGGACGACGGAGAGCACGCCGTTGCGCGCGAGCACCTCGGAGACCAGGCCGATGCGCTGCACATTGGTGTTGCGGTCCGCCCGGGAGAAGCCGAGGCCGGCCGAGAGGAAGCGGCGTATCTCGTCGCCGTCGAGGACCTCCACGCGATGTCCCTCGGCCTTGAGCCGGTCACCGAGAAGCCGGGCGATCGTCGTCTTGCCCGCACTCGGCAGCCCCGTCAGCCAGACCGTGGCTCCCTGAGCCCTTGGCGTGGTGGTCATGCGCAACAGACCTCTTCCTTACCTTCTCGGCGAACTCGCGTACGACCCGTCGAAGAGTAGGTAAGAAGTCTGAGAGGAGTGGTTAAGGAACCTGAGGTTTAACTGAGTGACTCCTGGTACGCAAGAGGTCACGAGCCCCTGCGATGAACATTTCACAGAAAGGGTTTCGTTCACAGGGCACACGGTTTTTCACAGCCCGGCGAAGGCGCCCCCCGCGTCCCGCAGCCGCTCGTGCAGTGCCGCGAAGACGGCGGCCGAGCGGATGCCCGGCCAGTCGGCCGGCAGCAGGTCCGTCGGCAGCCCGGGGTCGGTGTACGGCAGGTGGCGCCAGGTGTCGAGGGCGCGGAGATAGTCGCGGTAGGCGTCCTCGGGCGGGGTGTCGGCGCGGTGCTCCCAGTCGCGCAGCACCGGCTCGTGGGCGTCGAGGAACTGCTCGTGGGCCTTGGCGATCGCCGTCAGGTCCCACCAGCGGGCGACCGCCTCGGTGGTGGGCTGGAAGCCGAGATGGTCGCCGCGGAAGAAGTCCACGTACGGGTCGAGGCCGAGCCGGGACAGGGTGTGCCTGGTCTCCTCGAACAGCCGGGCCGGGGCGATCCACACGCCCGGCGCGGCCGTGCCGAAGCCGAGCCCGGCCAGCCGGGAGCGGAGCACGTGCCGCTTCTGCCGCTCCGACTCGGGCACCGAGAACACCGCGAGCACCCAGCCCTCGTCCTGCGGCGGAGCGGAGGCGTACACCCGGCGGTCGCCGTCGTCGAGCAGCTGCCGTGCCTCCGCGGAGAGCTCGTACCCGGCGGCGCCCTGCGCGGTCCTGGCCGGTGCCAGCAGCCCGCGCCGTTTCAGCCGGGACACCGACGAACGGACGGACGGGGCGTCCACGCCCACGGCGGCCAGCAGTCTGATCAGCTCGGCGACGGGCACCGGGCCGGGCAGGAAGCGGCCGTACGCGCCGTAGAGCGTGACGATGAGGGACCTCGGGGCGTGTTGCTCGGGCACGTTGATCATTTTAGGTCCCCGGCATCGCTGCTGGTCACCTTCGGTGCACGGCTGAATGAGAGTCAGGATTCCGGGGCCCGTCCCGGATGCCGCGCGCCGGTTGCCGGGGGCCTGCTCAGGCGGCGGCGACGAGGCGCTCGGCCGGGCCGCGGTGCGGCGGGACCACGCTGCCGTCGGCGTGCAGCTCGCCGGTGTCGTCGAAGACGATCGCCCCGTCGCACAGCAGGGTCCAGCCCTGCTCCGGGCGGGCGGCGACGATGTGCGCCAGGCCGCGGTCGGCCGTCGCGCTGGGGGACTGGTGGGAACACATGGCGCACCTCCACGGGTCTGCCTCCGGCACGGTCGCCGACCGGCATGACCAGACCATGCTCCTGCCGTGAACGCGGGGGAACCTCCTGCCGCGACCTGTGACAACACGCGGACAACCTTCGGACGCCGTCACGACGGTCGCCGCGCCGCCGGGACACGGACACCGCCGTGGGACGCGCCACCGAAGGGGTGACGGTCACGCTCCCGTGCCCGGTCGCCCGGTATCCAGGGCATACCCCCCACCCCGTTTTCCGGGAAGGAAACCATGCCTGTACGCCCCGCCCTCGCTGCGGCCCTCGGTTCCGCCGCCCTGCTCTGCGCCGCCGTCGCCCCCGCCACCGCCGCCCCGGCGAGCGCCCCCACCGAGTCCGTCACCGTCGACGCCACCGGCCGTCTCGCCGCCGACGGCACCGTCACCCTGTCCGGCACCTACACCTGCACCGACGCCACCGGACCGGTGTTCATCAGCGCCTCGCTCAGCCAGGACTCCCCGAACTTCCGGCACGGCATCGGCGGCACCCAGGCCGTGTGCGACGGCGCCGAGCACCACTGGGAGAACACCGGCGAGGTCGCCTCGGAGAAGCTGAAGCCCGGCGCGGCCAACGTCGAGGCCACGATCCTGGAGCTGCGCAACACGGGCGGCCTGCCGCTGCCGTCCTTCCACGCCGTCAGCCGGCAGGACATCACCCTCGCCAAGGCCAAGGCCTGAGCCGCGTCCCCGGGCGGTCCGGCGCCCCAGCGGTGCCGGACCGCCGGCCGTCTCCGGCCGCAGCAGGCCTCCGTCAGCGGCCCAGCAGCTTCCGCAGCGCCGCACCCACCTCGTCCGGCGCCTCCTCCGCCATGAAGTGCCCGCAGTCCACCGTGCGGTGCTCCAGATCCGGTGCCCAGGCCCGCCAGAGCGCCACCGCGTCGTAGCCGAGGGCGGCGCCCCAGTCCTGCTGGAGGACGGTCACCGGCATGCGCAGCACGTTCCCGGCGGTCCGGTCGACCCGGTCGTGCTCGGCGTCGACACCGGCCGAGGCCCGGTAGTCGGCCACGATCGAGGGCACCGCCGCCCGACAGGCCGCGAGATAGGCGGCGCGGACGCCGGCCGGGATCGCCCCCGGGTCACGCGTCCACAGGTCGAGGAAGTGGCCGAAGAACAGGTCCGGGGCGGCTCCGATCAACTCCTCGGGCAGGCCGGGCGGTTGCGCCATCAGGTACAGATGGAAGGCGACGGCGGCCGTGGCGCCGTGCAGCACCTCCCACATGTCCAGGGTGGGCAGCACGTCCAGCAGTGCCAGGTGCGTGACCGCGTCCGGATGGTCGAGCCCGGCCCGGAAGGCGACCAGCGCGCCCCGGTCGTGCCCGGCCAGCGCGAACCGCTCGTGCCCGAGCGCCCGGGCGAGCGCCACGACGTCGGCGGCCATGGTCCGCTTCGCGTACGACGTCCCGTCCGCGTCGGCCGGTTTGTCGCTGGCGCCGTATCCGCGCAGGTCGGGACAGATCACGGTGTGTCCGTCCGCGAGGCCGGCGGCCACATGCCGCCACATCAGGTGGGTCTGGGGGAAACCGTGCAGCAGGACCACCGGGCTGCCGGTGCCGCCGACGGCCGCGTGCAGGGCGACGCCGTCCGCGACCGGGACGCGGTGCTGCCGGAAACCGGGGATGTGCGTACTGAGGGTGTCCGTACCGGGGATGTTCATGTGCCGAGGCTCCCGCCCCCGGATCAGCAGCCGATCAGCAGCGCGTACGGCACGTACGGTGGGCGGGTGAGGATCGACCAGGTCGCCTTCGGGGTGCTCGGACCCGTGACGGCCGGGCGGGCCGGCCTCCCGCTCGCTCTGAAGGGCCCCCGGCACCGCGCCGTACTGGCCCGGCTGCTCGTCGCCCGCAGGCGCGTGGTGCCCGTCGCCCGGCTGGTCGCCGACCTCTGGGAGGAGCCGCCGCCCGCCGCCGTCGGCGCGATCCGCACCTTCGTGGGCGACCTGCGGCGGGTCCTCGAACCCGACCGGCCGCCCCGCGCCCCCGCCCGGCTCCTCGTCACCGACGGCCCCGGCTACGCCCTGCGCGCGGAGACGGTCGACGCCTGGCGGTTCGAGCAGGCCGTGCAGGCCGCCGCGCAGGAGGAGCCCGCGCGCGCCGCGCACCTGCTGCGGGAGGCGCTGGAGCTGTGGCGGGGACCCGCCTACGCCGAGTTCGCGGACGAGCCGTGGTGCGGGGGCGAGCGGGCCCGCCTCGCCGAGCTGCGGCTGCGGGCCGTGGAGCAGCGGGCCGAGGCGCTGCTGGCGGCGGACCGGGCGGCCGAGGCGGTGCCCGACCTGGACGCCCACCTCGCCGGCCACCCGTGGCGCGAGGAGGCCTGGCGGCTGCTGGCGCTCGCCCTCTACCGGACCGGCCGCCAGGGCGACGCCCTCGCCGTGCTGCGCCGGGCCCGCGCGACCCTCGCCGGGCGGCTGGGCGTCGACCCGGGCCGGGCACTGCGCCGCCTGGAGGCCGACGTACTCGCCCAGGACCCCGGCCTGGACGCCCCCGCCGCCCGGGAGACCGGCGCCGCCCGGGTCTGGTCCCGGGCGGCCGAGGCGTACGACCGCAACGTCGCCGCCGGTGCCCGGGTCCGGCTGGAATCGACCGTCGGGCTGCTGCGCACGCTCGCGGTGACAGGCTCCGGCGGACTGGCCGCCGCCCGCGAACACCGGCTCGCGGCGATCACCGCGGCCGAGGAGTCCGGCGACCCTGAACTCACCGCCCGGGTCATCGGCGCCTACGACGTCCCCGCGGTCTGGCCCCGGTCCGACGACGAGACGGCCGCCCACCGCATCGTCCGGGCCGCCGAACGGGCGCTCGCCCTCCTCCCCGCCGCCCCGGCCCAGGACGCGGCCCGTTGCCGGCTGCTCGCCACCGTCGCCCTGGAGACACGCGGCACCAGGTCCGTCCGCGCCGCGGCTGCCGCCACCGAGGCCGAACGCCTCGCCCGCCGCCTGGACGACCCGGCGCTGCTCGCCTTCGCCCTCAACGGCGTCTTCATGCAGTCCTGCGCCCGCACCGGCCTCGCCCCGCGCCGCGACGCCGTCGGCACCGAACTCGTCGCCCTCGCCGCCCGGCACGGCCTGGTCACCTACGAGGTGCTCGGCCACCTGGTCAGGACCCAGGCCCGGGCCGCCCTCGCCGACTTCACGACGGCCGACGAACACGCAGCGGCGGCCGACCGGTTGGCGGACCGTCATGAACTGCCGCTGGCAAGGGCGTTCACGGCGGGATACCGGGCGTTGCGCCTCGCCGCGCACGGCGGGGGCGGAGCCGAGGCCGCCTACCGCGAAGCTGGCCGGCTCCTCGACGGGCCCGGCATGCCCGGTGTGCGCGACGGGCTGCTTCCCCTCGCGCTGCTCTGCCTCCGCCTGGCCGGGCGGCCGTACGGCATCCGGGACGCCGTCGACCCGGCCGCCGACTGGGGACCGTACCTCCCCTGGCTCCGCCCCGCCCTCGCCCTCGCCGCCGCCGACGAGAGGACAGCCCGCGCCGCCCTGCGCGAGCTGCCCGAGACGCCCGCCGACCTCGTGCAGGAGGCCCTGTGGTGCATCGCGGCAGCCGTCGCCCTGGCCCTCGACGACCGCCCGACCCTGCGCCGCTGCCTGGCGGCCCTCCGCCCGGCCGCGGGCCAACTCGCCGGCGCGGGCAGCGGTTTCCTGACGACCGGCCCGGTCGACACCTGGCTGACGTCGATCGCAGACGCCCTCACCTGACCAGCGCCCCGCCTGACCCGCGCCCCGAAAGGGGCGCTGGGGGTCCCCCGGCCGAAGGCTGGGGGAGGAACTGCGCGACCAGCCACGACGACGCCGCAGCCGACTGACGGCATGTCCCGGGGCTTCCGGCGGAGCGCTACGCCACCAGCTCCTTCCTGATGCGGTCCAGCATGAACGCCGAGGACTCCCGCGCCCGTTCCTCCCACGCGAAGACACACGCGGTGGCGACCCCGTCGAAGCCCAGCTCCCGCAGCGTGCCGAAGAACGCGTCCCAGTCGACCTCGCCCTGGCCGACGTCCAGGTGCTGGTGGATACGGGCCTTGGTGCCGGGCGGGTTGAGGATGTAGCGCAGGCCGCTGGAGCCCTTGTGGTTGAAGGAGTCCGCGATGTGCACGTGCTGGAGCCTGTCCCCGGCGTACCGCATCATCGCCGCGATGTCCGCCGTCGGGTCGGCGCCCGACAGGTGGAAGGAGTGCGGGGCGCAGTACAGGTAGTTCACCCACGGCTTGTTGATCGCGCGGACCAGGTCGACCGCGGGGGTGTTCTCCTCGCAGAAGTCGTCCGGGTGGGCCTCCAGGTTGAGGGCGATGCCCTCGCGCTCGAAGAGGGGGAGGAGTTCCTCCAGAGAGCGCCAGAAGGCCGCCTCGCTCTCCGCGGCCCGCTCGGGGCGGCCGTTGAACTCGCTGTTCATCAGGGTGCAGCCCAGGTCGGCCGTGATCTCGATCATCCGCTTCCAGTAGCGGACGGCCGCCTGCCGCTCGGTCTCGTCCGGGGACGACCACTTGTACAGCGGCAGGACGGACGACAGCCGGACGCCGTGCGTGCGCAGGGAGTTCTTCAGCTCCGCGATCCGCCCGTCGTCCGCGCGCGGGTGCAGGAAGAACGGCATGAAGTCGTCGCGCGGCGACAACTCGATGTACTCGTAGCCGAGTTCGGCCACCGTGCGCACCATGTCGTCGATCGGCAGGGCGCGGAACATGTACGGGTCGAGGGCGATCTTCACGCGGTGCCTCCGTAGAAGGCCGGTCGGGGCTTGAGGTCGGTGGCGACGACGGTGCCCGACTCCAGGGCCTCGACGGTCGCCGCGGTGATGACGGTGGCGGCGTAGCCGTCCCAGGCCGAGGGGCCGGTGGGCGCCTCGCCCGCCGCCAGGTCGGCGATCCACTCGCGGAACTCGGTGTCGAAGGCGTCGCGGAAGCGGCCCACCCAGTCGGTGAGGACCTCGGTGCTGTGCTGTCCGGCGGTACGGACGCCGACCGCGGCCGGGTCGGGCAGCCGGACCAGGCCCTCCTCGCCCACCGCCTCGCACTGGATGTCGTAGCCGTACCGGCAGTTGACGAAGACTTCGAGGTCGATGCGGACGCCCCTGGCGGTCTCGAAGAGCATGATCTGCGGGTCCTTCAGGTGCGTGAACCGCTTGCTCGTCGCGCGCGGGGTGATCACCTGGGTGGAGACGATCTCGTCGTCGAGGAGCCAGCGCAGCACGTCGACCTCGTGCACCGCCGTGTCCAGCGCGGCCATCGCCGAGGTGTAGGACTCCGGGACGGTGGGGTTGCGGTGGGCGCAGTGCACGATCAGCGGCTCGCCGATCCGGCCGGAGTCGATGACCTGCTTCATCTGGCGGTAGCCGGTGTCGTAGCGGCGCATGAAGCCGACCTGGACCAGGCGGCGGCCGTGGGCCTGTTCGGCCTCGACGATGCGCAGGCAGTCCTCCGCGGTCGTGGCGAGGGGCTTCTCGCAGAAGACCGGCTTTCCGGCGGCGATCGCGTTCAGCACGTGCTCGGCGTGGGTGGGGCCCCAGGAGGTGACAAGTACGGCGTCCACGTCGTCCGCGGCGACCACGGCCGCGCCGTCGGGCAGCACCCGGGCGCCGACCGGCTCGGCGGCCCCGGCGGCGCGGGCCGGGTCGATGTCGGTGACCGCGGTGACCCGGGCCCCGGTGACGGTGTGGGTGAGGCGCCGGATGTGCTCGTTGCCGATCCAGCCGGCGCCGATGACGCCGATACGTACGCTCATGGTCGTATTTCCTTCGAAGAGGTCAGGAGAAGCGCGCGCGGAGCTCGGCTTCGAGGGTTTCGAGGGTGCGGCCCCTGGTCTCGGGGACGTAGAGCTTCACGAAGGTGAGCGAGAGGATCCCCGCCACGACGAAGAGGAAGAACGTGTTGGAGATCCCGATGGCGGCGACCAGCGACGGGAAGACCAGGCCGATCACGAAGTTGGTCAGCCACAGCACCACGGCCGCGACGCCCATCCCGAAGCCCCGCATCCGCATGGGGAAGATCTCGGAGAGCATCAGCCAGGTCACCGGGGAGATCGCGCCCTGCTGGAAGGCGAGGAAGGTGACGGTCATGGCGAGCACGGCGTAGGCCCGGCCGTCGCCGGCCGGCAGCAGCAGGGAGAAGACGCCGATGAGGAGCAGGGCGAAGGTGGTGCCGACCTGGCCGGTCATCAGCATGGGCCGGCGGTCGACGCGCCCCAGGAGCCAGATGCCGACGAAGGTGGCGAGGACCGAGATGACACCGTTGGCGATGTTCGCGGTCAGCGCGGTGTCCGAGGCGAAGCCGGCGTCCGAGAGGATCTGGGTGCCGTAGTACATGATCGTGTTGACGCCGGTGATCTGCTGGACGATCGCGATGCCGAAGCCCACGAACATCAGCTTGCGCAGCCACGGCGTGGTCCTCATGTCCTGCCGGCCGCCGAGCTTCTCCTGCTCCTCCTGCACCGCGAGCGCGGACACCTCGGCCAGCTCGGCCTCGGCGCGCTGCGCGGACCGCACCTGCCGCAGTACCTCCAGCGCCTCGCCGAACCGGGTCCTGGAGGCGAGCCAGCGCGGGCTCTCCGGCATCACCAGCATGCCGAACCACAGCACCACGGCCGGGACGGTGGCGATCACCAGCATCCAGCGCCAGATGCCGCCGCTCTCGCTGCCTACGTGCGCGATGACGGCGTTGGAGGTGAAGGCGAGCAACTGACCGCTGACGATCATCAGTTCGTTGCGGGTGACCAGCGCGCCGCGCCGCTCGGCGGGCGAGATCTCCGCCAGGTACACCGGCACGGTCACCGACGCGCCGCCGACCGCGAGGCCGAGCACGAACCGGGCGACGATCATGAACGCGGTGGTCGGCGCGAGGGTGGCGCCCAGCGCGCCGACGAAGAACAGCACTGCGAGGGTGAGGATCGTACGCCGGCGGCCCCGCGCGTCCGACAGCCGGCCGCCGGCCACCGCGCCGAGCGCGGCGCCCAGCAGCAGCGAGCTGGTGACCATGCCCTCGGTGACCGAGTTCAGCCCGAGGTCCTTGCTCATGTAGGGCAGGGCGCCGTTGATGACGCCGGTGTCGTAGCCGAAGAGCAGTCCGCCGAAGGTGGCGATGAGCGTGATGACCCGCAGCCGCCGGGAGACCGCGGGGGAGGGCCGGTCGGTGGCGGGGGCGGTGGCCTGGAGCGCGTCGTCGCTGACGTTCATGGGCCGTCTCCTCAGCGGTCGAGGGCGGGGCGCCGGGTACCGGACAGCCCGTGGCCGTTCAGGTACTCACGGGTGCTGGTGGCGATGGGCAGCGGCACCTCGGGGGCGCACGGGTACAGGTCCTGCTCGACGATCACGAACAGTTCGGCGTCGAGACCGGCCAGCTCGGCGATCACGTCGGCGGGGTTCGGCACCCCGGCCGGCGGCGAGACGCACACGCCCCGCTGCACGGCCTCGCCGAAACCGAGGTTCTCGGCCGCGACCTGGGCCAGGACCGCCGGGTCCATCTGCTTGATGTGGACGTAGCCGACGCGCTCGCCGAAGCGGCGGATCAGGTCGACGTTGTCACCACCGCCGTAGGCCACGTGCCCGGTGTCCAGGCACAGGTTCGTGTAGCGGCCGTCGGACTCGTCGAGCAGCCGTTCGATCTCCGGCTGGGTCTGGATGTGGCTGTCGGCGTGCGGGTGGACGACGAGGCGCACGTCGTACTCGTCGAGGAGCAGCCGGCCCAGCCGGTCGGCGGCCTTGCCGAAGCCCGCCCACTGCTCGGCGGTCAGCTCGGGCGACTCGGTGAACGCGCCGGTCTTCTCGTCCCGGTACATGGGCGGGATGAGGACCAGGTGGTGGGCGCCCGCGGCCTGGGTCAGCGTGGCGACCTGGCGGACGTGGGCGAGCATCTCGTCCCAGGCCTCGGGGCGGTGCAGCGCGCCGAACGCGGTGCCGCCGGAGACCTTGAGCCCGCGGGCGTCGAGTTCGTCCTTGAGCCGGCGCGGGTCGGTGGGGAGGTAGCCGTAGGGGCCGAGTTCGAGCCACTCGTAGCCGGCCTGCGCCAGTTCGTCGAGGAAGCGGGTGTACGGCACCTGGTGCTCGTCCTCGGGGAACCAGATGCCCCAGGAGTCGGGGGCCGAGCCGAGGCACAGGTTGCCGGCGGTGGTGCGGAGGGCGGAGGGCGCCGTTGCCATGGCATGTCCTTCGGGGAGGGGGCTCTGCCGCGTGAGGCGGACCTTTGTCGCGCTCTACTAGCGCGCTCTAGTGCGAGTACGATGACCCCTGTCCGAATGTCATGTCAATACCTTGTTGCCGGGGGATTTCCGGGAGCGTTCGGGGTCAGCCCGTAGGGTGGGCTCCGGCGAAGGGCGGGTGCACAGGTGGATGCGGCGGGCAGACGGCGGCCGACGATGGCCGACGTCGCGCAGAGGGCGGGTGTCTCCCGGGCGCTGGTGTCGATCGTGTTCCGCAACCAGCCGGGGGCCAGCCAGGAGACGCGTGAGCGGGTGCTGCGGGTCGCCGACGAGATCGGTTACCGCCCGGACAGCGCGGCCCGGCTGCTGGCCCGCGGGCGCAGCCGCGCCCTCGGCGTGCTGTTCACCGTCCACCAGACCTTCCACACCGACCTCATCGAGGGCATCTACCCGGAGGCCGAGCGGCTCGGCTACGACGTGCTGCTCTCCGCCGCCGCCGAGGGCCGCAGCGAGGAGAAGGCGGTCGAGGCGCTGCTCGGGCACCGCTGCGAGGCGCTGATCCTGCTCGGCCCGGACGCGGACCCCGGCTACCTGGACGAACTCGGCCGGCGTGTCGTGACCGTGTCGGTCAGCAGCCGGGTGCCACGGGCCCGGGTGGACTTCGTGCACAGCGCGGAGAGCAAGGGCGTCCGGCAGGCCATGGACTACCTGGTCGAACTCGGCCACCGCAGGATCGTGCACATCGACGGCGGCCGGGGCCCCGGCTCGGCCGAGCGACGGCGCTCCTACCGGGCCGCGATGCGCCGGCACGGACTGGAGCCGGAGATCCGGGTCGTACCCGGTGAGCACACCGAGCAGTCCGGCATCGAGACCGGACGGCTGCTGCTCGCCGAACGCGACCGCGGGCTGCCGCTGCCGACGGCGGTCCTGGCGGGCAACGACCGGTGTGCGATGGGCGTGTTGATGGCGATGACGCGCGGCGGTGTCGAGGTCCCGCGCGACGTCTCCGTGGTCGGCTTCGACGACAGCCATCTCTCCCACCTCATGCCGATCGGTCTGACCACCGTCCGCCAGGACGCGCGGCTGATGGCCGAGTACGCGGTGCGGTTCGCCGTGGAGCGGCTGGAGGAGCCCGGACTGGAGCCGCGCGAGGCGGTGCTGGACCCGAAACTGGTGGTGCGCGGCACGAGCGGACCGCCCCCCGCAGGGGACGGCCCGCCCGTCCGCTGACGGCCGACCGGACGTCAGCGGGTGCGGACGTCAGCGGGTGCCGTTGGCGGCGAACCCGGCGATGGCGGCGGCGTTGTCCTTGGTGACGAACGCGGGCCCGGTCAGCACGGGTTCGGCGCCGCCGCCGCTGTAGTTGCCGTTGTTCTTGTAGAGCCACAGGGCGTCGACGGCGAGGTAGCCCTGGAGGTAGGGCTGCTGGTCCACGGCGAACTCGACCGAGCCGTTCCGGATGGCGGACACCAGGTCCTTGTTGAGGTCGAAGGTGGCGACCTCGGCCTTGCTGCCGGCGTCCTTGACGGACTGGACGGCGGTCAGGGCGATCGGCGCACCGAGGGTGACGACCTGGTCGATCGAGGAGTCCTGCTGGAGCTTGGCGGTGATGGTGGACTTGACCGAGGGCATGTCCGTGCCGTTGACGTAGATCTTGTCGGTCTTGCCCTTGAAGCCCTTGGCCAGACCCGCGCAGCGGGCTTCGAGCGCGACTTGGCCCTGAGACTGCACGACACACAGGGCGTGCTTGGCGCCGAGCTGGTTGAGGCGCTCGCCGAAGGCCTGGCCGGCGATGTTCTCGTCCTGGCCGAAGTACTCCAGCATGCCGAGCTTCTTCCAGGCGTCCACGCCGGAGTTGAAGCCGACGACCGGGATGCCCGCGGCCTTGGCCTTGGCCACGACGGACTTCAGGGCGTCGGGCGTGGCGGCGGTCAGGGCGATGCCGTCGACCTTCTGGTCGATCGCGTTCTGCACCAGGTTCGCCTGGTTGGCGGCGCTGGGATCCGCGGAGTAGACCAGCTTGACGTTGTCCTTGGCGGCGGCTGCGGCGGCGCCCTTGCGGATCAGGTCCCAGAAGGTGTCGCCGGGCGCCGCGTGGGTGACCATGGCCACCGTCATGCGGGGCGTGGACGCCTTGCCGGCGGACGCGGCTGTGCCGCTGTCCTCGGACTTCTTGCCGCCGGAGCTGCTGGAGCAGCCCGCGGCGAGCAGGACGCCCGCGAGAACGGTGGCGGCCGTGGCGGCGGCTCGGTGGTTTCTGTGCATGTCCCTTGCACCTCGCTGTGCGGTCTGGGTCGGCTCTGCGGAGCGGAACGAGCGGTGAGTGACGGGAAGGAATCCCGGGGGCGCGAGCGGTGGGGGCGGCACCGGTGGCCGGCCGGGTGCCTCGCACGGGAGTGGGGAAGGAGCTCCTCGCCGACGGCCAGGGGTGCGGTCGCCGACGGCTTGTGACTGTGCTAGAGCGCTTTATTAGCGCGCTCTAGTGACACGTACTATGGGGGCGCCCTCAGGGGATGTCAATCACTTTGTCATGACGTTCCAACAAAGGCGGCGGAGTCGCCGCGGGGCAGGCCCGGGGTGGGAAAGCTCGCGCGGGGACACCCCCGTGGCCCCCGCGCGAGCCGGTTCCGAGAGACGCCGCGATCGTCGTCCGCGGGCGTCGGTGTGCGGCCCATCGTGGCCGAGTCGTCGCCCAACCGGCCATGATTCAGGGCCGGTTGGGACATCAGGGGACGATCCCGCCGCTGAGCTGCCGGGACGTCGCGCGGGACGACGAAACGGCGGGACGTGCGGATATCGTGAAGGCGGGACGGGGGGTTGGACGGGGGCTGGACGGCTGCGCCACGGCGCACGCGAAGGGGTGTGGGGCATGCCGCGATGGAAGGCGCTGCCCGAGTCGACGGATCCCCGGGTCCGCAGGCTCGTGGTCGAGCTGCGCCGGTTGAAGGACCACAGCGGACTGAGCATGGCCGCGCTGGCATCCAGGACGGGGCTCAGCAAGTCGTCCTGGGAGCGCTATCTCAACGGCAGGGTGACGCCGCCCCGGCAGGCCGTCGAGGCCATGGCCGACGTGTGCGGCGGCGACCGGATCGGCCTGGCGGCACTCTGGGAGGTGGCCACCTCCGGCACGGCGCAGAGTCCCACGACGCCGACGCCGACGCCGACTGCGGCTCCGAGGCCGACTGCGGCTCCGGCTCCGGCTCCGGCTCTGGGATCGGCTCCGGCTCAGGGATCGGCTCCGGAACCGGCAGCGGCGTCGGTGTCGGGACCGGTTTCGGAATCGGCACCGGAATCGTTATCGGCACCGGCACCGGCACCGGCACCGGAATTGGAACCGGCCTCGGCCGCACGGGAGTTGGAGCAGCCGGAGGCCTCCGAGGCGGGGTCCGGGGAGTACCGGGAACGGGAAGCGGCGGCCCCGGACGGTCGGGTGGACACCGGTCGGGAGGAGGCCCGCCGGGGTCCGCGCGGGCGGCGGCCGGTCGCGACGGTGGCCGGGGTGGCCGTGGTGGCGGCGGCCCTCGCGGTGGCCGTCGCGGTGGCCGTGGCGATCACCTGGCCCGGGTCCCCGTCGGCGGAGCCGGAGTCGCGCGCGGTCACCGCGACGACGAAGGTGCCGACCTCCACCTACTCCGCCGAGACGTTCCCGTGCTACTTCACCCTGCGCCACGGTCTGCTGTACGCGGGGCACAGCACGACCGTCTCCGACGAGTACCACGTAGGCATCACCGTCGAGGCGGTGGCGGAGGTGCAGTGCCTGGTCAGACGGCACGGCTTCGACCCGAAGGGCATCGACGGCTCGTTCGGGCCCCACACCAGGGCCGCGGTCCAGGGGTTCCAGCGGTCCCGCGGACTCACCGCCGACGGCATCGTGGGCCCCATGACCTGGCGCGAGCTCAGGAAGCCGGGTGACTGAGGGCGCCGGGCCGGGGCCGGGCCGTCCGCCGCGGCCGGAGACCGCACCCGAGGTCCGCCACCTCGTGGAACGGCTGCGGGAGGCCCGGGAGTCGACCGGGCTGAGCTTTGCCGCGCTGGCGGCCAGGACGGCGTACAGCAAGTCGTCCTGGGAGCGGTACCTCAACGGCAAGACGCTCCCGCCCCGGGACGCGGTGGAGACGCTCGCGAAGCTGAGCGGCGCGGATCCGGTGCGGCTGCTGGCGCTGTGGCGGCTCGCCGACCGGGCGTGGAGTGGCCGCGACGCCCAGGCAACCGCCGCCGCCGTCGACGAGGCGGAGCCGACCGCCCGCCCACCCGAAGCGGCACCGGAGTCGCGGGTCGCCCCCGGTGCCGGGGCCGCCGCCGTCGCGGACCTGCCACCCGGCCGACCCACCGCGCCCGCGGCCCTCACCGGCGCCGCCCCGACCGGCGCCGCCCCGACCGGCGCCGCCCCCGTGCCGCGCACCCCGGACGACCACGGCGGGCCGGAGAGCCGGGCCCGCAATCCGCACCGCGGCACCGTCCTCCTCGTGGCGGCGGGGACCGCGCTGGTCACCGCCCTCGGCGTGGGTGCCGTGGCGTGGACGTACGCCGGCGGGCACCGGGCACCGGCCCCGGGACCCACCAGTGGCACCTGCCGGGGGGAGAGCTGCACGGACCGCGATGCCGAACAGCACGACACGGACTGCTGGACCGACGCGGTCACCCGGGCGCGACGGGAGATCGCCGGGCGGACCCTGGAACTCCGCTACAGCCCGAGGTGCCGGGCGGCCTGGGGCCGGATCACGGCCCCGGGCACCGGCGACGTGGTGCGGGTCGACACCGCCGACGGACGGCACCAGTCACGGCTGGTGCTGGTTCCCGGCCGGTACCTCTACACCCTGATGATCGGCGTCGGGCGCTCCTCGGAGGCGCGCGCCTGCGTCGACCTGCCCGACGGCGCGTCCTCCTGCACCGGCTGGGGGCGCTGACCCACGCTGACCCACCGTCGAGCGGCCGTTCAGCCGGACACCTGCACCACCGCGGTCGCCCCGGCCCGTACCGTCGGCGTCGCGTACGTGTACCTCACGCCGTCCACCGTCTTGGTGCGCGCCCGCCGAGGCACGCCGTCGACGGTGATCCGCTTGTGGACGCCGGGGAAGCGGGCCTCCCAACGGTAGGCGCCATGACGGGAGTTGTTGGTGAGCGTGGTCTTCGTCGCGGCGTCGTGGCGGACGGTGATCGTGCCCGTGCCGACGGGTACGTCCGCGACCTGGAGCCACTGCATGCCGGACGGCAGCCGGGACTGCGTGGTCACCTGGTGGTCCGCCGCGTCCGGGGTGATGCCCATCAGGCCCTCGACGGTCTGGCTGACCAGGGTGAACGATACCTCGGGGTAGTCGCCGTCGGGACCCTGCCTGGAGTTGACGTGCTGGGTGTTCCGCTCGCCGTAGATCTTCCGCATCCACCACCAGGCGGTGTCGGCGCGGTTGTTGCGGAAGAACATGTCGGGCAGGTACGTCGTCGACTCGATGTTGGGCGAGCCGTCCGGGCCGAGCTCCTGCGCCTGGATGTAGTCGAGGTAGGCGTCGTTGCGCGGGCCGGGGTCGATGATCTGCTTCATCGGCATGAAGACGCTGTTCTCCTTGCCCCAGCCGGTGACCGGGGCGCCGGAGGTGGTGTAGGCACGGACCATGTCGGCTCCGCTGCCGCTCCCGCTCCACGTGTCGTTGAAGTACTTCTTGAGGTCGGCGGCCCTGCGGTCGTACGTCTTCGCCAGCGCGAGGTCGCCCTTGCCGCGGGCGAGCACGCCCATCGCCAGATACGCCCGGTACTCGGAGGCGATGCCGTCCCCGGCCTCGGCGAGGCCGTCGCCGTCCTGCTCGTTGTAGCTGGCGGCACCGGAGAAGATGCCCTTGCCCGTGCCCTCGGCGACCTTCACCCCGCCGTTGTCCTTGGCGCTGTTGTGCAGGTCGATGAACTGTTCGGTGGCGTGCCGGTAGAAGTCCCACAGCACCGGGTCGTCGACGTATCCGCGGTCGCCGGTCCAGAGGTAGGCCTGGGCGGCCTTCTCGACGAGTTCGAAGACGGCCGGGACCTCGCGCACGTAGTCGTCCGGGCTGTGGTAGTCGATGCTCAGATACGTCTTGGCGTCGAAGTTGACGGACCAGACCGGGAAGTACTTGTGCTCCGCGGTCGCCGACGCGGCGTACGAGGTGAGCATCGTCCTGTTCTCGGCGTCGAGGCCGAGGACGGCGGCGCCGTCGAGCTGGTGGGTCATGTCCCGGGAGTAGTAGGCGCTGCGGTTGGCGTATCCGGCCCAGTAGGTGGGCCCGTACGTCCCGGTACCGGTGCCGCTGGTGTGGTGCTCGTCGGCGTTGACCGGGCCGACGGTGCCGGGCAGTTGCACCCAGCTGTTGGCCTTGCGCTTCGCCCAGTCGAACATCTCGACGACCTCGGGGTCGGACGAGGTGACCTGCGGGTCGGCGGGCGCGGCCGGGGAGATCATGAGGTCGTCGGCGTTGACCCAGGAGGTGCCGGAGCCGAAGGCGATCTCCAGCCGGTCGCCTGCCTTCAGATCGACGCGGCTGATGGTGTACCGGGCGTAGGAGGCGCGCTGCGGCAGCTCCACCGTGCCGACGGTCTCGCCGTTGCGCCGGATCGTGTACGTACCGCCGGTGCCGGCGCTCCCCACCCAGGCGGAGAAGTCGTAACTGCCGTCCCGCGGCGCGACCAGGTCCAGCCGCGCGGTCCTGCCGGTGCCTGCGTCCAGGTAGAGGAAGCGGCTGCCGCTGTGCACGTTGCCGGCCCCGACCCCGGTGCCCGGGCCGAAGGTCCAGCCCGTGCCGCCGTTCTCGAATCCGGGGTCGGGCAGGGCGAGTTGGGGACGGGAGTCGGTGGCCGCGCGCGGTGCCGCCGTGGCGGAGGCCGCGGGCGCGATCGGCGTGAGCAGAGCAACGGCGGTGAGCAGCATGAGCCTTGAGGGCTTCATCGGGTCTCCGGTCTTCAGCTACGGCGGGCGGGCGGGCGGCCGATCCGGGGCCGAAGCTAACAGGGCCGGAAGAAGTCGTTCAATGGTCCTGCAAGGCAAAGTTGCAAGCGGTATGGCGATATCGCACTTCAGAATGGCTGTCTCAGGCGAAAGTTTTCGTTCAGAACGTGCAAGTCGAGCGGATCCAGGGGTGTGAACTCCGCGGGGCCGCGTATCATCGACGCCTGCGAACGGTCGCCGGGCGACTGCACGACGGGGCACGGCGGGGGCACGGAGGGAACCGTATGAAGGTCGGCATCACCGAGGTCGCGGACCGGGCGCGGGTGAGTGAGGCGACGGTCAGCCGTGTGATCAACCGGCGTCAGGGGGTGTCCCGCAAGACGCGTGAGGCCGTCGAGCGGGCGATGGCGGACCTGGGGTACGAGCGGCAGACCCAGGGGCAACTGGTCGCGGTGGTCACGGAGCTGGTGTCCAACCCGTTCTTCGCCGATGTGTGCGAGCGGATCGAGGCGACGCTGGCTCCGCACGGTCTGAAGACGATCCTGTGCCCGTGTTTCGCGGGCGGGGTGCAGGAGCTGGACTACCTGAGCGCCCTGGCCGACCGGGGAGTGGCGGCGGTGGTGTTCCTGTCCGCGAGCAACACGATCGAGGGCGCGGATCCGCAGGCGTACGAGCTGCTGCGGTCACGGCGGATCCCGTTCGTCGGGGTGAACGGGCAGTTCGAGGGCGACTGCCGGGCTCCGGTGTTCTCCACGGATGATCTGCTGGCGGCGGAGCTCGCGGTCGATCACCTGTACCGGCTGGGTCACCGGCGGATCGGGATGGCGTCGGGTCCGGTGGGCAACCGGCCGGCCGACCGGCGGGTGCGCGGGTTCGTCGACGCGCTGGCGCGGCGCGGGATCGCGGATCCCGAGCCGTGGGTGGTGCGGCAGTCCTACACCGTGGAGGGCGGCCAGTCCGCCGCGCTGTCGCTGTTGGGCCTGGGAGCCACGGCGGTGGTCGCGGCCAGCGACTACATGGCGCTGGGCGCGATCCGCGGGGCGCGCCGGCAGGGCTACGACGTGCCGGGTGACGTCTCGGTCGTCGGCTACGACGGCTCGATGATCATGGACTTCGTCGATCCGCCGCTCACCACCGTGCGCCAGCCCGCCGACCGGCTGGCCCCCGAGGTCGCCCGCAGCGTCCTGGCCCTCCTCGGCAACCGCGACGTCCCGGTCGGCGAACTCCTCTTCGACCCCGAACTCGTCGTCCGCGCCAGCACCGCACCCCCGAAGGGCAGCTGACCCCCGAAGCGCCGCTGACCTGCGGTATATCGGGCTGCCCGTCGGGGCAGGCGCCGTACCCGCCGGCCCGGACGGCCGGACGTTGGCACGGACGGCCGGACGCGGCCCGTCCGAGCGCCGCGTTCACCCGGATGCCGCGGTCGCCCGGCGCATCCGGACGGGCGGGCCGCACCGTAGAGATACCGGGGGCGCGGGGCGCGAGGGCGCACGGACGACGACTGAGGCGGTTCGCGTGGCGGACGAGACGGCCGGGACGGCGGCGAACGCGTACGGAACCGCTGTCCCGGGTTCCAGGACCTGTCTGGTGACCGGTGCCAGCGGCTACATCGGCGGGCGGCTGGTGCCGGAACTGCTGGACGCCGGGTACCGGGTGCGCTGCCTGGCCCGCACGCCCGGGAAGCTGCGGGACCAGCCGTGGGCCGGGCGGGTGGAGGTCGTGCGGGGCGACGTCACCGACCCGGACTCGGTGGCGGCGGCGCTCGCGGGCGTCGACGTCGCCTACTACCTGGTGCACGCGCTCGGCGCCGGCCGCGACTTCGAGCGCACCGACCGGCAGGCGGCCCACGTCTTCGGCGAGCAGGCCCGCAGGGCGGGTGTCGGCCGACTGGTCTACCTGGGCGGTCTGACCCCGGCCGACGTGCCCGAGCGGGAACTGTCGCCGCACCTGCGCTCCCGCGCCGAAGTGGGCCGTATCCTCCTCGGCTCGGGCGTGCCGACGGCCGTCCTGCGGGCCGCCGTCATCATCGGTTCCGGCTCGGCCAGCTTCGAGATGCTGCGCTACCTGACCGAGCGGCTGCCGGTGATGGTCACGCCGCGCTGGGTGCACACCCGCATCCAGCCGATCGCGGTACGGGACGTGCTGCGCATTCTGGTGGGCTGCGCCGGCCTGCCGCCCGACGTCAGCCGCACCTTCGACATCGGCGGCCCCGAGGTGCTCACCTACCTGGAGATGATGCAGCGGTACGCCGCCGTCGCCGGGCTGCCCCGGCGGCTCATCCTGCCCGTGCCGGTGCTCACACCCGGCCTGTCCAGCCACTGGGTCGGCCTGGTGACCCCCGTGCCGGCCGCCATCGCCCGCCCGCTGACGGAGTCGCTGCGCTACGAGGTGGTGTGCCGGGAAGGGGACATCGCACGGTACGTGCCCAGCCCGCCGGGCCACCCGGTCGGTTTCGACCGCGCCGTCTCCCTCGCGCTGCAGCGGGTGCGGGACGCCCAGGTCGTCACCCGCTGGTCCTCCGCCGCGGTGCGGGGCGCCCCCAGCGATCCGCTGCCCACCGACCCGGACTGGGCCGGCGGCAGCCTCTACACCGACGTGCGCGAACGCCACGCACGGGTGGCTCCCGGCGCCCTGTGGGAGGTGGTCGAGGGCATCGGCGGCGAGAACGGCTGGTACTCCTTCCCGCTGGCCTGGGCGGTACGCGGCTGGCTCGACCGCCTGGCCGGCGGGGTGGGCCTGCGCCGGGGACGACGGGACGCGCGGCGGCTGCGGGTCGGCGACTCGCTGGACTTCTGGCGGGTGGAGGAGATCGAACGGGGGCGGCTGCTGCGGCTGCGCGCCGAGATGCGGCTGCCCGGCCTGGCCTGGCTGGAGATGTACGTCGACGCGGAGGGGGCCGGCGGGGCGTGCTACCGGCAGCGGGCCCTGTTCCACCCGCACGGACTGCTCGGCCAGCTCTACTGGTGGAGCGTGTCGCCCTTCCACGCGGCCGTCTTCGGCGGCATGGCCCGCAACATCGTCCGCGCCGCCGAACGCGGGCAGGACCCGGATCCCGCCTCCCGGCCGGACGGCGCGGGCGACGCGGGCGGACCGGCGGGTCCCACCGGGGAGCGCTGATCTCCGGGCCGGCCGGGCCCGTCGTACGCGACCCCGGTCAGTGCGTGCCGGGCTCCTCGTAGGGGATGCGGTTCAGGTGCACGACCTCGCCCAGGGTGCCCCATTCGTCGCCGCCGAGCTTGGTGAGCGGACGCAGCAACGCGCTGCTGGGACGGCCGTCGGCCAGGTAGTCCTCGTCGACGGCGGCATGCAGCACCCGTCCGAAGACCAGCGTGGAGTTGCCCATGCGCAGCGTGGTGTGCGAGCGGCACTCCAGCACCGCGTGGGAGGCGGCGACTCTGGGCGGGCGCACGCACTTGCTGGCCTCGCGCTCGATGCCCGCGGTGTCGAACTCGCTCACCGAACGGGGGAAGTCGACGGCGGTCGCGTTGATCAGCCGCAGGAGCGGTTCGGACGAGAAGTTGACGACGAACTCGCCGGTGTCCTCGACGTTCCGCAGGGAGTCCTTCCGGCCGATCGAGGTGAACTGGACGATCGGGGGATCGGTGCTGGCGATGCTGAAGAAGGAGTGCGGGGCCAGGTTCTCGGTGCGCCCGTCGGGTGTGACCGTGGAGACCCACGCGATCGGCCGGGGAACGACGACCGAGGTCAGGAACCGGTAGAAGTCGGTGCTGCTCATCGTCTCGGGGGTGTATTCCAGACGCATGGTGGCCTCTCAGGCGGTGCTCCGAGGTCCGACGTGATCGTGGGGCTGCTCCTTCCCGGGCCGGTCCGCGTACCGGGCCGCCACGTTCATGCTCCACCAGCCGCCCTGCCTCCGCGCCCTGCCTTCGCGCCCGGCATCCGCGCCCGGCCTCCGCGCCCGGGTCGGGCGTCCGTCGGTTCAGCCGGTCCGCGGCGGAGCGGGCAGCCCCCGGCCCAGCAGCTCCACGGCCTCGTGGACCAGGGCGACCACCTCCGGGCCGGAGTCCGGCTGCCAGCAGCTGATGGCGGCCTGGAGCGCCGCGAAGACCGCGGCTGAGGTCGTCCGTACGTAGAGGTGGCACTCCGGCAGGCCGGTGCGTGCCGCGACCGCCCGCGTCACGGCGTCCTCCACGGCGCGGTTCGTCAGAACGATCCGGGGCAGCAGCTCGGGACGCTCGCGCACCAGCAGCACCCGCTCCAGCCAGATCCTGCCGGTGGAGAGCTCGCTCAGCCGCGCCACGAACACGGCCCTGACCGCCTCCAGCGGGGTCTCCTCCGGGGGCCGGGCGGTGATCCGCTCCTCGATCAGCGCCGGGGTCCCCTCCTCCAGCATGAAGGCGGCCTCGTCCTTGGTGGCGAAGTAGTTGAAGAAGGTACGCGGGGAGACACCGGCGTCGGCGCAGATGCCCTCGACCGTGACGGCTTCCGGGCCATGGCGGCGGAAGAGGGCCACCGCGGAGCCCTGCAGCGCTCGGTGCGTCGCCCGCTTCTTGCGTTCGCGCAGCCCGTCGGGGCGGCCGTTCTCCATGGGCGCGTTGCTCTCCGTCCGCTCGTCGGCCCCTGTGAGCAGGCGGCCGAATAATTGCTACAGTACTGCAAAAATGCAGTACTGCAAGAATCTATGACGATGGTTGGAGTCCCCGTGGCGGAACGGACAGAACGATCCAAGGGCCGCTCCGTGGCCGTGACCCTGGCCGAAGCCCTGTGGTTCCCGGTCTCTCTGTTCCTGGGCATGCTGTTCTTCTTCGCACCCGCCCTGCACGCACCGCAGCCGCACCATGTGCGGGTCGCGGTGGCCGGTCCCGCGACGGCCCGGAAGGTCGACAGTGCGCTGAACGGCAGGCTGCCCGGCGGGTTCGACGTCACCGCGGTCGCCGACGGCCGGGCGGCACGCCGGTCGGTGCTCGACCGGGACACGGTGGCGGGGTTCCGCCAGAGCGGGCAGCACGCCGTGCTGTACGTGGCGAAGGCCGACGGCGCCTCCCTGGAACAGACCGTGACCACGGTGTTCACCCAGGTCGCCGCCGGGAACCACCGGCAGCTGACCGTCACCGACGTGGCGCCCACCGAACCCGAGGACGAGCTGGGCACCACCCTGCTCTACTTCTCGCTGGCCTGGAGCATCCCCGCCTACGTGCTGGCGACCACGCTGCTCCGAGCGGTGACCTTCAGCCGGCGCGGAAAGCTCCTCACCATCGCCGGGGTGGCCGCCGGGTGCAGCGCCGTCGGCTTCTACGTCGGCGTGTGGCTGGGCTACCTGCCCGACAGGCCCGCGGCCATGGCGGTGTCCTTCCTGCTCACCACGGCGGTGGCGACGGCCGCCTCGGGACTCGCCCCGTTCACCCGGCAGTTCTTCCCCGCGGTCGCCATGGGCCTGTTCATCGTGATGAGCATCCCGACCAGCGGCGGCGCCGTGGCCGCGCCGATGCTGCCGATGTTCTTCCAGCACGTCCGTACGGTGATGCCGCTGGCCAACGGCCTCGACGCGCTGCGCGGAGTCCTCTACTTCGACGGCGCCGGAGTGCTCGAACCGGTCCTGGTGCTGTGCGCCTGGTTCGCCGGCGGGCTCGCCCTGCTGGGGCTCGACTTCTGGCTGCACGGGCGCAGGCGCGGGGCACCGGCCGTACAGCCCGGCGAGGCGGGCGACGTCGACGCGGACGAGGGCGAGGACGAGGCCGGGGCCGCCGACGGGGAGAGCGGGCCCGTCGCGGAGCCGCCGGTCGAGGACCCGGCGCTGGAGACGCCCAGGCCGACCGCGCTCCCGGTGCACACGCACCGCTTCGGGGAGCAGGTGCCGGTGCTCACCGGCCGGGTCCAGGACGGGGAGGGCCGCCCGGTCCGTGGCGCCGCGGTCACCGTCATCGACGCACGGGGACGTCAGCTCGTGCGCAGCGTGACCGACGGAACCGGTGAGTACGCCGCGGCCGGTCTGCCCGCCGGCCACCTCAGCATCGTGGTCTCGGCGCCCGGCCTGCACCCGATGGTGCACCAGGCGCTGCTGCAGACGGGGCTGACGGCCCGGGCCGACTTCGCCCTGCACCACAGGCCCCAGGGACGCCACGCCAGACAGCTTCCGTAGGACCGCGCGGACGGCATTCCGCGAAACACTTTCGGAAACGTGCTCGTGACACACCGCTGCCGTATCCCAATACTGTCCTCACCTTTCGTCCGGCGTTTTCCGCCAGAGGAATCCCGAGGCCCCCCAAGGAACCGCTTTGATGCGCTCATTGACAAGGAAAGTGCTCGCGGCGGCAGCGGCTGCGAGCACCGCCATCGCATTCATCATCGCCTCGGCGGCGACCGCGACCGCCTATCAGCCGAGTCCCACCAACCTTTATACGGCGACGAATTCGGCCGCCTGCAACAAGAGCCCGTGCGTGCTCTACCCGAAGTCGGCCCAGTTGCCCGACGGGCGGATCGTGGCGACCTTCGAGGACAGCGAGACCGCTCCGGTGGGGCAGTCCCTGCCCGTCTACAAGAGCGACGACGGCACGACGTGGTCCAAGCTGACCGACGTCAAGGCGCCGGCGTACCTGTCGAGCGACTCGTCGTACGCGAAGTACACGAGCAACTGGACGAACCCCTACCTCTACGTGCTCCCCCAGAGCGTGGGCGGCCTGAGCGCCGGCACGCTGCTGCTCGCGAGCATCGTCTCGGGCGACGACTACTACTACGAGGAGCAGAAGGCCGCGAACTCCTCCTGGACGCCGACCGCCGACGGCGACCGCAAGGACGTCGCGCTGGCCCTGTACTCCAGCTCGGACGACGGGGCGAGCTGGAGTTTCCGGAACATCATCGCCGCGGGCTCCTGGCAGGGCGGCAGCGCGGGCGCCCTCGGCCGCACCTCGACCGCCAACACGTACCAGCAGGTCGACCCGGTCTGGGAGCCGCATCTGCTCGCCCACAACGGGCAGTTGATCGCCTACTACTCCGACGAGAACGACTACACGGGCTACGACACCGGCACCGGCGCCCCGACCCTCGACCCCGACAACGCCACGGCGACGGACTCCGGCGGCCAGGTCCTCGTGCACCGCACGTGGGACGGCACCGGCACCTCCGCGTGGAGCAGCCCGGTCGTCGACGTCCCCGGCTCCACCGTGACCATGAGCGGCGGCAAGACGGAGATCGGCGGGGGCCGGCCCGGCATGACCACGGTCGCGCCGACCACCGACGGCAAGTGGCTGATGACGTACGAGTACTGGGGCGGCGGCGCGAACGTCCGCTACCGGATCGCGGACGACCCGACGAAGTTCTACGCCGGCACCGACGGCGCGGTCACCTCGCTGCCCGTGCCCTCCGGCGGGAACACCCTCGCCACCGGCGGCAGTCCGGTCCTGCTCCCGCTGCCCGACGGCCGGATCGTCTACAACGCGGCCGGCAGCGGCAGCGTGTGGGTGAACGAGTCCGGCTCGTCCACCGGCACCTGGAAGCAGTACCAGACCCCGATCGCCGCCGGGTACAGCCGCGACCTCCAGTACGTCGACGGAACGGGACGCGTCCTGGTCCTCCAGGCGTCCTGGAGCGGCACGAGCGTCGGGCCGGTGAAGTACGCCGAGGTCGACCTCGGCCGCTCCGACGGCGCCTACTACACCCTCGTCAACCGGCTGACCGGCCAGGCCCTCGCCCCCGCCGCCGGCAGGACGCAGGACGCCAACCTCACCGGCAACGTCCCCGACCTGGTCACGAGCACCGTCAGCGCCTCGGACCCCACCCAGCGCTGGCACACCCAGGCCACGGGCTCCGCCGTCACCCTGCTGAACAAGGCCGGCGGGCGCGCGGTCGGCATCTGGACCGGCACGGCGACGGCCGGACAGCAGCTGACCCAGTGGGTCGACGACGGTGCCACCGACAAGCAGTGGACCCTGGTCGCGTCCTCGGCCTCGGGCTACTACAAGCTTCGCTCGGTGAGGAACACGAGCCTCTACATGACCGGTGCCACCGCGGGCGGCGCCGTCACCCTGGCCGCCTCGGCCGACGACGGCTCCCAGGACTGGCAGCTCGTCCAGGACCCGCTGCCCACCGCGGCCACCTTCACCCTGAAGGGCACGGGTTCCGGCCGCTGCCTGGACGTCCCCAACGGCGCGACCGGCGTCCAGGTCCAGATCTACGACTGCTCGGGCAACGCCAACCAGACGATCACCTGGACCGCGGCGGGCGAACTCCGGGTCTCGGGCAAGTGCCTGGCCGCCGACGGCGACGGCACCACCGCGGGCACCAAGGTCATCCTGTGGGCCTGCAACGGCAAGACCAGCCAGCAGTGGGCGTTCCGCGTCGACGGAACCGTCGTCAACCGCTCCGACGGCCTGGTCGTCGACGTGACCGGCGCGGGCACCGCCAACGGTTCCAAGGTCGCCCTGTGGACCGGGCGCGGCGCCGCCAACCAGCAGTGGAGCAGAGCCTGAGCAGACGCGGCGGCGGGCACCGGAGTCTTGTCTCCCGGCGCCCGCTGCTGTTGGCTTGCGCGGGAGGGCCAGGTCAGGGGCCGGCGGGAGAGCGAGGACAGTGACCGCTCAGGACAAGGGGCAGCTGGACGGGCAGTACGGTCTGCTGACGAACATCGCCCAGGAGGCGGGGGTGTCACTCAGCACCGTCTCCAAGGTGGTGCACCGCCGCCGTGACGTGGGCGCGAAGACCCGGTCCCGGGTCGAGGAGCTCCTGGAGCAGCACGGGTACGTGCGCCCCTGGGACCGGGAGTCCGCCGCGTCCCGGCAGATCATCGCCGTCTTCCGGGACCTGTCGGGCCCGTACACACTGGAGGTCGTCCGCGGGGTCGTGGAAGCGGCCGGCGAGTTCGGCGTCGACGTGCTGACCGGGACCACGAGCCGGCGGTCCATCTCCCAGTGGCTGGAGGAGTGCCTGGCGCTCGGTGCCGCCGGGCTGATCATCGTCATCTCGATGCTGGCCGACGACGACCAGCGGCGGATCGTCGAACAGCGGCTCCCGGTGGTGCTGGTGGACCCGCTGAGCGCGCCGTCGGCCGACATCCCGAGCATCGGGGTGACGAACTGGAGCGGGGCCCGGGAGGCGGTGCAGCACCTCCTCGGCCTCGGCCACACCCGGATCGCGATGGTCGCCGGACGGTCGCACTCGCTGGCCGGGGCGGCACGGCTGCACGGGTACCGGGCGGCGCTGGAGGAGGCCGGCATCGGCTACGACCCGGCGATCGTGGGGTCCACCGACTTCGACTACGACGAGGCGCTCGCCGTCGGCCTCAGGATCCTGCGGGGCGAGCGGCGGCCCACGGCCGTCTTCGCGGCCAGCGACGCCCAGGCGCTCGGCGTGCTGGAGGCCGCCCGGCAGCTGGGGCTGCGGGTGCCCGACGACCTGGCCGTGATGTCCTTCGACGACACCCTGGTGGCGGCCATGGCGTCCCCGCCGCTGAGCGCGGTCCGGCAGCCCTTCGAGGAACTGGGGCGCGAGGCCACCCGGGTGCTGCTCTCGGTCGCCGAGGGCCGCCCACCCGCCTCCCCGCGCATCGAACTCGCCACCGAACTGGTCCTGCGGGCCTCGACGTCCGCCCCGCGCACCCTCCGCTGAGCGGCACGCAAGGGCGGGCGGCCCCCCCGTGGGGGACCGCCCGCCCTTGCGCTGTGCGGACCCGCTCAGGCCCGCTCGACCAGCGCCGGCACCCCGTGCTGCCGCAGGACGCGCGCGTCCCGCTGCGCACCGACGAGCCGGACGCGCACCTCGTTCCGGATGTCCGCGCTGGAGGACCCGGCACGGAGCAGGATCTCGCCGGGCTCGACGACGCGCCGGCCGTCCAGACCGGTGAAGGCCAGGCGGTCGGTGTGGACGCGGAAGCGGACGGTCGCCTCCTCGCCCGGCTCCAGCGGCACCTTGGCGAAGGCCAGCAGCGCCCGGACCGGCCGGGTGACCTGGGCGACCGGGTCGGTGAAGTACAGCTGGACGGTCTCCGCGCCCGCGACCGCACCGGTGTTCCGCACCCGCACGGAGACCTCGAACTCGCCGTCCACGGAAACTTCCTGACGGTCCGTCCGCAGATCGTGGATCTCGAACCCGGTGTAGGACAGGCCGTGCCCGAAGGGGAACGCCGGGCTCGGGTCCAGGTTGGACAGCTGGCTCTGCCGGTCGCCCAGCGGCGGGTGCAGGTAGGTGTACGGCTGCCCGGCCGGCGAGCCGGGGATCTGCACCGGCAGCCTTCCGCTGAAGTTCGCACGTCCGGAGAGGAGTTCGGCGACCGCACGGCCCCCTTCCTCGCCGGGCAGGAAGACCTGCACCATGGCCGCCGTACCCGCCGCGAACCGCCCCACGGCGTACGGGCGTCCGCTGACGACGACGAGGACGACGGGCCCGCCCGCCGCGAGCACCGCCTCGACCAGTTCCTCCTGCACGCCGGGCAGCCGCAGGTCCTCGACGTCGCAGCCTTCGCCGGAGGTGCCGATGCCGAACATGCCGGGCCTGTCGCCGACGGCCAGGACGGTGAGGCCGGCCGTGCGACTCGCCTCCACCGCAGCCGCGATACCGCTCCCGTCGGCCTCGCGTATCGGGCACCCCTGCGCGAACAGCCACGCCACATCAGGGAGTTCACCGGCCAGAGCGGCCCGCAGCGAGAGCGCGTCGACACCGTTGCCGAGGTCGTCGCGTTCGGAGAGGACGTGGTTGGGGAAGCTGTAGCAGCCGAACATCGTGCGGACGTCGTCGGCACACGGGCCGATCAGGGCGATCCGGCCGGTGGCGGGAAGCGGCAGGCCCCCGGCGTTGTGCAGCAGCACCGCGCCGGCCTGGGCGACGGCGTGGGCGAGCCGACGGCTCTCCGGCCTGTCCAGGTCCAGCGCCCCCGCGCGCAGGGCGGGCGGCTCCGGCTCCCAGCCGGCATCGAGGAGCCCGAGGGCGGCCTTCTGCCGCAGGACCCGGCGCACGGCCCGGTCGACATCGGCCTCGTCGGCCGCTCCGGTCCGGACGGCGGCGACGAGCGCGGCGCCGAAGCCCCGCTGGTCGGGCAGTTCCACGTCCATGCCCGCACGGAGTGCCAGGGCCCCGGCGCCCGGCAGATCGGCGGCCACCCGGTGCGCGTCGACCAGGAACGGCAGCGACCAGTAGTCGGAGACCACGGTCCCCTCGAAGCCCCACCGCTCGCGCAGCACCCCGGTCAGCAGCCGGCGGCTGGCGGCCGGGGCCTCGCCGTCGATCTCGGCGTACGAGTTCATGACCGAACCCACTCCAGCGGCGACGATCCGCTCGAAGGGCGGCAGCAGGACGTCGGCGAGTTCGCGCTCGCCGATGCCGACCGGGGCGTGGTTGCGACCCCCCATGGAGGCGGAGTAGCCGGCGAAGTGCTTGAGGGTGGCGTACACCCCGGCGCCCTGCAGGCCGAGGACGTACGCCTCGCCCATCTCCCCGACCAGGTAGGGGTCTTCGCCGTACGTCTCCTCGCAGCGGCCCCAGCGGTAGTCGCGGACGACGTCGACGACGGGGGCGAGGCCCTGGTGGACGCCGGCGGCGGCCATGTCGGCGCCGATGGCCGCGCCGACCCGTCCGACCAGCGCCGGGTCGAAGGTGGCGGCCATGGCCAGGGAGGTGGGGTAGACGGTGGCGCCGTAGGCGGTGAAGCCGGTCAGGCACTCGTCGTGCGCCATCGCCGGGATGCCGAAGCGGCTCTGCGCCATGATCTGCCGCTGGCGTGCGGCCAGCAGGCGGGCGTGTTCCAGGGCGGGGCGGGGGACGGTGCCGTAGGGGCGGGTGAGCTGGCCGAGGCCGTGCCGGGCGGTCGCGTCGAGATCGCCGACGCGGCCGAACAGGCTGGTGCCGGGGGCCACTTCGGGTCCGGCCGGCTCGACGTCCTCCCAGGCGCTGCTGAGCTGGGCGACCTTCTCCTCCAGCGTCAGCCGGGCGAGCAGCAGCTCGACACGTTCGTCCGCGGGGCGGCCGGGGTCGGTCCAGGGGCGGTCGTCACCTGCCGGGGAGAGCGCGGAGTGGTCCGGCGTGGTGGTCGTCATGCACGACTCCTCGTGGGGGTTGTTGCGCGGGCATGCCGAGGGCGGCCGGCGCGCCACGGCACCGGCCGACTCCCGTGCGGTATGCGTTACTTGGAGAATCCGGCGGTCAGCCCGGCGACCAGCTGCCGCCTGGCGAGGACGAAGACCACCAGCATGGGAAGGGTGGAGAGCACCACCGCGGCCATGGTCGCGGGCACGTTGATGCCGAACTCGCCCCGGTACAGGGTGAGGGCGAGCGGCAGTACGGCCTTGTCGCCGCTCTGGGTGAGGATCAGGGGGAAGAGGAAGCCGTTCCAGACCTGGAGGCCGTCGTACACGGCGACCGTCACCAGCGCGGGCCGGGCCATCGGCGCGGCGAGCGAGAACAGCATCCGCCAGTCGCCGGCGCCGTCCACGACCATCGCCTCGAACAGCGAACGCGGGATGTCCCGCAGGAAGCTGACCAGGATCATCACCGTCACCGGCAGCGCGAACGCCGCCGAGGGCAGCACGATCGCGAGCAGGCTGTCGTACATGTGCATGCGGATGATCA
This sequence comes from Streptomyces sp. NPDC048278, assembly GCF_040652195.1. Lineage (NCBI taxonomy): Bacteria > Bacillati > Actinomycetota > Actinomycetes > Kitasatosporales > Streptomycetaceae > Streptomyces > Streptomyces sp. NPDC048278. The sequence goes on from NZ_JBEZLP010000011.1 coordinate 231,338, forward strand.
GCAGGTACACCGGGATGATCACCGCCTGGAGGGGGATGGCCAGGCCCAGGAGGTAGAGGCGGAAGGTCAGGCGAGACCAGGGGTTGGCGTGGCGGACGATCGAGAACGCGGCCATCAGGGCGACGACGATGACGATCGCGACCGTGGCGACGGTGACGATCACGCTGTTGAGCAGGTAGGTCGTGAACTCCCCGTCGAGGACGGTCCGGTAGTTGTCCAGGCTCGGCCGGCCGGGCAGTGCCAGCGGGTTGCCCGTGGTGAAGTCGGCCTGGCCGCGGAGGCTGGTCACGACCACCCAGTACAGGGGGACGACGACCAGCGCGGTCCACAGCAGCGTGGCGCCGCCGGCGGCGGTACGGCGCAGGGTCGCGACGACGGTGCTCACATGCCCTCCTGCTGGCTGTCCATCCGGGTGAAGCCGGACAGGCGGGTGGTCAGCAGCGACAGCGCGAGGCCGAGGACCACCAGGATGGTGGCGATCGCGCTGGCCCGGCCCATGTCGTGGGTCTGGAAGCCCGTGATGTACATGGCCAGCGGCAGCACCCGGGTCGCGGTGCCCGGGCCGCCGGTGCCGCCGGACAGGACGTAGATCAGGTCGAAGTAGGTCAGCGACCCCACCAGCATCAGCGTGCTCGACGTGACGAACGTGTACTTCAGCTGCGGCAGCGTGATCCGCAGCAGGCGGGTGAGGGGACCGGCGCCGTCGATGGCGGCGGCCTCGTACAGCGACACCGGGATCTGGCGCACGCCCGCTTGGTAGAGCAGCGCGTGGAACGGCACGAACTGCCAGGCGATCACGAAGACCACCGTGTACAGGGCAAGTTCGGGCGAGCCGAGCAGGGGCTGGGCCAGCCAGTGCAGCCCGGGGGCGGCGCCGATGCCGAAGGACGGGTCGAGCAGGGCCTGCCAGGTCAGGCCGATCGCCACGGCTGACAGCAGCAGCGGCAGGAACCACAGCACGGCGAAGAACGCGCGCAGCCGGCCCCGGGGCGCCTGGAAGAGGCCGAGCGCCAGTGCGAGGGGCGTCTGGACCAGCCAGCTGACCACCATCACCTTGACGGTGAGCCACAGCGCCTGCCAGGTGGCGCCGTCGGTCAGCACACCGGTCCAGTTGGCGAGGCCGGACCAGCCGATCGAGCCGAGGCCGTCCCAGCGGGACAGGCTCAGCACCAGCACACCGGCCAGCGGGACCAGGCCGAACAGACCGAACAGGAGCAGCGCGGGCGCGGCCATCAGCAGACCGCTGTGACGGCGGCGCCCGGGGCGGCCCGTGGCCGGGCGCGCCCGGTGGGACGCGACCGGCCGCGACGTACGCACCACGGTGGTCACTACTGCGCCGCCTTGCTCATGGCCGTGCTCATGGCCGTGCCGAACCGCTCGGGCGTGATCTGCCGCAGGAACGACTTGTCCACGTTGGTCAGCAGCGGGTCGGCCTGGTCGGAGGGGAGGGCCTGGTCCCAGGAGAGCTGGAAGTTCGGCGAGTCCTGCACCAGGTCGTAGACGAAGGTCAGCCACTTCTTGTCGTCGGCCGACGACACCGCCGCCAGCTTGGCGTCCAGCTTGTTGACCGGGGGCACGCTGCCGGCCGCCAGGTAGGCGTCGACCTGGGAGTCGTTCAGGACGTAGTCCTTGAGGTAGGTGAGCGCCGCGGACTTGTTCCCGCTCTTCGAGTTCAGCGACAGGAAGTTGGAGGGGTTGCCGACGATGTCCTTCGGGTCGCCCTTGCCGCCGGACAGGGACGGGAAGGCGACGTAGCCGAGGTCGTTCTTCGCGAAGTCCGGGGCGGCCTTGACGATGTTGGCGTACTCCCAGGTGCCCATCAGCTCCATGCCGGCCTTGCCCGTGTAGAGCAGGGCCGTGGCGGCGCCCTGGTCGTAGCTGACGGAGGAGGCGTTGTCGCCGAAGGCACCGGCCTTGGCGAGCTCCTGGAGGCGGGTGTTGGCCGCGGTGACCGAGGCGTCCTTCCAGCCGGCCGCGGAACCGGCGGCGATGTGGTCGAACACGTCCGGGCCGCCCTCGCGGTCGAGCAGGTACTCCAGGTACATCAGCGTCGGCCACTTGGAGTTGGCCGCGAGGGAGACCGGGGTGACGCCGGCGCCCTTGAGCTTCTTCACGTCGGTGAGCAGGTCGTCGTACGTCTTCGGGGGCTGGAGGCCGGCGCTCCTGAAGACCTTCTTGTTGTAGTAGAGGACCACCGGGGCGAGTCCGTTGGCGGGCACGCCGTAGGTCTGGCCGTCGAAGGTGGCGCTCTTCAGGACGCTCGGCGTGAACCGCAGCAGGTCCACCCGGGCGTCGGTGAGGGCGTCCACCTTGCCCGCCTTGACGTAGTCGTCGAGGGCGCCGCCGCCCCAGCTGAAGAAGATGTCCGGCGCCTGGTTCGCGCCGAAGGCCACCCGCAGCTTCTGCTTGTAGTCGTCGTTGGCGAACAGCCGCAGCGTGATCTTCGCGTCCGGGTGGTCCTTGTTGTACGCGTCCACCGACTTCGCAAGGATCGTCTGGTCGTTGAGCGCCCACATCGTCAGCCCCTTGGCCGACGCGCCCCCGGACGACCCGGCCGGCCCCGAAGTCCCGCACGCGGCAAGGGACATGGCCGCCGCCACGGCGATCGCGGCACCGATCCCGCGCCGCACTCCGGGAATCCCCGCACCGCTCATTCCATGCACCGGAAATCCGCGCATTGTCTGCCTCTCTTCTCTCGGCATGCCGTATTCACTCGCCAGGCAGTCGGGCGGCTGGTGCGAAAAGCTTTCGGACGCCGTCACCACGGATGGCCTGTCTGCTGGACCGGGACACTGGCACGTAATTCACGCCGGGGACAAGGAGGGGAAATTCCTCGGTTACGAAAGACTTTCGCACCCGCGCCCGCACGTCGGCACCGCGCGAACCCGGAGAACCGGAGCAGGCCCAGACCGGCAGCCTCGGGTCAGATGCCGCAGAAGAGAAACACGGCCTGACGAGGATGGTGATCGCTGGCGCGGTCTCGTCATACTCCACGCGCACGTGGGGGCCGGGCCCAGCGGAGTCTGGGCCCGGCCCCTACCTGTTACGGCTTGGTGGGTTGGTCAGGTGTAGTAGCCGCTGGAGTCGACGATGAAGTCGGCGGTGCCGTCGCTGGTGTTGTAGATGCTGATCTGTCCGTTGGTGTCGGTGGGGGTGAGGGTGAGGTTGGCGAGGGTGTCGCCGGTGCCCCAGTTGAGGTTGTTGATGATGGGTGTGGGTTTGCCGACGGCGGTGGGGTAGACGGTGGCGTAGCCGACTGCGGTGGGGTTGGTGACGGTGAGCATGGCGGCGATCGTGGGGGTGGTGGCGGTGGTGACTTGTTGGGTGTGGGCGGAGGTGAGGTTGTAGGCGGTGTTGGGGGCTACGGGGGTGGTGGTGCCGCCGATGCCGTTGCGGGTGTCGACGAGGCGGGTGGGGTTGATGGTGTGGAATTTCTGGCCGGTGGTGCCGGTGGTGTAGTAGCCGGTTATTTCGGCGATGACGGCTGCGGCGCTGGTCTGGACGGAGATGGTGATGGTTCCGCCGGTGCCGATGGGGACGTCGCCGGCGAGGGAGGTGATGGCGTTGCCGGCGCTGAAGCTGAGGCTGTGGGCGGAGGCGGGGGTGTATCCGGTGGCGTAGGTTTCGAGGTATCCGGTGTCGGTGGCGCTGGCGGCGGCGAGGTTGACGGCGACGGCGGTTGCGTTGCTGGGTACGCCGTTCAGTCCGGTGATCTGGAGGGTGAAGGCCGTTCCGGCGGCCACGGTTCCGGTGCTGGTCAGGCTGGTGTGGGCGACGCTGGATCGGGTGTCCAGGACACGGACCGCGCTGGTGAGCGGGGTGTAGGTCTGGTCGCCGGTGAGGGTGGCATCGCTGGTGAAGTAGCCGGTGAGGTCGACGACCAGGGCGGCGGTGCCGTCGCTGGTGTTGATATGGGTGTAGAGGTCGATCTTGCCGTCGTTGCCGACGGGGACGATCTGGTAGCCGGTGGCGGTGGTGTGGGCGGCGAAGTTGGTGGATGAGGTCTTGGGGCGCTGGGTGCCGTCGGCGTAGGTGGTGATGTAGCCGCTGTCGGTCTCTCCGGTGACGGTGACGTCGACGGCGACCGCGGTGACGGTGCTGGGGATGGTGGTGGGCGCGCCGCTGACGGGCGTGGTGACGGTGTCGCCCGCGATCTTGAGATGGGTGACGGAGTCGGCGGGGACGGTGCTGGTTCCGGCGGTGATACCGCTGGTGTAGGTGAGCAGGCTGCTGCTGCGGGTGTCGAGGATGCGGGTGGGGGTGACGGCCTGGTGGTAGCCGGCCGGGGTGTAGGGCTGGGCCGGGCGTACGGTGGCGCCTGTCCAGGTCTGGGCGCGGGCGAGTTCGCCGCTGAAGTAGTCGGTGCGGGCGGAGGCGTTGAGGGCGTCGCCGAGTTGGAAGTTGCCGCTCGCGCCGGTGGTGGGGGCGGTGTGGTCGGTGTAGCCGACGAAGACGTCGTCGACGTAGAGGCTCATGACGCCGGTGGACTGGTTGTAGGTGGCGGTCAGGTGGGCCCAGGTGCCGAGGTGGACGGTGCCGGCGGTGACGGTGTCGAAGTCCCAGGTTGTGCCGGAGCCGGTGTTGAGGCTGAACTGCCAGCCGTCGCTGGTGGGCAGGAGCAGGATGCCGGAGTCGGCGCTGCCGCTCTGGGAGAGGACGGCGCCGCCGTAGGCGGTGGGGTCGGCCCAGATGGACACGGTGAAGGACTTGGTCAGGTCCAGGGCTTTGCTGCCCTGGAGGTAGTCGTGGTCGGCGGAGTCGAGTTGGACGTCGGGGTCGAAGAGGCCGCCGGTGGGGGCGGTGACGCCACTGGTGCCGGTGAGGGTGATGGCGCTGGTGGCCGCGTCGTCGGCGGTGTGGGCGGTGATGTCGTAGTCGTTGAGGGGCCAGTCGTGGGTGTCGGTGCTCAATGCCTGCCCGGTGGGCGTGGTCCACGTGGCGCTGGTGCCGGAGAGGGCCATCTCATGGGCGGTGGCGGTGCCGGTGCTGCTGACGGTCCACAGGTCGGGTGTGCCGTCGTTGTTGATTTCGGCGGCCTGGAGGGTGGGCTGGCTGGCGGAGTCCCAGCCGGTGGCGGCAGCTTCGACGGAGGTGAGGGTGGCGTCGGTGGCGCCGTTGGAGAGGGAGTCGTAGGTGAGGGTCTGCAGGTTGTCGGCGCTGAGATACCACAGCTGGCCGTGGGAGGGGTCGCTGGTGTCGGTGCTGGTGTCCCGGGCGAACAACTCGGGCAGGCCGTTCGCGTCGAGGGCGCTGGTGATGGTCCAGCCGCTCCAGCCGGTGGTGCAGCTGGTGGTGGTGGCGGTGTTCTGGGCGAGGCAGTAGGGGTTGTAGTCGGCCAGGTCGGCGGCCTGATCGGCTCCGCGGTAGATACCTGCGACCCCGGTGGCGTTCTCGTCGTACAGGTGGCCGTTGATCACCAGGAGGAGGTCCGGATAGCCGGTGGTGTCATAGCCGTTGACGGTGTTGTAGAGGCCACCGCCGGTGGCGAGGGAGGTGGCTGCAGTGGTGGTGTCGGTGGTGGTGCCGTCGTCGTTGAAGGTGGTGTCGGTCAGGGCGAAGACGCCGGCGGAATTGGTGATGGGCAGGGAGTCCACGGGCTGGAGATTGGTGCCGTCGCCCTGGCCGCCCAGGATCTCGCCGCTGATGGCGCCGGTTGAGGTGTCGTAGTCGTAGTCGAGGACGTCGTTGAATCCGGCGCCGGTGAAGAAGTGGCCGGTGATGGCCTGGGTGCCGGTGAAGGAGGTGGCGGTCTGAGTGGTGGAGACGCCGTTGCCGTCGATGCCGATGTTCCGGGCGACGGTGTCAACCTTTCCGCTTCCGGTGCCGGTTGCCTGCCAGAGCCCTGCGGGCAGGGAGTTCTTTCCGCCTATGGTCAGCAGGTCGGCGTTGCCGTCGCCGTTGAGGTCGTCGGCGGTGGCGGTGGCGGGCGCCTTGGCGATGAACCGGTAGTCGTAGGTGTCGCCGATGTTGCCGCTGGTGCCGACGGCGGTGACGGTCAGGACATCGGTCTGGGTGGTCGGCTTCAGGGAGACGGTGGCCGTGTAGGGGCTGGTGGTGGAGGCGGGGACACTGACCGGATTGCCGCCGTTGAGCTGGTAGCGGTAACTGCCCGGCTTCGTACTGGTGTTGGTGTCCGTGATCGTGAAGCTTGCGGCGGTACCTACCGTGCACTGGCTGTCGCCTGAGGGGCTGTCAGTGAGTTCGGAGCACTGGCTCGTGGTGGATGTGACGGGGGTGATGGTGGGTGGGCCGGGGGCGGTGGGGTCGTAGTAGAAGTGGCAGATCTTGGACTGGTCGCTGGTCAGGTCATGGTCGGTGACGGTGAGGTACCAGGCGAACTCAGTCTTCGCGGTCAGTGCTTGGAAGGGCCCGGAGCTGCTGGTGTGGGAGTACAGGGTGCTTGCGGTGGTGCCGCTGGTGGCGTCGATCGCCCGGGTGTAGGTGGTGCCGCTCGCCATGTTCTTCAGGGTGAAGTTCGCGGTGAGCTGGCTGGTCGTGCCGTCCGGGTCGGAGACCCCGGCGCGCAGGGTGACGTCGCCCAGGCCCAGCGAGGTAGGGGTGGCAGCGGTGCAGTTGGTGGTGGGGCTGGTAGTCAGTGAGGTGGGGGTGTTGGGGGTGTGGTCATAGGTGGTGGTGATGGTGGCCTGCTTGCTGAACTGCTTCCAGGCCAGGTCGTTGCCCTCGTCGGCGGCCTTCAGCTCAAAGGTGGCCTTCGACCACTTGCCGGAGGCCGCCTGCTCCATGAGCGCGCGGATGTCGAAGGTGACGTCCGCGGGGCCGCAGTCGGTGGACCAGCCGTGGGCGACGGTCTGGGTGTCGAGCTCGCCGATTTTGAGGTGCGTGGGCTGGTTGTTCCACGTGGTGCTGGAGGAGATCGGGTTGGTCGCGTAGAGGTCGACCTCTTCCTTGGTGCAGGACGCCGACCAGTTCTCGTAGAAGGAGATCTTGGAGGAGATGACGTCCTGCGCGCCCCAGATGCTGCTGTGGATGCTGGTTTGGAAGTAGGCCCGGTTGGTGGAGACGTCGGGGGTCCAGTCGGTGTAGCCGACGTGCAGGGGGCCTGGGGTGGAGGCGGCGGGCTTGTAGAACGAGGTGCCGGGCCATTCACTGTCGACAAACGCCCACGCCTGGACGGTGTCGGTCTGACCGGAAGGCGTGAACGTGGGGTCGATGAAGACCGGGTAGACGGTGTCCTTGCCCCTCAGCAGGGTGCGTTGTGGTGTCAGGCTGATGTGTCCGCGGTGGTAGGCGGCCTTCAGACTCGCCTTTTGGGCCGCGTCGCCCGGCGACACAGGGCTGGAGGCGAGGGGGACCCCGCTGCGTCTGTCCACGGTCTGCCCGGAGTGCGGGTCGGTCGTCTTCGGGGTGTTCGCGGCGGGTCGGCTGGAGTCCCACATGGTGGGGGCAGTCGCCGAGAACAGGGTCTGCCCGTCGTGGTCCTTGGCGGTGATGTCGCCGGCAGCGTCACTGGCCAGGGTCACGCCCGTGGCCTTGGTGGCCAGGGTCAGGTCGGTGAGTGCGGGGTTCGCGGCAGCGGCGGCGTTCTTGACGACCAGGACCTCGCTGAACCCGCCGGTGTCCTGCGCGGTCACCGCGAGGTCCACGCCGGGCAGCACGTCGTGGTATGTCGCCGTGGCATCCGACAGCGCAGGCGCGTGCAGAGTGAACGCCGCCGGGAGGGAGACGGCCAGGGAGCCGCTGCCGGCCCGCATGGCGGCCAGCGGATCGTCTGTGCCGCCGCCGGCCAGGGTCAGCGAACTGGTGGACACCTTGGGGGAGATCGAGCCGTCCGCATGACGCACGAGCGTCGCATCCAGGCTCTTCCACGTGCCGTGCACCAGTTTGCGCACCGGTGAAAGGGTCTGTCTGAGCGTCAGGGTGCCGTTCGGGTTCGCGGTGAGCGTGGAGGAGTCCGTCGTGGCGGCCGTCGCCTGGACCGGCTTGCCGGTGGCCCGGGCCTTCGCCAGAGCCTGTGCCTCACTCAGCCCGGCGGAAGCCCCGGCCGATGTGCGGGCGTTCGCGTCGGAGTGTGCTGTCGGGGTGGCCGCGTTCGCGAGACCGGGGAGACTCAGGGCGCCGGTGACGGCGAGAACCGTCGCCCCGACGACCACGCGGCACACCCACGAACGGGGAAGAGATTTCCGCGAATTATTTTGCACTTTCTTTCCCCCACGCATTCATGACGATGGAAAATTCCGCGAGCAATACCCTCGACCGGTATTCGCTGACCTCGCGCATGAGTCAATTGATTGCAAAGTTCTCTTGGTGATCTCGTGGCGATCCATCGGGTCGTGCATCTCGTTTCGATGGTGGCGCGTGATCACGGTATTGGCTGGTCGGGGCGGCGCTACCGTATGGGTTTCACGCGGTTTGGCATGTGTCTATGTGTCACGGATCACAACGTGTGCATGCCTTTGATGTCTGCTTCTGGTGAAGTTTGTGGAGCTTCTTGGGGTGATTTTTTTCTAACTTCTTATCCTTCGGGATTGAACCTTCATGTATTTCTTTCCGTCGGGCGAACAGTCATCGGCGCGGCCATAGGCCGAGGTGGCTGTTCGATATTTCGGCATGTCGTCATGACGAGGGGGAGGCCGTGTCCGGTAGACGTGCGCGCGGAAACAGCGGAGCAGCGAAAGTCCGATACCGGCGCACGGCCGGGAGGCATGTGGCGGGGTGGGCGGTAGTACTGGCCTGGTGCCTGTGCCTGACTGCGGCCTTCGGATCGACGGCGACCGCGCTGCCCATGTCCAGCGCGACGGCCACGACATCGGCCGTGAAGCCGAAGGCAGATCTGGGCCGCTCGGTCACAGGGCTGAAGCCTGTTCCGCACAAGAGCGTGCGTCTTTCCGGTGCCACCCGGCACACCGTCGTGCCGACCCGGACCGCGTGGCCGGCAGCCAAGGTCAGCACCCTGAAACTCACGGCGCCGAAGCACTCGGCGACCACGGGCTCCAAAGCCACTGCGGCGGGAACACCGGTGTGGGCACAGGCCGTAGCCCCACGCAAGGGCGGCTATGCCGGGCCGACGATGCTGGGGGTATCGGTCCGGTCGCGGTCGTTGTCCGCCCGACTGGGCGTATCCGGCCCGGTCTGGTCCCTCGCTGCCGCGTCGGGCGGTGCGGCCGTGGAGCCTGGCTCGGGACGGGTCAAAGTGGGCCTGGACTACGGTGCGTTCAGCCAGGCGCTCGGCGGCAACTACGCGTCCCGGCTGCGTCTGGTGGAACTGCCCGCCTGCGCCCTGACGACTCCTCAACTGACGCAGTGCCGCAAACAGACGCCTCTGACGTCCCTCAACGATTCCAAGAACACGGCCCTATCCGCAGAGGTCACTCTCGCCAGCACGGATTCGGTGAAGAACGCCGCCGTCACCGGTGCTCACGGGACTGCTGTCCGGCCGGCGGTCTCGGCTGTCTACACCGGCTCTGTCTCCGGGGCGGCAACGGCGCAAACGGCTTCGACATCCGGCGCGGCGACGGTGATCGCGGCCACCGACTCGACCGGCCAGGAGGGCGGAGCCGGCGGCAACTACGCCTCGACCCTGTCGTCCATGGGTTCCTGGGGCCAGTCGGGGTCCTCGGGCGACTTCACCTACACCTACAAGGTGGACTCACCGGCCGCCACGACGTCGCTGGCGCCGGACCCGTCGCTGTCGTACGACTCCGGCAGCGTGGACGGGAAGACGGCCAACACCCAGGCCCAGTCGTCCTGGGTGGGTGACGGGTGGACCACCCAGGACTCCTTCGTCGCCCAGGAGTTCACGCCTTGCTCTGATTCCCCGGAGGGCAGTGCAGGCTCCGTGACGACCACCGACGAATGCTACGACGGTCCGGTCCTGACGATGTCGCTGGACGGGGCGTCGACGTCGATTGTCTACGACAAGGACACGTCCACCTACAAGCTGGCCAGTGACAATGGCGCGACGGTCAGCAAGATGACCGGTTCGTCGAACGGATCCGGCACGTACGACACGTCGTACTGGGTGATCACAGAACGGGACGGCACCAAGTACTACTTCGGCCGCAACGAACTGCCCGGCTGGACGTCCGGCAACGACACGACGAACTCGGTGGACTCCGAGCGCGTGTACTCCGCCCACTCCAGCGACCCCTGCTACGACTCAACAGCCACAAGCAGCTACTGCACCATGGCCTACAAGTGGCACCTGGACTACGTCACCAGCGCCACCGGTGACGCGATGGCGTACTACTACAAGCAGGACACCAACTACTACGGCGCCCACAACGGGGACTCCGAGGTCAAGTACGTGCGCGACTCCTACCTCGCGCACATCGACTACGGCTTCACCACCGCCACCGGCCCCTACGGCACCGTCCCCGACAAGATCGTCTACGGCACGTCGGTGCGCTGCACCTCCACCAGCACCAACTGCGGCAGCGCGGAGACCTCCTCCAACGCCTCCTACTACCCCGACGTTCCCTACGACCTCGTCTGCGCCTCCGGCGCCACCTGCAGCGCCCAAGCGCCGTCGTTCTTCTCCACCGTCCGCCTGACCTCGATCACCACCCAGCAGTACTCGGTGACCTCCAGCGTGTACGTCACGGTTGACTCCTACGCGCTGACACAGACGGAGCCCTCTACCGGGGATGCGACCAGCGCGACACTGTGGCTGTCCTCGCTCCAGCGGACCGGTTCCGACACGACGGCGGGTGGCTCGACGTCGTTGATCACTATGCCGACAGTGCAGTTCACCGGCTCCGCCCTGGAGAACCGGGTGAGCACCTCCACTTACCCAGGTCTCTTCCGCTACCGCATCACCAAGATCACCAACGAACTGGGCGGGGTGACCGGCATTTCCTACACCCTGCCGACCGCCTGCTCGACCTCGGCCACGCCGTCCTCGAACACGGCCTCGTGCTTCCCGGAGTACTGGACGCCCAGTGGCTACATCAGCCCGATGCTGGACTGGTTCAACAAGTACGCGGTGCAGGAGGTCCTGGAGACCGACACCACCGGCGGTTCGGCCATCAAGGAGACGGACTACTCCTACAGCGGTGCGGCCTGGCACTACGACGACGACGAGACCACCAAGGCCAAGTACCGCACCTACGGGCAGTGGCGCGGCTACCAGAAGGTGACCACCATCACCGGCAACGGCGCCGGTGATGCCCAGACAAAGCAGGTCGACTCCTACTACCAGGGCATGGACGGCGACTGGCTCTCGTCCACCTCGACCCGCAGCGTCTCGCTCACCGACTCCCAGAGCGGCAGCCACACGGACTCCGCCCAACTCGCCGGACAGATACTGGAGTCCACCTCCTACCTGGGTAACGGCGGCGGCGTGGACCACTCCACCATCACCTCGTACTGGATCTCCGCCGCCACCGCGACCCGCACTCGGTCCGGGCTGCCGGACCTGACCGCCAACGCGACCGGCACCGCCGAGGTGTGGACCCGGCAGCGGCTGACCGACAAGGGCAGTACCAGCTGGCGTTACAACGAGACCGACACCACGTACGAAGCCACCCGTACCGACGACGACTTCGGCCTGCCGACCTACGCCTACGCGCACACCGTGCCGACCGACCCCGACTACGACCGGTGCACCGCCACCACCTACGCCCCCGCCAACACCGGCGCCAACCTCGTTGGCCTGATTTCCGGCGCCGAGGAGGATTCGGTCGCCTGTTCCGGCTTCACCGAGGGAACCGTCACCTCCGTGCCCAGCGGGCTGAACACCCTCGGCGCACCATCCAGCGTCAACCGGCCTGACCAAGTCATCTCCGCCACCCGGACCTTCTACGACGACTCCACCTTCTCCACCGCGTTCCCGCAGGCCGCCGCCCCAACCCTGGGCCTGGTCACGATGACCCGCAAGGCCACCGACTACGGTTCGGGCGCGTTCACCTGGCGGACCACCGCGAAGAACACCTACGACAGCACATACCACCGCCTGTCCGGCACCACCGACGGCAACGGCAACACCACCACCACCGCCTACACGGTCAACTCGGCCTACCTGACCACCGGAAAGACCGTCACCCAGCCCACCGTAGGCGGCGTGGCCCACACCACCAGCGAGACCTACGACCCTGAGCGCGGGCTGACGCTGACCAGCACCGACGCCAACCATGTGGTGACGACCGTTCAGTACGACGCGCTAGGCCGGGCGACGTCGGTGTGGAAGAACTCCCGCGCTACCACCTCGCTGGCGAACCTCACCTACACGTACACGCTGTCCAGCAGCTCCATATCGGGTGTGGTGACCAACACCCTGAACGACAACAGCGGTTACCTCACCTCGGTCAGCATCGAGGACTCCCTCGGCCGTACCCGTCAGACCCAGACCTACACCCCGCAGGGCGGCCGTCTGATCGACGACACCCTGTACGACTCACGCGGCTGGACGGCGAAGAAGAACAACGACTACTGGGACTCCGCCACCACCCCCACCCTGGCCCTGGACTCGGTGCCCGACAACCAGGTCGCCGACCAGGACGTCTACACCTACGACGGGCTCGGCCGGCAGGTCTACGACATCTCCGAGAAGAACGGGTCGGTCGTCTCGACCACGACCACGGTCTACAACGGAGATACCACCACCGTCATCCCGCCCGCCGGCGGAGTCACCAAGACCACCCGCACCGACCCGCTCGGCCGCACCAGCGAACTCGACGAGTACACCACCGCGCCCACGCTCACCACGCCGCTGAACCCGGCCACCGGCGTCTTCTACCTCACCGGCGGCAGCACCACTGCCACCACCTACGGCTACGACGGTCACAACCAGCAGTCCACCACCACCGACGCCAAGAACCAGGTGTGGACCAACACCTACGACCTCATGGGCGAGGTGGTCTCCAAGACCGACCCCACCGCCGGTACCTCGTATATGACCTACGACGCCGACGGGAACCTGCTGCAGACCCAGGACTCCCGAGGTCAGTACGTCTCCTACACCTACGACGCCCTCGACCGGAAAACCGGCCAGTACGCCGCCGCCACCGCCGACCAGGCCGCCTACGCCTCCACCAGCACCCCTGGCAACCAGACAGCGGCCTGGGTCTACGACAACTCCAACACCGCTATTTCCGGCATGACTTACCCGGTCGGTCACGTCACCACGGCCACCTCCTACAGCGGCGGCTACGCCTACGTCCAGCAGGCCGTGAACTTCAACGTCTTCGGCGAATCCCTGGGCGAGGAGACTATCGTCCCCTCAGCCGCACAGGGCAGCGTCCTGGGCAAGACCTGGAAGATCACGCATTCCTACACCAGCGTCAACGGGCTGCTGTGGAACGACATCTACACCCTCGGCGGCGGACTGCCCGCCGAGACCGTAACCCACGGCTACAACAACGACGACGAACTCAACGCCCTTGTCGGCGGATACAGCTATGTACAGAGCACCGCCTACAGTGCCTACGACCAGGTCGCCCAGGTCAAGCTAGGTACCGCCAGCTCGTACGCCACTGTCACCGACGGCTACGACGCCCACACTGGAGATCTGGCCGACCAACTGGTCACCCGCTCCACCGCCACCCCGGCCAGTATCGACGAGACCGCATACGCGTACGACCTGTCCGGCAACATCACCCGCCAGGCGGAGACCCGCTCCGGCTCCAGCACCACCGCCGAAACCCAGTGCTACAGCTACGACATACTCGACCGCCTCACCAGCGCGTGGACCACCGCCTCAACCGCAACCGACACCTGCAACACCACTCCCACCAGCAGTGACCACAGCACCGTCGGCGACGGCATTACCGGCGGCACATACTGGACCAGCTGGATCTATGACGAAATCGGTAACCGGCTCACCCAGACCCAGCACACCGTCTCCGGCTCCGGCAGCGACACCGTGACCAACAGTGCCTGGTCCAGCAGCCAGCCCAACACCCTGATGGGCACCACCACCACGGGCGGCTCCACCGGGTCGACCAGCTACAGCTACGACGCCGCCGGCAACACCCACACCCGCACCACCAGCACCGGCGACCAGACCCTCATCTGGAACAACGCCGAACAACTGACCAACGTCTCCAACAGCACCACCGGCACCGCCACCAGCTACATTTACGACGCCGACGGCAACCTGCTGCTGCAGATCGACCCCAGCACCACCACCCTGTATCTCGGCAGCGAACAGATCACCCTCAACGACTCCACCGGCACCGCCACCGGCGTGCGCTACTACACCGCTCCCGGCGGCGCCACCATCGTCCGCACCGGCACCGGCACCAACTACGGCTTCGAACTCCCCTCCGACCAGCACGGCACCAACAGCCTCTACCTCGACTACACAGCTCAGACCCCCACGTGGCGTCAGTTCGACCCCTACGGCAACTCCCGCGGCACCACGACCACATGGGCCGACAACCGCACCTTCCTCAACAAGACCACCGACACCACCACCGGCCTCACCGACATCGGCGCCCGCGAATACGACCCCACCGTCGGCCGCTTCATCAGCCTCGACCCCGTATTCGAAGCCACCAGCCCCCAAGAATTCAGCGGCTACACCTACGCCGGCGGCGACCCGGTCTCCAGCAGCGACCCAACAGGCTTGTGTGCCTCGGCTGACTGCCCCACCCGCAACTGCCCCAGCTGCATCAATCGCACACCGACCGACAAGAACCCCAACTCGCCGGCACTAACCGACCACGCAGGTTCGGGTAGTACCCCCAGCAACACCAGTAGCACAGCACGCAGGAGTTCCACGGGAACTGCGCACAAGAGCTCCTCGGCTACCCAGGGCTGCGTTTACGCCATGGGCATGAACTACGGCTGCCAGACCCAGACGGTCAGTAAAACAGTGATCCCCAAGGTGGTGGAGTGCGCCGCGGGCAACGGCTTGTGCGGTGCACGAAACACTCTGTTCGCCTTCGCGATGCTATCGGGAATGATCGGCGGGTCGATGGGGGACCTGGGCGCCATCTCGGGCCGCATTGGATACGACGAGTTCGACGAGGGAATGTGCAGCTTCGCGCCGTCCACGCGTGTCCTGATGGCCGGCGGGAAAACCAAGTCGATCAGCAAGATCAAAGTTGGCGACAAAGTCCAGGCAGCGGACCCCAAGACCGGTAAACAACAAGGCGCCCGTACTGTCCAGCACGTGTGGATCAACCACGACCACGATCTACTCAACCTGACCATCCGCACCAAGACCGGCAACACCGCCACCATCCACACCACCACCAACCACCCCTTCTGGAACAACACCACCCACGGTTGGGTCTCCGCTGGTCAACTCCACCGAGGCGACGCACTCAATACCTCTGCCAACGGCCACGTCTCCGTCCTTGCTCGCCAGGTCACCTCGGGTGCTGCGAGCCGCTGGAACCTGACTGTCCAGCAACTCCACACGTATTATGTACTCGCCGGGACCACGCCGGTGTTGGTGCATAACTGCAATGAAGCAGGTGACTATCTCTATCGTGGAATCCCCAAGGGGCATCCCGCCTACGATGACGCCCTCCAGGGGCGTGCAGTTCCCAGAGGCGGGCATTCTGACCCTGGACGTCACGCTGGAGGTAATACTGAGAGCGAGTTCACCTCGTGGACCCACGACTATGAAGGCGTGGCGCTCGATGCCGCAGAGGAGCTTGGTCCGGGTGGAATCGTTCTGAGGATTCCAAGGTCCAGTGTCCCAAAGGGCATCGACACTCAGATTCACGATACGGATCTTGAATCATACGAAGAAATGGAGCATGCGCTCCGAGGGCCTGTAGGGGGCGCGGAGATCAGTATCAACAGGGGGCCGTGGACTCTGCCAGGGGGGTAGGCTCCTGCGCGAGACAGCCTGGTGGGGCTGAGTGCGAGAACTCGGCCCCACCAGGCTATGACCTGGAGGTAAGTATCTTGGAGCGGATGGAACTCGCTGAACTCCTTGTAGGTGATAGGGAGGTCTTCCGCCTTTGTCGGGCTGCATTGACTGGTGGTGCCGATTTTAAAGTCTGGGTCGAGCCGACATCGACGCAGGAGCTCACGTCTATCTATTCCCGTCGGATGCGGACTATGAATCGAACCGGGCAACCTTCGATAGGGGTAGCCGAAGCGGTTGCTGATCTCAAGACGTGTGCAGAGACGGAACTTCTGATCGGGTATGTTGATGAACGCCCGGCAGGCGGATACTACTTCCAAATCTTCCTGGCGCCGAGCTTTAAGAAGGTAATTGCCTGTCTTGGAGTCCGGCCCTCAGCGGCAGATCCTGATCCGGTGGATGCCGAATAATTTTGTGTGGCTGGGAACTTCCGAGGAGATCCCTTGGAAATAGCGCAGTGGCCCCACCGGAGATTGCTTCCGGTGGGGCCACTGGGTGGCTGACGGCAGTAGTTGACGGCAACGTCAGCGGACGGCGGCTCCGACGAGGGGTGGTTCGTCGCCGTCGTCGGGCTTGCCGGTGATCTCGGCGGGGTTGCGGAGGGCATGGCCGAGGAGGTCGATGGCGTCGCGTTGGAGGCGGAGCCGGACGTGGGCGTAGACGGTGGCGGTGACGCCGATGTGGGCGTGGCCCAGCAGCTCCTTGATCACGACGAGTTCCACTCCTTGTTCCAGGAGGAGGGTGGCGGTCGAGTGGCGGAGGTCGTGGAACCGGATGCGGCGGAGTCTGGCCTGGCGGAGCAGGGTGTTGAAGTGCCGGGTGAGGGTGGACCCTTCGATCGGGGCGCCGTCGGGTCGGGTGAAGACGTAGCCGCTGTCCTCCCAGCCCGTCCCCACCGCCTCACGTTCCTGGAGTTGCCGGTCGCGGTGCTGTTCGAGGGAGCGCCGGCACAGCGTCGGCAGGACGATGCGCCGCTCCGAGCTCTTGGTCTTCGTCGGGAGGGCGGTCAGGCCGCCGGAATTGGTGCGCTGGAGGGTGCGTCGGATGCTGGCGGTTCCGCTGGCGAGGTCGAGGTCTTCCCAGCGCAGGCCGAGGAGTTCGCCCTTGCGGAGTCCGGTGTGCAGGGCGAGTTCGAACAGCGGCTGCAACCGGTGACCGCTCGTCGCGGCCAAGAACGTGCGCGCTTCGTCGGCAGTGAGGGGTTCGAAGCGGCGGGGTCGGGGTGTGCCGGTGCGGACGTTGCGGGCGACGTTGCGCGGGATCTCCTCCTCGCGTACGGCGTGCTCCAGGGCGGACTTGAGGACGGAGTGCACGTAGGCCAGGGTCAGCGGTGAGAGCCGCCTTGCGCAGCACTTTCCGGCAGCGCAGCAGAGGGGCTCATCGCGGGCGGTGTCGAGGCCGCGTGCGCAGCACTGGCAGGTGGTGCGGAGCTGATTGAGCCAGGTGCGGACGTCCTTGGCGGTGAGTTTGGCGAGCTTCTTCCGACCGATGCCGGGGATGAGGTAGAGCCGGGTGACGGCGGTGTAGCGGGTGTGGGTGTTCTCGCGGAGCTGGTGCACGGCGACAGCGTCGAGCCAGTACGTCAGGTACGCGGCCACGCTGCCCTGTGCGGAGGGCATGGGGATGCCGCGGTTGCTGGCGGCGATCTTCTCGGTGAGCTTGGCCAGGGCGTCTTTGCGAGTGGTGCCGTAGACGCGGATGCGCTTGCGGGTGTTGCCGGGGGCCAGCACGTATCCGGCGGCTTCCCAGCGGCTGTCCTTGCGCTGGTAGACGGTTCCGTCGCCGTTGGCGCGGACGCGGCGGGAGGAGGCAGGGCGAGGTGTGGTCATCAGGCGGCGTCCTGTTCGAGGCGGGTGCGGATGAAGTCGGTGAGGGCGTGGGCAGGGATACGGCGGGCGCGGCCGAGGGTGATCGAGGCGAGCTGGCCGGTGCGGAGCAGGTCGTAGACGGCGGAGCGGCCGAGCTGGAGGCGGGCCATCACCTGGGGCACCGTCAGCAGATCCAGCACCGGGACCGCTTCTGCGCGGAGGGCGGTCGGCGGGGGCGAGGTCATCAACTGCCGCCTTCCGCGATGAACCGTCGTTCCAGTTCCCTGCGGTGCCAGACGTCGGCGGCGAGGAGGTTCGCGCCGGGGCTGTAGCCCGAGCCGAGGTAGTCCCAGTGGCCGACGACGAGCGTGGTCGTCGGTTCGGACTCGGGCAGGCCAGAGTGGGCGTGGGCCTGTTCGGTGCGCCAGGCGCGGCGGGCGTCGCGCAGCGCGCCGAGCGTGACGGAGTAGGCGCGGGATTTGGTGGAGAAGTGGCCCCGGAATCCGAGCATGTGCGCCCACTTCCAGAGCTTGAGTTCGGCGAACTCCGGTAGGCGGCTGAGCTCCCAGCAGGTGCGGATCATCTGCCGGACGTGGCGGGCGACGGCGAGCCGTGGCAGCGGCCGGGCCTGCCCGGTGCCGTCACAGGCGGTGCAGGGGAGCGGGGTCCCGTGAGGTAGGACGGTTGCGCCGCGTCCCTGGCAGGGGCGGCAGTACAGGGTGCGGTCGAGGGTGCCGGAGGCGTCGGCGGACTTGGTGGCGTACTTCGCCACGTAGGCGGCCACGGCCTGGTCGGTGAATTCGGCGTCGGTGTCGAAGGCGGCGATCTCGCGCACGTCGAGCTGCTGGCCCCAGCCGAGTTCGCGTTCCCCTATGGCGTCCGAGGTGATGGAGATGCGGGCGCGGGGTGCGGCGGCGCGGATGGCGTCGGTGAGCACAGCGACCGTGGCGCAGGCGGGCGGGGGCTGGGTGCTGCCGTCGGGTCCGTCGAGTCGGATCACGGCGTGGAAGTGGACCAGGCCGCGCTTCTGGTACTCGGCGACCTTGGCGAAGGAGACCCGCAGGACGGCGCGGGCGGCCTTCTGCGTCAGGTCGAGCCGGGCGGCGAGTTCGCGGCGCAGGTAGGTGGTGAAGCGGGCCCACAGGGCTCCGGCGTGGGCGTTGAAGAGGACGGCGCCCGCGTAGTCGTACGTCGTCGGGTTGAGCGGCGTGCCGAGTAGTGGGTCTGTGGGTTCGTGGCGGGTGCCGCAGCGGCAAGGCCGGGTGTCGGGGCGGTTGTGGACGGGGCCGAAGGAGGGTGCTGTGAGGGTGGCGAAGACGCGAGGGTGGGTGCGGACGGTGTCGGGGACGGTCTTGCCGCCGGAGAGGCCGGCGCGGATGAGGTGGTAGGTGTCGGCGGCGTAGAGGCGGGAGCAGGCCGGGCAGCGGGAGGCGCGGCGGTTGCCGCACGCAGTGAGCAGACTGCCCGTGGGCTCGGTGTCGGTGGAGTAGGAGCGCAGGACTTCACCGGTCGTGGCGTCGAGGGTGGTGATGTGGCCGGTGAGGCGTACGGGTTCGGTGCAGCCGCCGAGGTGTTCGATCTGCTGCTGTGCGCGGTCGAAGTCGGGGTGGTTGACGAGGTGGAGCAGGTCCCGTACGGCGGGGCTTGCCACGTGGCGCAGGTCCAGGGTGACCATTCGGGGCGTGTCCCTTCTGTCGGGTGGGTGGCCCCGAGCAGCAACCAGCCCGTCAGGGAAGCGTGTTGGTGCTGCTCGGGGCATGGGAACCAGGCCCAGGGGCGGGCGTGGGGTTCAGCGAGGGGATGAGGCCGGTGAGGGCCGGGGCTCAGAGCTGAGCGAGAGCGGCAGTCGCCACCGGCAGGGCGACGCCCATGCGAGTCCCCAACTGGGCAGCTGTGATCGGTGCTTCATGCTCGGCGCGGTGGGTGTCCGCGATGCGCCGGGCCGCGTCCAGCAGGGCAGCCGGCAGGGTCGGGCCGGAGGCGGGCCGAGCTGTCTTCGCGACGGTGGCGGGCAGCGCAGCGGCCGGAGCCGGGGCGGGCTGCGGTTCCTCGGCCGGGGCGGCAACGACGCCAGGGACGAGGGCCGGGGGTGCTGATTCGGGGGCGGGTGCTTCGTCGGGCACCGGGTCGGAGGCAGAAGCGGGCGTGTGCTCCAGGTGCTGGGTGGGGCGGGTGAGGGTGTGGAACTGGGCGAGGAAGGCGGGGCCGACGTGGCCCCAGCCGAGGAGCAGGAGAGGGGCGACGGTGTCCAGGCAGGCCCGGCCGTAGCGTCCGGCCAGCAGGGGTTCGGCGGTGTTCAGGGCGAGGGTGAGCAGCCCGCACAGGTGCAGCAGCCGGGTACCGGCCCGCAACTCCGCCTTGGACACGCCGCGTAGGGCCAGGAACCGCAGCGCGACCAAGAGGCCGACGACTGACAGGTCCACCATGGGAGCGATCAGCGGCGCGATCGGGTGCGGAACACCGAGGCGCAGGGCGAGCGCCCAGACGTTGCCGAAGGAGAAGACGAAGGCCAGGGCCGCGATGACCGCCATGACCACGGTCACGGTGTGCCGGGTGAACCGTTCCTCCGCCATGATCTCAACCTCCCTTCCGGCGTGCGTTGTTCGGGATCATTTGGTGAGCGAGGGCGCGAACGGTGCCGTCCGGCCGGTCGAGCGCAGGAAGGCATCCAGGCACAGGTCCGGGTCGGCGGTCAGATGCGAAGTGGCGTCCGCGACGCGGGCCGCGTCGGCATCCGAGACATAGGGGGTGCGGATGCGGGTGTAGCCGGGGCGGCCCTGCATCGCCATCACCGCGACCCCGACGTAGGCAGGGTCCTGCAACGTGACCGGGCTGGCGTCGGGCCAGTTGCGGATGTCCTCACCCAGCGCGGCCACCGCGGCCTCCACGGTCTTCTGCGCGAACGACAGCCCGATCGGGCACACGTCGCGGATGAAGGTGGGGATGGCGTCGCCGGTGGTCTTCTGGCTGATCAGGATCACCAGGATGCCGACACTGCGGCCTTTCTTGACCAGGTCCTCCACCAGCCGGGCGTTCTCCGCCGTCAACGCGGCCAAGCGCTTCGTGGTGGCGTCGCTGCCCTTGTACTCGCGGAAGTACGTGTGCGCCTCATCGATGATCAGGACCGTGAGCGGCCACTCAGGGGAGGGGCCAACGTGCCACATGTTCTTCACACCCAGTACGTCCCGGATGGTCGCCGAGCGCCGCTTACGCAGCTCGACCAGGCGTTTGAACAGCGCGTTCGCCTCGTCCAGGTCGTCGCCACAGAAGGCGAACATCCGCTTGACCAGGTCGGCGTAATCGCCCTCCGAGGCCCGTGACACCTTCCCGTCCGCACCCGCGATCTGCACGGCGGCCGACGGCGCGAAGTCGCACACGAACTTGTTGACCCCCGAGGTCTTGCCTGCACCCGGGACGCCGGCCACCGTCACCCCGGGAACGTTGGCCAGGGACACGCACACCTGCGCGGCGTACTCATCCACCCCCAGCTCCCAGCGCGTCAGATCCGCAGGTGGGCGGCCAGTGGGCCGATGGCGGGTGGGCGTGGTCAGCGGGTCGGAGCGCACGCCCCGGATCACCACCTTGCCGGGGCCGTCCGGCAGCACGGACACCCGCGTGCACCGCCAGGCATCCGCCAGGAACCGCGCCGACTTCTGGTACTCCTCCAACCCGACCTGCGGCAGAGTGCGCGCCCGCACCATCACCCCGAACTGGTCGGGCTTGACCTTGATCTTCGGAGTCAGCACCCGAGGAGCGGGCGGGGGACCGTCCTTCTGCGCGGTGATCTGCGCGAGCAGGCTCGGGGTCTTGTCGGTGACCGTCAGCCCGGCCATCCGGGCGAGGCGTACCCAGCCCCAGCGCACCCGCACGGCCTGCCGCATGCTGACCCGCGTGCCCTCGTCCGCCCGGACGTAGCGCACCACCATCACCAGCAGCCACACACCGACCAGCACCGTAGCGATCGGCAGTGCGTACGACGCGTATCCCGTCACGGCTTCCATGTCACGTCCCCTTCTTCGCGTATGAGGCGGGCCACGTCTCCCAGGTCCAGGCGGGCCGCCTGTCCGGGGCTCAGGCCGAGGAGATCAAGAACGGCGGCCGAGACGGCGAACGTGGCCTTGCCCTCGGTCCCCGGCAGAGGCCGGATCGGGTGCAACTCCCGCTCCGGCAAGCGGTGTTCGAAGCGGGTCACTGGTTCGCCTCAACCGTCACCAGCTCCAGGCGGGCGGCCCGGTAGGCGACGCCGTCGGAGAGCTGGCCGTTGAAGATCCGCGCCCACGGGGTGGCGAACAGCTCCACCGGCCGCACCATCGCCCCCGGCTTCAGCCCAGCCGCAAGGCCGGTCTCCGGGACGGTGATCTTCAGGACTTCGGCGCGGCCGTCCTCCATGAGCATCACGGTCACCGTGTACAGCGACGCGCCGGTCTCCCGGTCGGTGGCGACCTCCCCGGTCTGCTGGTCCTTGATCTTCAGCACCGGCTCGGTGCCCGCGATGCACACCGCCGACGGCAGCAGGGCAACACGGATACGGGTCATGGCCATGCCATCACATCCTCGTTCGATGGAGCCGCTTGATCGACTCAGTGATGACCATAGCGCTACGGTGATACAGATGCAACGCACGCATAGGTGGGACGGTTGATTAGGGCGGTGATGCGGGCGTGTGCGGCAGGCGCTACGGACGCTACGGTTGGTCCATGACCCTGCCCTTGGACGACGACCCGCGGCCCCCCTACCTCCAGGCCGCTGAAGTTCTACGGGCCGCCATCCTGAGCGGCGAGCTTCAGCCCGGTGAGCGCCTGCCGTCGGCGCGCGACCTCCAAGAGTGGTTCGGCGTCGCCAGCTCCACGGTCCAGAACGCCCTGCGCGTCCTGCGACAGGAGGGGCTGGTCCACTCCGTGCTCGGCCGGGGCAGCTACGTCAGCCTGCCCCTCGACCAACAGGACACCGGAGAAAAGGACGGCGACGAAGGCGCGGCAGGAGACGGCCCCTTCCCGCCTGGGTGGCGCTCGGCCCGCGCGGAGGACAACCGCCCCCCCTTCGTCCGGACCGCGGACACCCTGCGCGAAGAGATCAAGGAAGGACTCTTCCCCCCGGGTAGCAAACTGCCCTCCGCGCGTGAGCTGCAAGAGCGGTTCACCATCGCCAACTCCACCGCGCAGAACGCCCTTCGCCTCCTCAAGAGCGAGGGGCTGATCTACGCCGTCAAGGGGCGCGGCGTCTTCGTGCGCACCGCCCCGAAACCCGGCAAGAACTACAGCTCCAAGGTCGTCCAGCACCTCCAGCGCGAGGAGGTCGAACGCCAGGCCCACAGGGCCGCTGGCGAATTCGCGCACCTCGCCGACGCCGAGCTCAAAGCGCTTGCCGACCAAATCCATGACGAGCTCAACCAGACCCGCACGGCCTACCAAGCAGCGGTCGAGAAGGGCCGGAAGATCACCCGCGAACTGGCCCGCCGTGGCCAACTCGCGCCACCGCTCCACGACGATCCCGCAGCCGCCCGTAAGGAACTCGAAGACAGACTCGCCGACGCGAAGAAGCGGCGCCAGCAGGGCCCCTGACGGCCAGGTTGACAGCTCGGCCCGTGGGCCCGTGGGTGAGCTGTTCAGAGTTTCTTTACTTGATCAAGGCGGTCCGCTGGCGCGGCCCGCGCGCGCTCCGGCCCTGCGGGGCCGCCGCCCGCTCCTGTCTCCGCCCCGCTTGCCGACGGCCCCGCCGGTCCGGGCGCGCAACAGCCAGCACAGCCAACCTTTTCCGGGGCTCCGCCCCAGACCCCGGCCCTCCCTCCGAGGGGCAGGGGGCCACGTGTCGGGTGCGGCTTCGTCGTGGTGCGGGGTTCGGGGCCGCGGGTGGGGGTCCCTCGCCGTCCGGTCACCGGAGGCGTACCAGGAACCCCCGGGGGCCGCCAAGGCCGAGCGCACGCGTCACGATGTGAGCCTTGGCGGCCCCCGGGGAACCCTGGCACGGCGAAGCTGCCCGACCGACGAGGGACCCCCACCCGCTCAGGCCCGGATCGTGCCGGGTGCTGGCCCTGGCCGGTGGGTGCCTTCTCCGAGGGCGCTCAGGACGCCAGCAGTTCGGCGACTTCGGGCACGTCGCGAAAGGCCCGCAGGCGGTCCAGGACGATCCGTGTCCGCTCTGCTGTTCGTTCGCTGCCGCTCTGCCCGAGGGCGAGCATGCGACCCGCGGTCTGGGCGGCGGCTTCGGGCTCGTTGGCGTCGGCGTAGGCCACGGCCAGCCATGAGAGGTACAGCGCCAACTCCCGGGAGTGGCTGGCGTCGTAGCGCCCGAGCACGTCCGCCAGCAGGGGTACGGCGCGCAGCGGACGGCGTAGCTCGGTGTAGACGCGGGCCTCCATGACCTGCAACTCCCCGGCGTCCATCCAGTACAGGTAGGTCGGTGATTCAGTGCCGGCCGAGTCCTCGGCCAGAGCCTCGGCCGCTTCTCCCAGGGCGGTCATCGCCGGGCGGTCCTGCCCGGCACGGGTATGCGCCCAGGCCGCGCGGTCCAGGTACAGCGCGCGAGCCTTCGGGGGAGCATCCGGACCGGCGTCCTCCAGCGCGGCGCGGGCCAAGCCGACCGCGTCAGTCGTGCGCCCGGTGTTGCTCCATTGGTAGGCCAGCGAGCCCGCCACGTTCCCGGACAGCACGCCGTCCCCGGCGGCCTGCGCTGCGCTCATACCGAGCCGGTAGATCCGCTCCGCCTCGGCATGCTCCCCGGCATCAGAGGCCACCCACCCGGCAATCTGCGCCAACTCGCCAATGGCTCGCAGTAGTTCGCGACCTATTGCTTCGCTGTGCACGCCCTCGCGGTAGAGCTTCACCGCCGCCCGCAGCTCGCGCAGCGCGGGCCCGATCAGGTCCTTGCCGTACACCACGTCGTCGGCCAGCCGCAGGCCGTGCACCCGCTGAGCCAGGTCAGCCACCTGCCCGGCCCCGATCTGCCGGCCCGTACGGGCACGCAGCGGGGAGAGCGGGTCGCCCTTGGGCAGGAAGTCGGCCACCGACCGCACCGGCGGCGTGAGCTCGACAGGGTGAACGGCCTTCGCCGCTTCCAGCATCTCGCGCGGGACCTCCAGAACCCGCGCGAGGAACGGCAGCCACTCACGCGGCGACCGCGTCCCGATCTCCCAGCGGGACACGTCATTCCGCGTCGGAGGAACGCGATCAGGAGCAGCCTCGGCCAGCGCCTCGGCGAGCCGCCGCTGACTCCAACCACGCGCCACGCGCAGCCGCCTGACTAGTTCCCCGACCGTCTCCCGCACTCCACCAGCTTGGCAGACAGAAAGGCAGACACGCTGGCTACTCCGCAAGGTCCACACCAGCGAGACCCTGATCAACACCCCCGAGCCAAGCAGAGGAGAGGGCAACACGATGGCCGAGCACGCGACACCGTGGCCAGGGCGTCCCGCCGCAGAGGGCCCACGCCTGCTGCCCTGGAACACCGCCGAGGGGAAGCCCTGCTACCTGAGCACCGACGGTCACGGCTACCTCTCCACCCTCGCCGACAGCATCGAGACGATCCAGCTCGGCATGGTCACGGAGCTGCTGGAGTACGCCCGCGACGCCACGGCCCCCGGAGCGCAGGCCATGTCGGCGACCGAATACCGCTGGCTGGCCCGCCGGTTGACCGAAGCCCTCTCCGACGCACTCAGGGTCGCTGACTCGCGTGGGCAGCGCCTCCCGGGCCCGGAAGAGGACGAGAGGGACGAGGATGCCTGACTCCACGAACCCCGACACAACGGTCCGCACCCCCGCACGGGGACGCTACCGATTCCGCGAGTACCACGTCACCACCGTCCCCGACCCCATGGCGCTGCCGACCCTCGAAGCGGTCTGCGTCACCGGCGAGGAACACAACTGCGGTGCCACCTCCGGCACCCTGCACACCCCGGACGAGCTGACCCGCTGGATCGCCGGACACTGCGCCACCACCGGCCACGGGGTGTACGAGCAGACCGCCCGCACCATTCTCCGCGCCGAGCCCGGAGCCTGGCAGTAGAGTCCCTCTGCGCCGCCACCGCATCAGCCGTAGCGCGACCGTGCGGCCCGCGTCGCTGACGGCAGTAGCGACGGCAACACCCACGGATTCCCCCGCACAACCACGGACACCAGCGGAACCCGAAACCGCCGCTGATCTGCGAATACGCAGATAGAGAGGGGTCGCGTAGCACACGTATTATGTTGTGGCAGGCGGAACGCCGATCTTGGTCCATAACTGCAATGGTGGAACTGCTCCGAACGGAGCTGCCTGCTCCTGCAACGGCTCGACGAATCCCTCTAACGCGGACCTCGTTCAAGCGATTGCCAGTCGTGCTCAAGCCCGACTGGGCGGCAGCGGGGCAGTCTCGGGTACTGCTAAGCATGCTTATGCCGACACTCTCCTCACTCGCTACCAGGGTATCTATGGAAATCGTGGTCTGATTACCGAACAAAGCTACTTGGGAGGGGTGCCCGTTCCGAGAGGCACGGCGGGGAGTGCCCGACCAGATGTGTTCGATCCGGCTGCAGGTATCGTATATGACTACAAGTTCGTCAAGAACCCCGGTCAAGGGATCGGGAAGTGGCAGGCGGACAAGAATGTCCTAAACGTCCCAGGTGTGAATCTGACAGTGGAGGTGAACCCGTGAGTAAGGTGGATGCGGCGACCGTCAGGCGGGTTACTAAGGACTGGGCGGCACTGTACCCAGGCTTCGATGTCTGGCGGCCTTTGAGACTTCTTAGGCGTATTGGCCCTGTGCTTCAAGGGGTCACGCTCGACCGATCTACCTCGGGCGATGCGTACTTCCCGACCGTGCACATCCATGCTCTTACCCGAGAGTTTCCAGTCATTTCCCTGACTCTTGGCCAGCGTCTCGTCACGACCTCAGGGGTGCAGGAGGCCGTTACTTTCTGTCGCCATGGGGAAGACTACTCCGACGCCGCTAGGCGACTGGCCGAGCAGGCGCGGTTGAGTTTGGATTTGCCGCCGACGGTTGAGGACGTCGTTCGAGAGTTGCGTGCCTTTGCGGTATCTCGGCAATCCCAAGGTGGCCCGCCTGCGGTGAATGAAGTTGAGGATAGTGTCCTCATCCCTGCGGCAACTGGCTCAGTTGACATTTCCAAGGAGAGTGTCCAACTTGCACAGGAGCTTCTGGGAAAGTGGCCTAAGTCGCGACTTCCGATTAATTGGGCCTCGGGAGATGAATGGCTTGAGGTGCTATCGGCAAAGGCTGAGGATGTTGATTCACTCCATGAGGTTGTCGACGGCCAGATCGCCTTTCACAAACTTGCAAAGGTGCGGCAGGAATAGCTTTTGGTGATGGAAGGGGGGCTCCGTCGGAATGACCTTCCGACGGAGCCTCTGGGCTTGACGGCAACGCCAGCGGACGGGTGTTGCACAGATCAGCGGGTCGTCGCTGTCGGTGGGAGCGAGCCGTGGCCGCAGATCAGGACCTCCTGAGCGGACACTGACCCTCACCGCTGTCCTGCCAGCGAACCTGGCTCTGGCCTGTGCCTGGGCTAGGACGGGCATCTCCATGACGCCTTTGACCGGGTGTCATGGAGGCGGTCCGCAAAGGTCGGACGCTGGTGGGAGACTGGCGTAGTGAAGGTCGCAAACACCGAGTTCACGGGTCGCCGGGGTGCGACGGTCATCCAGGAGCTGATCCTCAGCGACCTCGGCTGGATCCCTCGCGAGATCCTCGTCACCGACATCGGGGTCGACTTTTACGTCGAGGTCGTCGCCCAGGGGCACGCGATCGGCCGTCACCTCGGCGTTCAGGTCAAGAGTGGCCCGAGTTGGTTCACCGAGCCTTCCGACGAGGGCTGGTGGTTCCGGTTCGACGACGATCACTACCAATACTGGCTCCACCATGACTTCCCAGTCGTCGTGGTGCTTGTTGACCTGCCGGTGGGGCGGGCGTACTGGCAGGCGGTAACCAGTGACACCGTGACGTCCACAGGCGAGGGCTGGAAGCTTGAGGTGCCGTCTGCCCAAGTCCTCGACACCGGCGCTCGGGACCCGCTCGCGGCGCTTGCCGATGCCCCACGCGCACAGGGTGATTCCGCCCTTGCCGCCTTCTACGACAGCCTTCACCGGCTTCCCCCGGAGGCGGTCGCTCCGCTTACGCGACTCCACGCCCAGACCGCCCGCGAGGACCTTGAGGTCCGTCGGCCGATCGAGCGGCTCTCTGCGGCGCTCGCTGACGGCCATAACACGCCGGACGCCTGCTGCGCGGAACTGCTGGAACGTACCCCCCGCTGGCTGACCGGCCGTACGAAGGATGATCCCCGCTGGCGGGGCCCCGTTGAACATGAAGTCTGGTGTGCAATCGGCGGATACGCCAACGAGTACGACCTTCCGGTGAGGGCTGCCGCCGCGTTCCGTCTCGCCGCCGAGGCCGGCGCGGTCCCTGAGGGACACTGGCGGGCCAGTGGCGGGATCTTTGAGATGACCGCGGGCCAGCCCCAGGCCGAGCAGACCCTTCGCGCGGCCCGGGAGATGGATGGTGGTCAGATCCTGGCCGACATCGGCCTCGCGGTGCTGGCCCATCAGGACAAGAAGGGACCGGTTCCGATTCCGGCGATCCTGGCTCCGCGGAACATCCAAGCATGGGGTAACTCACCGACGGCGCACCTGTTCCTCGGTGACCAGTGTGCCGTGCGACGCGACCATGACCAGGCGCTGGTCCACTACGAGGCGGCGCTGTCTCACGCTCCCAGCAGCTCGACCGTGCAAATCCTCATCGCCAAGACGCTCCTTGCCCGCCTGAGCACGCACAAGTCACCCGGACGGGACCGCGATCTTCGCCGTGCTCTGCGTCTGGCCGAGGCGGCCAGAGCAGACCGTCGCCGCTGGGACGGACCGAGCGAGGTCGCCGCCGAAGTGCTCCTCCAGGTCCGGATCCTGCAGTCCGACGTGGACGCGGCCTTGGCGCTCGCACTCCCCGGCCCGGACGGCGAGGCCACCGACCGGGAGGCTTCATCCGCACGCCTGACCTCCCTCGGGGCCCGCGTCGCCTACCAGGCCGGGAAGCTTGAGACCGGCGCCGGCCTTGCCGCCGCATCAACCGCCGCTACCCCGCTCTACGCTGCGGAGCTGGCTGCCGCTCAGGCGGACGCGACCGATACCGCGGACGACGAGCGTCGCCGTCTGTGGACGCAGGCGCTCACTGCAGCGGAGACCGACGAGCAGCGCTTCATCGCCGTGCAGCGACTCACCCAGCTGGGTGAGTGGCCGATCCTGGCCCTGGAGAACTTCCGCGCAGCCGGCCTCATTGCACCGGATGTGTACGCCGTCATGGCGGCCAACGCCCACAAGCGGCGCGGTGACCTGGCCGAGGCCGCGCGGCAGCTACGCCCGCACCAGCACTCCAGTGTGCTCGCCGCCACCGCGCTGGCCGACATCTTGGAAGGCGACGGAAAGCCGCACGAAGCCGCCGCCGTGCTGAAGGAGGCAGCCGGACGCCTTTCCGACCTGAACCTCGACCTGAAGTCGCTGGACATCCTGCTTCGGGCCGATGCCACCGAAGCCGCCGAACGACAGGCGCTGCTGCTCCTAGCCCGCCCCGGGCTGCCCCGAGCGATGCGCCGACGGCTCCACTACAACCTGATGCGGCACGCCTACCAGGGCAATGACTGGGCCGCAGCCGGCGAACACGCCGAGAACGGACTCGACGAGATCCTCCAGGACGAACCCGACGCCGATGTCGCAGCACTGGTCCACCGCGACACGATGGCCCCGGAGTTCGCCTGGGGCAAGGTGGGCGCTCTGTACAACATGCGCCTGTGGGACAAGGCGTGGACCGCTTGGGACCGGTACCAACCAGAGGCGACCACCGTGCAGGAGGCGCTCATCTGGATCCACCTGGTGAGACGCCTCCCCTGGACGAGGCAGAACGTCAGCGTGCTGCTGGACCTGCGCGCGAAGTTCGCGGACAACGACGAGGTCGGCGCCCAGGCGCTGGACACCGTCAACCGCGCACTGGCCGTCGCCGACGCGCCGGAAAGCGCCCAGTGGGGAGCGTCCTGGTCCGAAGAGCTGCTGCCCGGGACTCTCACGGAATTGCGCTCGCTGGCCGCCCAGGCCATGGACGACTACCAGGCGCGCCACCCCAACGGCGGTCTCGCTACCGTGGTCGGCATCCCCGATGCCGAGACGCTGCGGGCCTTTGCCACGGCCGCGGGCGTCCGGACAGAGGCGCATCAACAGATCTGCCAGGTCATCCGCGACGGTGACGCGGTCCTCGGCCTGGCCGCCAGTAGCGTCGAGCGCCTCTACACCCAGTCCCTCATCCAACGCGCCGCCGGGATGATTCCTGCCTGCAGCACCGACCCCGCCGTCAACGAGGCCGAGCGCCTCGCCGTCGGCCAGGCCCTCGACGGCACCGTCGTCGTCGACCCCAGTGCCCTGGTCATCACAGCGTTGCTCCCCGGTCGCTGGGACGCACTGCGCGCCTACTTCAGCACGGTGCAGATGCCCGATGTGTGCATGGACGACATCCTTCGCACTGAGGAGAACATCGGTCGGCTTCTCGCCTCCAGCTTCACCGCCGGCCTCGACGCGGACGACGCTACCGTCGAGACCACCCCCCTCACCACCGCTGCCAAGAAACACCTGGCGGCACAGATCCGCGCCGTCGTCAGCGCCGCTTCGACAGTCACGCTGGTCCCGGTAACGGAACTCACCGCAGCGGAAGCCGTGTTCGGCGACGACAACAGCCCCGCCACCGCAACGCTCCGCCTACAGGTCGAAGGGCCATGGGCCGCCCCGGTCGAGCTCGCCCTCGGCAAGCGCCTTCCGTTGTGGTCCGATGACGTCTTCATGCGTGAGACCGCCCGCAACGCCGGCATCCCCGCCTTCGGCACCGTTGACCTCACCCACACACTCGTCGAGAAGGGCTACCTCCCTGACACTCATGAGGACGACAACACCGTCCTTCTGGGCGCGTTTGTCGTCGATATCCCGCTGAAGCCGGATGTCGCGCTTAGCCAGTCCGAGGCTGAACAGTGGCGCGTTGGGAGCGTTGCAGCCGCACTCAGCCGCCCCGCGCCGTGGCATCGCTCGGACACACTCACGACATGGGCTCGGATCGCCTCCGCCGTTGCCGACCACGCGCCTGAGCAGCTTGTCCCATGGCTCTACCTCGCCTCGCTCGGGGCAGGCGGCACCGGAGCTGATGTCTACGTGACACTGGCACGGATCCTCACGGTGGGGATCACTGCTTCCGAAGCCTCTGCAAAGGCTGCCGCGTCGCTGACAGGGGCGAGTGCCGAAGCGGCCCGCGCACGCGGACTCAACGCCGGCCTATGGGCAGCGGCCGTCCGTGACGAGCTGACCAGCTCTGCCGTCATCAGCCAGTCCAAACATCTGAGCACAGCAGATATCGAACATGTCATCACCCAACTCATCAGGTGAGCCTGGTCGGACGCCCGTTCGTCCTCGCCGAGGAGCCACATGCCGCGCCGCGGCTCGAAACTGCAATCGCGACTGCTCAGCTGCATTGGTGACCGATGTAGTGACAGCCGGTGCGACCAGCCACGCTGAGGGCAAGCCCGCCGGGAATCGGTTTCATGACCAAATTCAGCGCGTTGGAATCCCTTCGCGCTCCAGGAGATGGCTGGTTCTCCACTGTTTTGTTCCTCAGTGGGCTGACTTACCGTCTGGCCTATGTCATGGATGACGCTGGTCAGCGCAGTCGTCGGGGCCTTGATCGCGACATTTTCCACCGCCATGCTTGACCGCGGTCGGTGGCGCCGTGAACAGGACGAACACCTTGTGGCGACGCGGCGGGCCTTGTACAGCGACTACCTCACGTCCCTCGCTCAGGCCCGAATCGCCTTTCGTTCTCTGGTCCGAAATCAGGACCTCGTCCCCGCCGAGCGGGAGCGCTCTGCCCGCGACAGCTTCGCCGCGTGCTACGGGGCGCGCTATCAGGTAGCAATCGCGGCTGCACCGGACGTTGTCACCGCCTCCGAAGATGCCTTCCGCAGCCTTCGGGGCATACGGGATCTTGCGGCGTGCGGCACCCGTGCCGGGGACGAGGTGTACGCCGGTGGCCGGGCCGAGTATGAGGCCGCGCTCGCACGGCTGCGGGAGGCCATGCGTCGCGATCTCGGGGCCGACCGCGCGCTCGTTGCGCCGCCGCTGACAGCGCGGACACGGGCAGATAGAGACCGCCCTGTGAGTGAGCTGGCATCAGAACGGCAGTCCGCTCGGTCGCACCCGTTTCCCCGCACCCCAGGAGGCTGTTCGTGACGCCCGAGGAGAAGACCGTCGGCGATCTCATCAACCTGCTGTCCGCCTGCGGCCCGAATGCTCCGGTCTGCCAGGCCGTGAACCCGTATTTCCCGATGGCCCATCGCCTGGCGCAGGTCCTGCAGTCGGTCGACGAGACTGGCCGGACATTCGTCTACCTCGCCGAAGGGCGTGACCCGGACGCCGCCCAGCTCGGCCACCTGCCACCGGAGGCCGCCATCGAGCTGACGTGGCAGGGACCCGTCCAGGCACCTCAGCGCCGCCCCCGGCGCCGCGTCGGCGGCAACTAGATACGCACCGAGCCCTTGGAGGCGCCCCTGTAACCCGACTTCCCGCCCGACTCGTCTTCCTCGTAGCGCTCGATGCCCACGGCCTGCCTGCCGTGCGGCTCGCCGGATCCGAGCTGGTCCTTGGCGCCGTCGCCGCCCACGGATGGTTCCGGGACATCGACCGGCCCCAGGTGGCGGCGCCGGACCCGACGTTCACCTCGCACATCAGCCTCGGCGAGGTCCCGCCCCTCATTCAGGACGCCGACCCGCAGGTCCTGGCCGCGAGGTCGACGAGACAGGGTCGGCTGGCAGGCATGGGCTGAGCCCGTGCTCGGCGCACCGTGCCTGTGGGCGGCCTCCTTTGCGGCCAGCGTCCCGCACCATCTCGTGGCCTCCTTTGCGGCCAGCGTCCCGCACCATCTCGTGGCCTCCTTCGCCGCCTCCCTCACCTCGACGGCACCGGTCTTGCGCCGTGTGCTGCCGGCGGCTACACGGGAGCGACTGCTGCGGGCGCCGGCATAGCGATCAGCGGCGTTCCTGAACTTGACAGGAGAAGCCCGGTCCTCCCGAACGGGATGCTGTTGGTTTATTCGGGTCTGTGCGTGACGTCGGCCTTCAAGACCTGGTTGTGGTCTTGAAGGCCGACGTTGTCGTGTGGGGTGGGTGCGGGTGTCGATGCAGCCGAAGGGGTTTGGGGAGATCCCGGCGGAGACAGTGCGGGTGGCGCGGGCCGCGTTCCCGAAAGGGAGCCTGGCGATTCGGGTGCGGGACGAACTGGGGTCGTTGTTCAGCGACAAGCAGTTCGTCGGCCTGTTTCCTGCGCGGGGGAAACCGGCTTGGTCACCGGGGCGACTGGCGATGGTGCTGGTGTTGCAGTTCGTGGAGGCGCTGACCGACCGGCAGGCCGCGGAGGCGGTGAGGGCTCGTATCGACTGGAAGTACGCGCTCGGGCTGGAGCCGGCCGATGCAGGCTTCGACTACTCGGTGCTCTCGGAGTTCCGGGACCGGCTCGTCGGAGCCGACGGCGGCCGGGAGATCCTGGACACGGTCCTGGTGGCCGCCCGGCGGCAGGGACTGGTCACCGCCCGGGGCCGGGCGCGGACCGACTCCACCCACGTGCTGTCCGCGGTGCGCGCGCTGAACCAGCTGGAACTGGTCACGGAAACCCTGCGCTCCGCGCTGAGCGCCGTGGCGCTGGCCGAGCCGGCTGAGCGAGCGGGTCCGGCCGGAATGGTTCAGGCACTACGCCACCCGGGCCGAGGACGCCCGTTTCCCCAAGGACCGCTCCCGCCGGGACCAGACGTACCGGCGGGTCGGCGACGACGGCATGCACCTGCTGCGGAACGTCTGGGCCCAGGACGCGCCACCGGGCCTGCGGGAACTGCCGGAAGTAGAGGTGCTGCGGCAGGTGTGGGTGCAGTACTTCCACCTGGTCGAAGGTGAGGTGGGCCGCCGGGGCCCAAAAGACCGGCCACCGGGCCTGATGCGGCTGGTGACCCCCTATGACCTGGAAGTCCGCACCGGTGGAAAGCGTGACATCAACTGGGACGGATACAAGGCCCACCTCACCGAGACGTGTGAGGACGACACCCCGCATCTGGTCACGAGCGTGGTGACCACCCTCGCCGGCGTCCCCGACGACCGGATGACCGTCCCGGTCCATGAGGAACTCGCCCGGCGGGACCTGCTGCCGGGCGAGCACTGGGTGGATACCGGCTATGCCAACGGCGGCGCCCTGGTCGCGGCCGGCCGCGACCACCGGGTCGACCTGCACGGACCGCTGAAAGCGGTGACCGTCCCGCACGCCCGTGGCGATGCCGCCCTCGGCCGGAACGCCTTCACCATCGACTGGGACAACCAGCACGTGACCTGCCCGAACGGCGTTGTCAGCACGCAATGGGCCCAGCGCAACTCCGAGGAGGGGCTGGCGACCATCCGGGTCCGGTTCCCTCCGGCCCACTGCGGCACCTGTCCCCAGCTGGGGGAATGCGTCAACTCCGCCAAGCCCCGACGGCGGGAGATCAACCTCCGGCCCTGCGCCGCATACGAAGCACTCCAGCAGGCACGACAACTCCAGGCGACCGGCGGGTGGAAGGACCGCTACAAGATCCGTGCCGGTGTCGAAGGCACCATCTCCCAAGCAGTCCACGTCTGCGGCCTGCGCAGATCCCGCTACCGCGGCCTGCCAAGACCAGCCTCCAGCACCAGCTCACCGGCGCCGCCGTCAACCTCATCCGCATCGACGCCTGGCTCACCCACACACCCCGAGCCCGCACCCGCACCCGCGCCCTGACAGCACTTCGCCCCGCCGCATAACGACGGGGCAAAGCAACCACGCCCGAATAAACCAACAGCATCTCCCGAACGGAGGCCGGGCTTCTGGCATTCCGTCTGCGGCTTCGTTGAGCCGGCGAAGAGTAGCCGGGGGATACGGGGCCAACGCGTGCAGTCTGTCTAACTGGCTGTTTCAGAAAGAACTTCGGCATCGGCACACCGTCGAGTGGCCTTGACGTCGTGAAACGGCCCTTCCTGCGTGGCTTGGTCATCGCAACACCCTCAAGGGCTGGTGTTGCAACGACCTGTTAGTGGGGCAGGGGTGTGACGGACGTGGGAGGGTAACTGTTCAGCCCGCGCCGTCCGACTCCGCGTTGCCGAGGCCGCTCATGAACTCCGCGACGACGGCCCGCTCATGACGGGGGTCGAGTGGCAGCTTGACCGGTCGGCCTCGGTCCAGTGAGCGCTCCGCCAGGGAGCGCCATGCAGCCTCCCGCGCCTGGGTTAGCTGCTCCCGCACCCGGTCGACGGCCCGGAACTCCTCATCGTGCAGCAGGTGGGCATCGTTGTCGGTAAGGAAGCTCAGCAGCGCTTCGAGGTAGCCGATGCTGGTCTCCCTGAGGTCCCCGGGGTCGGCGGCGAGTTCACGCAGTTTCTCCAAGGCGCACTCCACCATGTCGTCCAGCAGCGCTCCGTCGGCGAAACATCCGATCGGCTCGTCAAGATGCGCATACCAGTTGTTCACCTGGACCCAGCCGGCAGCCACACGCTCCGAGATCTGGCTGTTGACATGTTCGTCGACCAAGGCGCGGAACTCGGCGGAGACCTCCTGCGTAATCAGTCGGCTGCCGTCCAGCGAGTTCGCGAGCTGGAGCAGATCCTTCGTGTTCTCCGACCACGGCGCCAGTTCCAGGGCCCGTTGCGCCACGTAGTCCGCCAGTGACGAGGAGCCGATGGTCTCCGCGGTGTCGAGGGCCCACTCAAGGTGGTCCTCTCTGTTGTCATCCACGGTGTCTTCTGCGCCGAGTACCGCGGAGGTCAACGCCTGCTTGAGCTCTATCAGCTGTGCGAGAATGCCGCCGCCGTCTGCCAACCGTCCGGCATCCACGAGGCGTTCGAGCTGCCGCATATCGCCGCAAGAGGCGAGTAGTGCACCCAACTGCCCCCGGCCCGCGCTGAGGTGGAAGCGGAAGTAGTCGGCAATTGACGGGTTATGGAAGGAGACGGCACCTTCGTCGATAACGAGCATGGTTCCGTCGAGCACCTGGAGCGCGTGACGGAAGCGGCGACCGTCCGCCTCTCGGTCCAATTCCTTGCGATACCAGGTCCAAGTCTCCTCCAGTTCGACGAGTTCGACCGACTCGTACGTGAAGAGGATCTCCAGCAAGTGCACGGCTTCGTCGGTGAGTTCGTTCTCGACGATGCGTTCCCATATCCGCCGGGGATTGTCCAGGTTGGTGACCATGGCGGTGGCGACGTCCGGTTCGCGCTTCAGGTCGATGCGCAGAGTCTCCTCGATCAGGCGCGGGCTGAAGTTGCGGTGGCTAACCACGGGCAGCCAGGCGTCGCGAGCGGCGAACTGCCGTTTCTGTCGCGGTCCGAGAGCCGAGCGGTGGACGTGGTTGTAGAGAATCCGCCCGCGGGTCAGCAGGTCCAGGTCGGTGAGGCGAATGCCGGTGAGAGCGTCCCGTACATCTTCGGTGGCCAGCCGATCGTGCTTGCGGCGGGCCTCCTCCAGGATGTAGTCGCGGGTCGTCATGACCAAGGCCTTGTCTGGCGCGTCTCGTATCGCGCGCATCACGGACAGCAGGCGCGTGTCCTCGTTCTTGCCGAACTGGGGCAGCAGCGTGGTCTGGCCCAGGAAGTCGTCGTAGAGGAAGAGTTGGGGCACGTCGTCGCGCCATAGTTCTGTGACCTCGTCGATGTCCTGGCTGACCTCGTGCACCTCCCAGCCGTGGCCCATCCGCCAGGCGGCGAGCATGCGCGCGACTGTGGTCTTCCCGGCACCGGGGATGCCGGTCACGATGCACACGTGCTGCTCGTCGAGAAGCTGCCGGGCACGCGCGAAAGCCTCGTGCGGGACGAATGTCTGGGCCACCTTCGCCAGCTCGCGCCGCAGCCAGTCGGAGCGCAATAGCGGGCCCTTGTGCAGCAGCGCGCCAAGTGCCGCCGTACCGCTGAGCCAGAGCCGGAAGTGCCGCTCCACCAGCTGCGGTCGCGCCCGCAGGGCGGCCACGATGTCATCCACGCCGTGGATGTCCTCGGTGGACCGGATGTGAGGGGCGAAGGCGGCGCGCAGCTTCTCCTTGGCGTCGACGGTCAACCCGACGGTGGTGGCGAGAACATAGCGGTCCGGCTTTAGAGCGGCGACCTTGGGGGCCTCCTCATCGGTCAGGTGGGCCAGGAGTTTCGCACGGCCGCTGCGGTACCAATGCTTGCACTGGACAATCGTGCAAGGACCGCCTTCCGGGTCATGGCGCAGGTCGACGCCCCGGTCCCGGCCGCGCGGAAAGATCTCCAGCGGCACGCCCAGGAGCTCCGTGAACAGGTCCCGGCACACCTCTTCGAAGTCGTGGTCTGTCAGCCGCCCCAGCTCAAAGGAATCCATGCCGCCTTCGCCCGTGCATCCCGGTACCCCTCGGTCCTCCCGCGGGGCTCGATCGGACCCATTCTCCACGACGCGGGCTCAGCGTTGGCTGTTCCGCCCTTCAGCGGCAGGATCCCGGAGCTGGTGACACTCACTGGGGGGAGCACTAACTGATCGTTTCGGAATGGGACGGGCTGGCCGGACGGCCTTCAGTCGTCGAGGAGTTGAAGGACGTGGGTGAACTCGCCGGTATCGATCAGACCGGCGAGGACCTGGGTCATGTTGCTGATGCCGGCGTCACGGACGATGAGCCCATCCGAGCACCAGAAGTATCGGCCTGCGAGGGCCTCCCCGCTGGTGGCCCATCGGCCCATGAGGATCTCGACCTGAGCCAGGGTGGTGATGGTCGCGCTCCACCGGGAGCCGTCCTTGAGATCCACGAAGACATCGACGTTGTCGACGGCCTCCACGTCCTCGCCGGCATTCGGCAGGAACGCGGCCTCGAACTGCTCGGTGTGGACGCGGTACCAGGGCCCGTCCCAGCTGCCCGATGTTGTGCTGTCGCTCATCGGGCGAGTGTGCCGGGCCCATCCGCCCTCCTCAACTGCTTTGTTCTGGCGCGCTTCCGGTGTGAACAGCGATCTTGTGCCCAACGACCTATGGGAGCGGATAGCCCCGGTAATCCCGGCCCGGCCGCCGCGGCGGCACCGGTTTCCCGGACGCAAGCCAGTCGACGACCGGACTGCGCTGGCCGGGATCGTGTATGTCTCGCGCAAGGGCGTGTCCTGGGCGGACGTCCCGGCCGAACGGATCGGCTGCTCTGGGGTCACCTGCTGGCGGCGACTACGAGACTGGACGGAGGCGGGGGTATGGCCCCGCCTGCACGAGGCCCTGCTCGTCGAGCTGCGACATGCCAGCCTGCTGGACATGAACGACTGAGCGATCGACGGCTCACACGACAGGGCCCTCAAGGGGGGCTCACATCGGGCCTTCACCGGTCGACCGCAGCCGCCCGGGCAGCAAGCACTATGTGATCGTCGACCGCCACGGCACCCCGCTCACCGCCTCGCCGACCGGCGGCAACCGGCACGACGTCACCCAGTTCGTCCCGCTCTTGGATGCGATTTCGCGTATCCGAGGCCTGCGCGGCCGTCCCCCGCCACAAGCCGAAGCGCTTGTACGCCGACCGAGGCTACGACTTCCGCAAGTACCGCCACTTGTGTGGGCCCGCGGTATCGTCCCGAAGATCGCCCAGCGCGGCGCCCCGCACGGCTCCTGCCTGGGCAAGACCCGCCGGGTCGCAGAACGCACGTTCGCGTGGCCGCACCAGTTCAAACGCCTACGCATTCGCTACGAGATACGCGCCGACCTACATCACGGACTCCTCCAACTCGCCTGCGCCATCATCTGCTTGAGGCGGCTACGGAGCGCATTCTGAAACGATCACTAATTCCAGGAGGAAAAGTGGGATCACAAGCGGGGTCGGCTCTGGGGAGCCGTGCCGATTTCTCACGTGGCATTGCCAACGCCTTAGAACTCGTAACACGATCTCGGGGCTACGCGTCCGGGCGCTTTCCGTAGTAGGCGCTCACGGTCCTGGCCAGCTTTCGCTGGATTGCCCGGAGGATCGGGAGGGTGGCCTCGTCGGTGAGCCCCGTGGTCGTTTGCCACTCGACGCCCGAGCCGACGAGGTCGCTGACGAAGACGATCTCCGCAGCCAGAAGGGTCCGCGCCCAATCGACCGGCGTGATTGGATCACCGTCACCCAGAGCGCGGCTCAGGATGCGGCACTGATCGAGCAGATCGCGAGCGTCCACAAACCCCATACCGAAGGCGAGTTCATCGCTGCACCGAGCTGGCCCACCCCATTCACCGAGAGCCCGTTGCAGCAGTCGGACCTCGTCTTGGGCCAGGACCTCGCTTGGCCTCACCACTTGTTCGGACACCCGTCCTGCCTTCCACCATTGCCTCCGCCGCAGGACGATCAAGCTATCTCTTCCGGAGTCTCCTCCAGCAGATGAGGGCGCAGGCGAGCGGAGCGAAGGCGTCGTGGAGGTCCAGGCGACATTCCCATCGGAAGACGAGGCACCTGAATTGGTGCAGCAGGGCGAACGTCTGCTCCACGACCCACCGCAGCTTGCCCAGGCTCTGGATGTCAGGCTGCCCCTTGCGGGAGATGATCGGCAGGATCCCGCGCCGTAGCAGTTCCTTCCGGTTGGGGATGCTGTCGTAGCCCTTGTCGCCCAGGAGAGCGTCGGGGCGCTTGCGGGGGCGGCCGACGCGGCCGGCGACCGGCGGGACTCCGTCGACCAGGGCGAGGGTCTGGGTGACGTCGTTGACGTTGACCGCGGTGGTGATGACCTTGAGTGGGATGCCGCCGCCGTCGGTGATTAGGTGGTGTTTGCTGCCGGTCTTGCGGCGGTCGACCGGCGACGGGCCCGTCGCGGCACCCCCTTTTTCTCGCGCACATGGGAGGCGTCCACGCACGCGCGGATCCAGTCCAGCTCGCCGGCCGCGTTCAGCTCCGACAGCAGTATCCGGTGCAGCTTGTCGAAGACTCCGGCTGCCTGCCATCGCTCCAGGCGCCGCCAGCAGGTCTGGCCGGAGCCGAAGCCCAGCTCCAATGGCAGCTGCTGCCATGGGATCCCGGCGTAAGCACGAACAGGTTGCCCTGCAGGCACAGCCGGTCGGGGACTGGTTTGGGTCCGGGCGAGTGCTCGGACCAGGGATGCAGGACCGGCTCGATCATCGTCCACAACTCGTCGTCCACGCCCCACGGCTTGACGCTCACGCCTTCCCGAACGGCTCAATCGTCGTACCGGTTAGGGTTGACCTGTATCAGAGCACAAGATCGTGTTACGAGCTCTTGGGGCCGACTCGAAGCTGCCCTCGCCCTTCATGACCTCCCGAATGAGTCGGCGCCGACCGCCGTGCGCCCCCCCGTAGCGCTGTATGTCGCTGCGGATCGTCTGCGATTCCCGTTCTGCCGCATGACATGGCACCGGGTGGGCGGAACTGGATTTCCGCCCACCCGGGCTCACGCCTCCTCTACCTGACAGAGATCCACCGATACCTGCACGATCTTTACTCGCCGCCTTGGCTTCCTCGGGCGTCGTGCCCGCCGCCTTCATGACCGTGAAGGACGCTTACGACTATCTCGGCCTCTCACTCCAGCAGTTCGCGCCGGTGCCGGTCACGCTGCCTTGGGACGACCCGACTCCGGCCGAGACGGCGGTGGAGGCCAAGCACCGACGGCCGAGGACCTACCACCTCCTGGTGACGGGACGCGAGCGGAAGGCCATCAACCGGAACTACTTCAACTCCTACGTGTGGAAGCCCGCTCTGGTCGCCGCGGGTGTGATCGCCCCGCTGGACGAGAGCGGCACCGACGGCGCTCGCGTGTGGGAGCCGTCCCGGGAACACGGCTTCCACGCTCTGCGCCACTTCTTTGCCTCTGAGGAACTGGAGGCTGGCGAATCGGTCGTCTCCCTGGCACGCTGGCTGGGGCACTCCGACCCCGGGTTCACGCTGCGGAAGTACTCCCACTTCCTGCCCCGCGCCGGCGCACGAGGCAGCGCCGCCATCGACGCGATCTTCGCTTAGCTGCGGCCGTGGCCAGCCGGTAGAGCCGGTGGAGCGCGGCTCGTAGCCCACAGTGGGCCCAAAGTCCCAGAGAAGTCCCAGAGATGCCGCCGCACCCCTCCCTGACCTGCTAAACGGCAGGTCAGGGAGGGGTGCGGCGGCATCGCCGTATCAAATGTCGCGGAAGATCTCGATCTGCGCCCCGATCGAGTTGAGGCGTTCGGCGAGGTCCTCGTAGCCGCGGTTGATGACGTACACGTTGCGCAGGACGGACGTGCCCTCGGCCGCCATCATGGCGAGGAGGACGACCACGGCGGGGCGCAGGGCCGGCGGGCACATCATCTCGGCGGCGCGCCAGCGGGTGGGGCCCTCCACCAGGACCCGGTGCGGGTCGAGGAGCTGGAGACGGCCGCCGAGGCGGTTGAGGTCGGTCAGGTAGATCGCGCGGTTGTCGTAGACCCAGTCGTGGATGAGGGTCTTGCCCTGGGCGACGGCCGCGATGGCGGCGAAGAACGGGACGTTGTCGATGTTCAGGCCGGGGAACGGCATCGGGTGGATCTTGTCGATCGGCGCCTCCAGCTTGGAGGGGCGGACCGTGAGGTCGATCAGGCGGGTACGGCCGTTGTCCGCCGAGTACTCGGGGCTGCGGTCGTGGTCGAGGCCCATCTCCTCCAGGACCGCCAGCTCGATCTCCAGGAACTCGATGGGGACGCGGCGGACCGTCAGTTCGGACTCCGTGACCACCGCGGCGGCCAGCAGGCTCATCGCCTCGACCGGGTCCTCGGAGGGGGAGTAGTCCACGTCCACGTCGATGTTCGGGACGCCGTGCACGGTCAGCGTCGTGGTGCCGATGCCCTCGACCTTGACGCCGAGCGCCTCCAGGAAGAAGCAGAGGTCCTGGACCATGTAGTTGGAGGAGGCGTTGCGGATGACGGTGACGCCGTCGTGCCGGGCGGCGGCCAGCAGCGCGTTCTCGGTCACCGTGTCGCCGCGCTCGGTCAGCACGATCGGGCGGTCCGGGCGGATCGCGCGGTCGACCTGCGCGTGGTACTGCCCCTCGGTCGCCGCGAT
Source organism: Streptomyces sp. NPDC048278 (assembly GCF_040652195.1). NCBI lineage: Bacteria > Bacillati > Actinomycetota > Actinomycetes > Kitasatosporales > Streptomycetaceae > Streptomyces > Streptomyces sp. NPDC048278. The sequence goes on from NZ_JBEZLP010000011.1 coordinate 272,948, forward strand.
GTCCAGGCCGAACCGGCGCAGCGCGATCATGTGCGGCTCGATGGTCCGCGTGCCCAGGTCGCAGCCGCCGGCGTAGGGCAGCTTGAAGTGGTCCATGCGGTGCAGCAGCGGACCGAAGAACATGATGATCGAGCGGGTGCGGACGGCGGCCTCGGCGTCGATCGACGCCATGTCGAGGTCGGCCGGCGGCACCAGCTCCAGGTCGACGCCGTCGTTGATCCAGCGGGTGCGCACGCCGATGGAGTTGAGCACCTCCAGTAGGCGGTACACCTCCTCGATCCGGGCCACCCGGCGCAGCACCGTGCGCCCCTTGTTGAGCAGCGAGGCGCACAGCAGGGCCACGCACGCGTTCTTGCTGGTCTTCACGTCGATGGCGCCGGACAGCCGACGGCCGCCCACCACCCGCAGATGCATCGGGCCCGCGTAGCCCAGTGAGACGATCTCGCTGTCCAGGGCCTCACCGATTCGAGCGATCATCTCAAGGCTGATGTTTTGGTTGCCGCGCTCGATGCGGTTGACAGCGCTCTGACTGGTGCCGAGCGCCTCCGCGAGCTGACTCTGTGTCCAGCCGCGGTGTTGCCGGGCGTCACGGATGAGCTTGCCGATGCGTACGAGGTAGTCGTCTGCCATGAGGCCGAGGTTATCTCAGATATGAGATGGCGCCCGTCGGGGGGTCCGTTCGGGTGATGTCCTGTCAGCGGGCCCGGCCGTTCGGCCCGTCGACCGTCGTTCAGATTCGCACAAGGGTGGGGTGAGAGCGCGTCAAGACGGCGCCCAACGTTTGGTCAGGAATTCGGCAGGCCGTTGTCCGGGTGCCTTTCCTCCGTACGCTGGAGTGGTGCCCGTTACTCAGCACGGGCACGTGTCACCAGGCTCAAGTCGGAGGTACGTAAAATGCCCCAGGTAGCCATTGAGACCGCCCTGTTCGTCGGAACTCTGGAAGCCCCGGAGATCACCCCGCTCGGCTCCCTCGACGCCGACCAGGGAACGACCGCCATGACGCCCGAGGGTGAGAACCCCAAGCCGTTCCTCGCGATCATCTACAACGGAATCTGATTCGCGTTCTGTTGTGCCGGAAACCGCCGCCGGTGCACTGCTCGGAGATGCACCGGCGGCGGTGCCCTGAATTCCCGCACTCTCACCGCACACAGTGGGGACCGCATATGACTCGAAGGATCTGGGTGGCGGAAGGCGTGGCCAGCGACGGTGACATATACGGCCGCTCCCTGAAGATTCCGGACGGGCGGCCGGAGCCCGGCGCGGATGCCGGAGGGGGCGTGCGGCGGCAGGCGCCCGCGGTCCTCAAGAGCCATCTGGGCGACATCCCGACCTGCCCCTGCCTGGCCGCGCTGGTGCCCGATGCGTGACGGGACGCTGGCCAATCTGGATGCGATATTCCCAGGTCAGGAGGTAAGTATCCTGACCGACGAACCCGGTCTCGTGGACTGGCTGACGGCGCACGGGGTGCCGGCGTCGACGTTCGAAGGCGTGCTGGACGGCCGTGCGCCGGCGCCGTCGCGAGCGGTCGCGGTACCGGTGGACTACGGCCGGCTGCCGTCCCGGCGGGCCCTGCGCGACATCTTTTCCGGGTCCAGTGTGCTGTGGATTCCACTGGCCTCCTTCTCCGCCGATCCGCAAGTCGCCAGATACGGTCTTGAAAGGTTCGCCGAGATCGATATCCCGAGCTGTATCGCGGCGAACCGGCGAATCATCTCCCAACTTCTCCTGGCCCGCGAAGAAGTACGGATGACCGGCCCCGGGACGGATCTCACCATCCGTCTTCCCGAACAGCTCCAGCTCTCCAGCCGTACCCGTCCCGAGCTTCTCCCGGACGAGCACTCCACCATCGGGAACTATTTCGAGGTGGCCATGTCGCCGACCGATCTGGCCGGCCGTGTGGACACCGAACTCACTGTTTCCGGAACGTTGCGGATAGATTCCGTGCTCGTCGCCAAACACCGTGAACTGACGGGCGTCCGTGCCGACCGTTTCGGCGCCGCCGCCGAAACGGCTGAGATGATGCGGAAATCCTGTCCGCTGTCCGTGGAGATCCGGGACAACCGGTTCGTCGACGGGTTCGGCCCCTTCGCCGACGGCATCCACGCGACGAGCGGTCCGGAGTACCGGGGCGCGGTCACCGAGGTCGCCATCGGCACCGGTGTGCTCTCCGCCGACCGGGTGGACTGGGGTCTGAACTGCCTGCTCAACGAGGGTGCCGCGGGCGTCCATCTGGGGGTGGGCAACGGCCTGACCGGTATGCACTTCGACTTCATCTCGCGGGAGGCCCGGCTTGACACGCTCTGACCCGGTTTCCGACACGCCGACAATCCGTCTTCTGGGTTCCCTGCACCTCCGTCCGGAGCAGGACGGCGGCGCACAGGTGATCGACGACACCACCTTCACCGCCGCCCGCGTCAACCGGGCGGCCCGCATCCTCCTGGAGGCGCTGCGCGAACCGCGCACCGAACAGGACCTGGTGACCATCCTCGCCACCGCCGCCGACTGCTCCCCGGCCGAGGCCACGGCCCCGGTCGCCCGCCTCCTGGCCGACCTCACCGCCTACGGCTGGATCGAGCGCTCCTGAGCCGGTGACCCCGGCGCGGCGCGGCGAGGCGTGGCGCCGCCCCGCGGACGTCTCCTGCCGTCCGTGGTCAGCGGGGGCTGGACGAGGCCGGGCAGGTAGTGGTGGAAGAAGACCTCTTCCATGAGTTCGCGGCGGCTGTGCACGTCCGCCTTGCGGAAGATCTTCTTGAGATGGTCCTGGACGGTGTCCTCGGTGATCGCCAGCTCGTCCACGATCTCGGTGGTGGACCGGCCCACCAGCACCCGCTGGGCGACCTGGCGTTCACGCGCCGACAGGCCGTACGCGTCGAGCACGATCGCGGCGAGTTCGCCGGGCTGGCTGAGCCCGACCGAGACGTAGGTGTCCCCGGCCCCGGCCTCCTCCCCGGCCCCATCGCCGTTCCCCGGGGCCGGCAGGTGCGTGGCGTGCAGGGTGACCCAGTGGCCGCTGTGGGTCCGTACCCGGGAGCGGGTCGAGTGCGCCGGGGCCGGCTCGCCGGTGTCCTCGTGCGCGGTGGTGCGGACCCTGGCCGCGACGGCCTGCAGGGCGAGCGGGCCCGTCTCCTCGTCGGCCGGGCGGCTCTCCTGGATCTGGCCGAGCCAGTGCCGTGCCGTCGGAGTGGCCTGCCGGATCCGCCCGCTCCGGTCGAGGACGACGAGGCCGGGCGCGTCCGGGGTGTCGCCCAGGTCCGTGCCGCCCAGCAGGAACGCCTGGCGCAGCGCCCGCCCCGCCGGGGTGCTGAGCCGGGCGGCGAGCGCCACGTCGGCGGGGGAGAAGGGCAGGGTGCCCCTGGCCCGGCACAGCACCAGCAGGCCCCAGCAGTGCCCGCGGTCGCGCAGGGCCACGCGCAGCTCGTCGGCGAGGCCCTCGGGGCGCAGGATGTCCCGGTAGTAGACGTTGTCCTCCAGGCCCTCCCGCCGCCGGCTCGTGGACAGGCTCAGCAGACTGGCCGGCTCGGTACGGCGGGACAGCGCCCGGATGTTGTCGACGCCCGCCTGCTCGGCATGCTCGATCTCGAAGAGCCGGGGCATCACCCGCTCGGGAAAGCCCTGTTCGTGACGGCCGCCCGTGTCCAGCAGCGTCGCCGGGTCGAGCAGCACCCCGCACCACACGTCCGCGGGCACCCGGCGGAGCAGACACTGGGCGGCGGCGCCCAGCACCTCCAGGGCGGCGCCGGAGGCGGGCGCGGTGGCGAGCAGCCGGCGGGAGCGGCGCTCGAAGGCGTCCACCAGGTCGCCGGAACGGGCACGTAACGAACCGGAACGGCCCGCGGCGGGCTCCGGCGAGGGCTCTGACGCGGGGCGAGGCATATCCACAACTCTACGGATATCCCAGATGGTTGGGATGGGTTACGGGCGATCCGCCGCTTACGGTCGCCGTACCGCTCCACACGGGGGGTGTGTCGCGGGGGACCTGGGCCCCCGCGACGCTGTTCCGCGTCACCGAACGAGGCACTGCATGGACACGATTCCTGTCACCGTGCTCGGGCCGTCCGGCTCGGGCAAGACCCTCTACCTGGCCAGCCTCTTCCGCCGGCTGGCCATCCAGCGGGCGGACACCGGGTTCTTCGTGAACGTCCCCGGCGCCGACAAGCTCAGACTCAACAACATCTTCCGCGAGGTGACGTCCGGAGCGCCCGACGAGTGGCCCGACCCCAGCATGCAGGCGAACACCACGGAGTGGACGTTCACGTGTTCGCTGCGGACCGAGGAGGGCGAGGTCTTCAGCCCGTTCTCCCTCTCCTACCTCGACTATTCGGGTGCGTTCATGCAGATCGTGGACGCCTGGGAGAGCGAGGCGGGCCAGGCGGTCTGGGACCGGGTCCGGGCTTCGAAGTTCCTGCTGCTCCTGCTGGACGGCGAGAAGGTGCTCCGCCAGCTCGACGGCGAGCCGGGTCTCACCGACGAACTCATCGCGATCTTCAACGAGATCCAGCAGAGCGACGCCGCGGTGCACGTGGTGGTCACCAAGTGGGATCTGCTCCAGGCGGCCGGTCACACGCTGCGCAGCGTGCTCGACGGTCTGCTGGAGCATCCGGACTTCGCGGACTTCTACCTGGACCGGCTCAACCGCAAGTCCGTCGGGACGTTCCGCTTCATCCCGGTGAGCGCGCTCGGCCAGGGGTACGCGGTCCTGGACCCGGCCTCCCGGACCATGGTCAAGCAGGTCAGGCCCGGCACCTACCCGAGGCCGTACAACGTCGAGATACCGTTCATGGCCGTCCTGGTGGACCTGGTCCGCGACGAGCTGCGGGCCTCGGCGCTGCGGGCGGAGAGCGCGGGCCCGGTGCTGGAGCAGCACAGGCGCCGGCTCGAACGGATGGAAGGGTGGGAGGGCAAGCTCGCCCTGCTGCGCGGCGCTCTGGGCGCCCGGCCCGCCCGCTCGCCGCTGCTGCGGCTGTTCCAGCAGGACGTCCTCGGAGCCGCCGAGGAGTACGGGAGGGAGCGGATCGCCGAGCGCAGACAGCAGGTCGAGCGGGAGATCGCCCAGGTACGCGGCCAGATGCTGCAGGCGCGCACGGAGGACGAGGCGCTGACCCGCATGGCCGAGGTGTTCGACGCGGTACTGGCCGAGTTCGAGGCCGTGCATCCGGGGTCGCTCGTCCTGAAGGAGGCCTCGTGACCTACGGAACGGACCGGCAGGAGGCCTGGCCCTTCGTCATCACCCGTACCGCCAGCCACGACTTCCAGGTGGTGGTCGCCCCCGGGTTCCTCGCCGAGACCCGGACGCACGGGCTGCTCACCAGCGTCGCGGGCGGCGAAGTCTCCGACGAAACCGCCTACCTGCGCGAGTACCGCGACCGGGCCGGGCACTCCCTGTGGCTGCTGTACCGCGTGGTCTACCTGACGGGAGCCGACGTGGGCCGGGACGTCGAGTACGTCCTCAACCGCTCGCGCAGGACACCCCTGATGGAAGGCGTCGTCCTCCTGGACCGGCCGCGGACCGACGACGCCACGCGGGAACTCTTCCGCCTCGTGCACGTCGGGTGCGCGGACGTCGTGAAGGACTTCCACGACGCCGACTCCGACACCTTCGGGGTGCGCCCCTCCGACGCGATCGAGGTACCGGAGAGCGGGACGCTGCTGCCCTGCGTCGTCCAGGACACCTACCACTCGCAGAGGAGTATCCAGGCGGCCCTCTCGGGCCGCCCCCGACCCCCGGCCGAGCGGCGCGTCCCGGTCGCAACCGGCGGCGGGCCCGCGGTCGTTCCCGTACCGCAGGACCGCGGCGGGGTTCCTGCGGCTGGCGGGTACGACGCTGGACCGGGCAGGCCGGGAAGCCCGGAACCTGGGGGCCCGGGCCCATTCGGCCGCGGCGGCCCTCGAAGCACGGGAGGCGCCGGAGCGCCGGCGGCCCTGGACACCGGGCGGGCCGCCGACCGGACGTGGGCCGTCGTCGGTGCGCTGACGGTCACCGTGCTGATCCTGTCCGCGGCCCTGCTGGTGGTGCTGCTGACCTCGCTCTGAGCAGCCCGACGCGGCCGGGGATCCGCAGGGGAGTTCCCCGGCCTTTCGGTCTCGGCCGCCGGGGGCCAGGCGCGCAGTTCCTCCCCCAGCCTTCGGCCGGGGGCACCCCCAGCGCCCCTCACGGGGCACGACTCAGGCGTGGGTGGCATGGCGGCGCACAACACAGCGGGTCCGGGCATGACCAACCCGCGACCGTGTACTAGAGTTATCTCGACATCGAGATATCTGCCTAGGCGCACCGTAACCGCCACCCTGGTTAGGCATGCCTAACTTAGCCTGACCTTACTGGATTGGCCAAGTCGGCGTGGCGGCACGATGACGGTGGTACGCGCACATCAATGAAGGAGACTGTCGTGTCGGCGAACAGCTTCGACGCCCGCAGCACGCTGCAGGTGGGCGACGAGTCGTACGAGATCTTCCGGCTGGACAAGGTGGAAGGCTCGGCTCGCCTTCCGTACAGCCTGAAGGTGCTGCTGGAGAACCTGCTCCGCACTGAGGACGGCGCGAACATCACCGCCGACCACATCCGCGCCCTCGGCGGCTGGGACTCGCAGGCCCAGCCCAGCCAGGAGATCCAGTTCACGCCGGCCCGCGTGATCATGCAGGACTTCACCGGCGTTCCCTGTGTCGTGGACCTCGCGACCATGCGTGAGGCCGTGAAGGAGCTGGGCGGCGACCCGGCGAAGATCAACCCGCTGGCCCCGGCCGAGCTGGTCATCGACCACTCCGTCATCGCCGACAAGTTCGGCACCAACGACGCCTTCAAGCAGAACGTCGAGCTGGAGTACGGCCGCAACAAGGAGCGCTACCAGTTCCTGCGCTGGGGCCAGACCGCGTTCGACGAGTTCAAGGTCGTCCCCCCGGGCACCGGCATCGTCCACCAGGTGAACATCGAGCACCTCGCCCGCACGGTCATGGTCCGGGGCGGGCAGGCCTACCCGGACACCCTGGTCGGCACCGACTCGCACACCACCATGGTCAACGGCCTCGGCGTGCTCGGCTGGGGCGTCGGCGGCATCGAGGCCGAGGCCGCCATGCTCGGCCAGCCGGTCTCCATGCTCATCCCGCGCGTCGTCGGCTTCAAGCTGACCGGTGAGCTGAAGCCGGGCACGACCGCCACCGACCTCGTGCTCACCATCACCGAGATGCTGCGCAAGCACGGCGTCGTCGGCAAGTTCGTCGAGTTCTACGGCGAGGGCGTGGCCGCGACCAGCCTCGCCAACCGCGCCACCATCGGCAACATGTCGCCGGAGTTCGGCTCCACCGCCGCGATCTTCCCGATCGACGACGAGACCCTGAACTACCTGCGCCTGACCGGCCGCTCCGACCAGCAGGTCGCGCTCGTCGAGGCGTACGCCAAGGAGCAGGGCCTCTGGCTGGACCCGAAGGCCGAGCCCGACTTCTCCGAGAAGCTGGAGCTGGACCTCGCCACGGTCGTCCCGTCGATCGCCGGTCCGAAGCGCCCGCAGGACCGGATCGTCCTGGCGAACGCCGCCGAGCAGTTCAAGAGCGACGTCCGCAACTACGTCGCCACCGCCGACGAGGCGGGCGAGGAGTCCTTCCCGGCCTCCGACGCCCCGGCCGCCGCCAACGGCGTGCCGACCAACCCGGTCACCGTCACCGCCCCCGACGGCACCACGTACGAGATCGACCACGGCGCGGTGACCGTCGCGGCCATCACCTCCTGCACCAACACCTCGAACCCGTACGTCATGGTCGCCGCCGCCCTGGTGGCCAAGAAGGCGGTCGAGAAGGGCCTGACCCGCAAGCCCTGGGTCAAGACCACCCTCGCCCCGGGTTCGAAGGTCGTGACGGACTACTTCGAGAAGGCCGGTCTGACGCCCTACCTCGACAAGGTCGGCTTCAACCTGGTCGGCTACGGCTGCACCACCTGCATCGGCAACTCCGGCCCGCTGCCGGAGGAGGTCTCCAAGGCCGTCAACGACCACGACCTGGCCGTGACCTCGGTCCTCTCCGGCAACCGGAACTTCGAGGGCCGGATCAACCCCGACGTCAAGATGAACTACCTGGCCTCCCCGCCGCTGGTGGTCGCCTACGCGCTCGCGGGCTCCATGAAGGTGGACATCACCAAGGACGCCCTCGGCACCGACCAGGACGGCAAGCCGGTCTACCTGGCCGACATCTGGCCGACCGAGGCCGAGGTCAACGACGTCGTCGCCAACGCGATCGGCGAGGACATGTTCAACAAGTCCTACGCCGACGTCTTCGCTGGCGACGCCCAGTGGCAGTCGCTCCCGGTCCCGACCGGCAACACCTTCGAGTGGGACGCCGAGTCGACCTACGTCCGCAAGCCCCCCTACTTCGAGGGCATGCAGCACGAGCCGTCCCCGGTCACCGACATCGCCGGCGCCCGTGTCCTCGCCAAGCTCGGCGACTCGGTCACCACCGACCACATCTCGCCCGCCGGTGCCATCAAGGCCGACACCCCGGCCGGCACGTACCTCACCGAGCACGGTGTGGAGCGTCGTGACTTCAACTCCTACGGCTCCCGCCGAGGCAACCACGAGGTCATGATCCGCGGCACGTTCGCCAACATCCGCCTGCGCAACCAGATCGCGCCGGGCACCGAGGGCGGCTACACCCGCGACTTCACCCAGGCGGACGCGCCGGTGGCGTTCATCTACGACGCCTCCCGCAACTACATCGAGCAGGGCATCCCGCTGGTCGTCCTGGCCGGCAAGGAGTACGGCTCCGGCTCGTCCCGCGACTGGGCCGCCAAGGGCACCGCGCTGCTCGGCGTGAAGGCCGTCATCGCCGAGTCGTACGAGCGCATCCACCGCTCGAACCTGATCGGCATGGGCGTCCTGCCGCTCCAGTTCCCGGAGGGCCAGAACGCCGAGTCCCTCGGTCTGACCGGCGAGGAGACCTTCTCCTTCACCGGCGTCGAGGAGCTCAACAACGGCACCACCCCGCGCACGGTGAAGGTCACCACCGACACGGGCGTCGAGTTCGACGCGGTCGTCCGGATCGACACCCCCGGTGAGGCCGACTACTACCGCAACGGCGGCATCATGCAGTACGTGCTGCGCAGCCTGATCCGCAAGTAGGCGCAAGAGGTCCGTGAGGGCCGCGTCCCCGGTGACCGGGGACGCGGCCCTCCGCGTTTCCCGCCGCTCCCGACGGGTGTTGTCCGCCCGTGACATCGTCAAAGCTCAGTCGGAACACAGGGTTCCCTCAGCGAACCGGCACAGACTTGCTACATGTCTGCCACCGCAGGGGCCCGAACCGGCCGAGTCCGCGTTCTGATCGTCGACGACGAGCCCGGACTCACCGAGCTGCTCGCCGCCGCCGTCGCCGACGCGGGCTGGCGCCCCTACCCCGCGCTCGACGGGCAGACGGCACTTCGGCTGGCCCGCGGCTGCGCCCCGCACGCGGTGGTGCTCGACGGGATGCTGCCCGACCTCGACGGCCTCCAGGTGCTGCGCAGACTCCGCTACGAGATGCCACGGCTGCCCGTCCTGATGCTCACCGCCCGCGACGCCGTCGAACACCGTATCGACGGCTTGGAGGCGGGGGCCGACGACTACGTCACCAAGCCCTTCTCCCTGGAGGAGGTCGTGCTGCGGCTGCGCGGGCTGCTGCGCCGGGCCGGCAGCGAACAGCCCCCCGTCGACGACGCGGTACGCGTCCTCGGCGACCTGGTGCTGAGCGGCGAGTCCCGCGAGGTGCAGCGGGCCGGCACCCCGATCAGGCTCACCGCCAAGGAGTTCGACCTGCTCAGCCTGCTCCTCGACCATCCGCGCCAGGTGCTCAGCAAGGCCCAGATCCTCGACCACGTGTGGAGCACCTCCTTCGACGGCGGCGGCAACCTCGTCGAGGTCTACATCTCCAGCCTGCGCCGCAAGATCGACCGGGGCCGGGCCCCGATGATCCACACCGTGCGCGGCATGGGCTACGTCGTCCGGCCCGTGGAGGACGGCAGATGACCGCCCGGCTGCGGAGCCGGTCGCTGCGCACGCGACTGCTCGTCTTCATCACCGCCGTTCTGGTCTGCGTGTGCGCCGCGATCGCCCTGACCACCGTGTTCGCCCAACGCGCCTATCTGATGGGCAATCTGGACAACCAGGTCGGCGACGCGGCCGAGCGCGGCGTCGGCGGCGCCGCCCTGCACCCGGACCTCACCCGCGACCTGACCTTCCTCAACGAGAGCGGCCACCCGGCCGGCATGCTCGCCGCCCGCCTGGACGCCGAGGGCGACATCATCAGCGCGGCCGTCGTCAGCCAGGACGCGCCCCCGCGCTCCCTCACCGCGGCCCAGACCGGCGCCCTGAAGGGCCTCGCACAGGACGGTTCCACCCACACCCGCCAGGTCCCCGGCCTCGGCACCTACCGGGTCACCGCCCTGAACGCCGACGGTGTGCGGGTCCTGGCCGGCCTCCCCATGGACGACGTACTGGACACCATCAGCGGCCTGGTCGAGGTCGAGATCGCGGTCGCCGTCGTCGGCCTCACGGCCGCCGGCTGCGTCTGCGCGGTGGTGATACGACGCCAGCTGCGGCCCCTCGGCCGGGTCGCCGCCACCGCCGTCGAGGTCTCCCACGCGCCGCTCGGCCGGGGCCAGGTGACCGGCCTGACCCGGGTGCCCGAGCGGGACACCGATCCCGGCAGCGAGGCCGGCCAGGTCGGCGCCGCCCTCAACCGGATGATCGACCACGTCGAGGCGTCCCTGGCGGAACGCCAGCACAGCGAGGAACAGGTGCGCCGCAGCGAGGAGCGCATGCGCCGCTTCCTGGCCGACGCCAGCCACGAACTGCGCACCCCGCTCGCCTCGATCGCCGGGTACGCCGAGCTCATGAACCGCGGCACGGACCGCATCGAGCCCGGCCTGGCCTGGCGCCGGGTCAACGCCGAGTCGGCCCGGATGCGCAGCCTGGTGGAGGACCTGCTGCTCCTGGCCCGCCTCGACGAGGGCCGCCCGTTGCAGTCCGCCGAGGTGGACATGGCCGCGCTGGTCGCGGAGGCGGTGTGGGACGCACGGGCGGCCGGTGCCGACCATGTCTGGCAGCTGGAGCTCGACCTCGACCTCGACGACGGCTCGGCACTGGTGCTGGGCGACGAGGCCCGCCTGCACCAGGTGGTGGCCAACCTGCTGGCCAACGCACGGGTGCACACCCCCGCCGGCACGACCGTGACCGCGTCCGTCGAAGCCACCCGCACCACCTGCGTGATCCGGGTCCGCGACGACGGCCCCGGCATCCCGCCCGCCCTCCTGCCCACCGTCTTCGAACGCTTCACCCGGGCCGACACCTCCCGCACCCGCGCCGGCGTCCTCGAAGGCGGCTCGGGTCTGGGCCTGGCGATCGTCGACGCGATCACGACGGCCCACGGCGGCCGTATCGACGTACAGAGCGCGCCGGGCCGTACGGAGTTCACCGTCGAGCTGCCGACCGCCGAACCCCTGCCCACGGACACGGCGGTACGGGCCCGCCCGGCGTCGGTCTAGGAAGCACCGTGCCGGAAGGGGGGATCAGAATCCGACGAGAGCGTCGAGGTCGATCTGGACAGGGAACGGCACTTCGGTGACGAGCTTGCCGCGGTGTACCGGGTGCAAGGGGGCGGGAAAATAGGAGTGTGTGTCGGCGTTGAGCCAGTACTCGTGGGTTGCGAGCCGTCCATCCTGGTCGAGTTCGACACGCCAGTAGAACGGAACACCCGCCGTAGCGAGGAGCGCCGGCTTTCGTACCCGGTCATCCTGACGGGACCCGGGGGAGACGACCTCCACGACGAGGGTGAGCTTGTCCACCGGAACGCATTCGAGCTCCAAGAAGTCCAGCCCCCGTGGGTCGAAGACGATCACATCGGGTTTGTTGACGTTGAGGTCATCGACCATGACGCACTGCTCGGCCACGACCTCGTAGGGCTCGACTCGCGCTGCTTCGAGGGCGATCAGCATCTTGTCGCGCACTCGGTTGTGCCAGAACCTGGTCCGTCCTCGAACCACGATTCGTCCGTCCACTAGTTCCCAGTCGAAAGGCAGCTCCAGGTTCTTCACCTGGTCGAACGTCCAGCCGTCAGCAGGCGGGAACATCCAGTTGTCCTCGTTGGCCGGTCCCTGCCGGCGTGTCGTCATCACTGCTCCCATGGGCGAGAGTGTGGACGCGGTGACGCGTCGTGATCCTCTGTACGAAGGTATCGCCACTCGAAGCGGTGAAGCCATGCCGCGCCGTTTACACCTGCCCCCGTCCGCGCTAGCTTCACAGGGGAGTGGGGTGGGAGCGCTCCCATCGAAGGTCGCGGCGGACCGGAACCCGCCCGGCATGCCGGGTCCGCTCCCGCCCCGCGTTCGTCTCCGTGACCCGCGCACGACCGTCCACCCCACACAGAGGGAATTGCCTGTCATGGCTATGACAAGAAAACCCCGATTACCCCTCCCCACCCGAGGCCGAGCCCTCTTCCTCACCCTGCTCGCCCTCCTGACCACCGTCCCCGCCCTCGCCCTGATCCTCGCCGCGGGCGCCCCGGCCCAGGCGCACGGCACCCCCATGAAACCCGGCAGCCGTACCTTCCTGTGCTGGCAGGACGGGCTCACCGACACCGGTGAGATCAAGCCCGTCAACCCGGCCTGCAAGGCGGCTCAGCAGGTCAGCGGGACCACGCCGTTCTACAACTGGTTCTCGGTGCTGCGTTCGGACGGCGCCGGCCGCACCCGCGGCTTCGTGCCGGACGGCTCGCTGTGCAGCGGCGGCAACCCCAACTTCACCGGCTTCGACCTGCCCCGCGACGACTGGCCGGTCACCCACCTCACCTCCGGTGCGACCGTCGACTTCTCCTACAACGCCTGGGCGGCGCACCCGGGTTGGTTCTACGTCTACGTCACCAAGGACGGCTACGACCCGACGAAGCCGCTCACCTGGGACGAGATGGAGGACACCCCGTTCCTGACCGTCGACCACCCGCCGCTCAACGGCACCCCGGGCACGGTCGAGGCCAACTACTCCTGGACCGGGCAGCTTCCGGCGAACAAGACCGGGCGGCACATCATCTACATGGTGTGGCAGCGCTCGGACAGCACGGAGACCTTCTACTCCTGCTCGGACGTCGTCTTCGACGGCGGCAACGGCGAGGTCACCGGCATCCACGACCCGGGCAACCCCACCGAGCCCCCGCCCGGCACCTGCACCGCCACCCGGACCACCACCAACAGCTGGCCCGGCGGCTACCAGTCCGAGGTCACCGTCACCAACAGCGGTGACGTCCCGATGCTCGGCTGGATGGTCGACTGGACGCTCCCCGGCGGCCAGTCGGTGGCCAGCCTCTGGAACGGCAACGCCACCTACAGCGGGCAGGACGTGATGGTCCACAACGCCGACTGGAACGGCTCGCTCAGCCCCGGACAGAGCACGACGTTCGGGTACGTCGTCCAGGGCGACGGCGGGGACAGCGCAACCGGCCTGCCGTGCCAGGTCGGTTGACGCGCGCGATCCGCTCTGGGCGGACCCGGTGTCGGTGCACACCGGGTCCGCGAGCCGGGCAGGCGAGGGGGGTGGGCGGCCTGTCCGGGGAGGAGTTGCTCGTGGTGCCTCGTGCGCGTCTGCTGTGCGGCTTGTGTCGACGCCGTGACGGGCGACAACGTTGTCTCATGGTCTGTACATGACTCTACCGTTCCAACCGACAACGATGTCAACCCACTTCGGATCACCCGACCGGGTGAAACGGGGCCGTGCCGCCGCCGGCATACGCGGTCTTCCGTGTTACCGGTGGCGCACGTTACTGTCCCTGCGGCTTGTGCGACCTGTGGTGCGCGACCCGTCCGAAGGAGGAAGGGCCGCGTCATGCGTTTCCGACCCCTGTCCCTGCTGCTGGCCGCGGTACTCGCCGCCGGCGGTGCCACCCCCGCCCTCGCGGCGACGACCACGAGCGCACCACCCGAACTGGTCAAGGACCCCACGGCGTACGTCGACCCGCTGATCGGCAGCAGGAACGGCGGCAACACCTTCCCGGGCGCCGTCATGCCCTTCGGCATGCTCTCCTGGAGCCCGGAGAACACCAGAGGCGACGCGACCAGAACGGCCGCGCCCGGCGGCTACCAGTACGACGCCACCCGCATCCGCGGCTTCAGCCTGACCCACATGTCCGGCACCGGCTGCGCGGGCGGCAGCGGCGACATCCCGTTCTTCCCGTACGCGGGCGAGGTCACCTCGTCCCCGGCGAGCGACACCAAGGACGCCGTCTACGCCTCGGACTTCAGCCACACCGACGAGACCGCCGAGCCCGGCCACTACGAGGTCGGCCTCGCCTCCGGTGTCACCGCCGACCTCACCGCGACCACCCGCACCGGCTCGGCCCGCTTCACCTACCCGGCCGACAAGCCCGCCTCCCTGCTGATCCGCACCGCCAACTCCGAGGTCGGCTCGGCCGATTCGACCGTCACCATCGACCCGGACACCCGCACCGTCTCCGGCTCGGTCACCTCCGGCGACTTCTGCGGCTACCTCGACCCCGAGGGCCGACGCTCCTACTACACCCTCTACTTCACCGCCCGCTTCGACCGCGCCTTCACCGCCACCGGCACCTGGCAGGACGACCGGCTGAGCCCGGGCTCGACCACCGCGTCCGGCGGCACCGGCGGCTTCGCGGCGAACGGCGGGCGGCCGGTCGCCGGCAAGGGCGCCGGTGGATACGTCCGGTTCGCGCCCGGCTCGGGCCCGGTGAACGTCAAGGTCGGCATCTCGTACGTCAGTCAGGCCGCCGCCGCGGCGAACCTGCGGGCGGAGAACCCGCCGCGGCGCTCCTTCGACGCCGTCCGCGACGCGGCCCGCAGCGCCTGGCGCGACCGCCTCGACGCCATCCGCGTCGGCGGCGGCACGGACGCCGACCGCACCACCTTCTACACCGCGCTCTACCACTCGCTCTTCCACCCGAACGTCATCAGCGACGCCGACGGCCGCTACCGGGGCAGCGACGGCACGGTGCACCACGTCGCCCGGGGCCACCGGGCGCAGTACGGCACCTTCTCCGGCTGGGACGTCTACCGCGACCAGGTCCAGCTGCTGACCCTCCTGGACCCGCGCACGGGCTCGGACATCGCCCAGTCGCTCTACGAACTCGCCCGGCAGAACGGCGGGGTCTGGGACCGCTGGCTGCACGGCGCGAGCGGCACCCACGTCATGAACGGCGACCCGGCACCGACCGCGCTCGCCGGCATCCGCGCCTTCGGCGGCACCGACTTCGACCTGAAGGGCGCGCTGGGCTCGCTGGTGAAGGCGGCGACGGTCCCGACGGCCCAGGACCTGTCCGCGGCCGGAAAGCCGGTGCTGTCGGTCGGGCAACGACCCTCGCTCGACAAGTACCTGGCCCACCACTACATGCCGTCCGTGTCGAACGCCTGGGGCGGCGCCGCCGAGACCCTGGAGATGTCCACCGCCGACTTCTCCCTCTCCCAGCTCGCCGCGGCGGCCGGGGAGAAGGAGACGGCGGCCACCTTCGCCGGCCGCTCCCAGTGGTGGCAGAACACCTTCGACATCGCCGCCGACCCGACCGGCGGCTACATCGCCAACCGCAAGGCCGACGGCAGCTGGGTCACCGGCTTCACCCCGGCCACCGGCAACGGGTTCGTGGAGGGCACCGCCGCCCAGTACACCTGGATGGTCCAGCACAACCCGGCCGGGCTCTTCGCCGCGATGGGCGGCACCGACAGGGCCCTCGCCCGCCTCGACGCCTTCTTCCACGACAGCGACGGCAGCTGGGCCTTCACCGGCAGCGGCGGCGACAAGTCCGAGCTGGACAACGAACCCTCGCTCAACGTGCCCTACCTGTACGACTACGCAGGCGCCCCCTACAAGACCCAGGAGACCGTCCGCGCGGCGATGACAGAGCTCTGGTCGACGCAGCCCGGCGGCATCCCCGGCAACGACGACCTCGGCGCGATGTCCTCCTGGTACGTCTTCTCGGCGCTCGGCATGTACCCGCAGGTCCCGTCCCGCGCCGAACTCGTCCTCGCCTCACCCCTGTTCGAGCGCGTGGAGATCGACCGCCCGGGTGGCAACGACATCTCGATCCACGCGCCGGGAGCGGCGGCGGACGCGCCCTACGTCCAGTCCCTGAAGGTCGACGGCCGTCCCGGCGACCGTCCTTGGCTCGACAGCTCGTTCGTCCGCGACGGTGGCCGCCTGGACTACACCCTCTCCGCCACCCCGAACCGCACCTGGGGCACGGCCTCCGCGCCGCCGTCCTTCCGGACCGGCGAGCAGCCGTACCAGATCGGCGTCGGTCCGACGGCCGCGACGATCGCCCCCGGCGACAGTACGACGCTCACCGTCCGCGCCCTGTCCCTGTCCGGCGGCAGCGGCCCCGAGGTGCGCTTCCGCGTCGAGACACCGGACGGCGTGTCGGCCACTCCCGCGGAGGGGACGGTCACCGGCGGCTCCCAGCGGATCACTCTCGCCACCACCGCGGGCACCGGGCAGGGCTACTACGACGCGAAGGTCACCGTCACCTCGGCCGACTCCTCCTACGTCCAGCCGGTCGCCCTCACCGTCGCGGCCCCCGGCACCCTCCTCGCGGCCTACTCCAACACCGGCGTCTCGGACGACTCGGGCGACCACGACGAGGCCGACTTCGACGGCGGCGGCTGGAGCTACTCCCGCCAGGCCCTCGCGGCGGCCGGCCTCACCCCGGGCACCCAGGGCACGGTCGACGGCCTCGCCTACACCTGGCCGAACGCCCCCGCAGGCCGCCCCGACAACGCGACGGCCACCGGCCAGTCCATCGAACTCCCCACCCCTGCGCACGCGTTGTCCTTCCTCGGCAGTGCCACCAACGGCAACCAGTCCGCCCGGGCGACCGTCGCCTACACCGACGGCACCACCGCCACCGTCGACCTTTCCTTCACCGACTGGACCATCGGCGGCGGAGGCGGCACCGTCCAGTACGGCAACGAGATCGTGGCGACGACCGCGTACCGGAACGTGGCCGGCGCGGACAAGGACCCGGTACCGACCCACGTCTTCGCGACCAGGCCCTTCACCGCCCCGGACGGCAGGACCGTCAAGAGCGTCCGGCTGCCCGACAACGGTGACCTGCACGTGTTCGCTCTCGCCACCGGCTGACCGCCGGACGACGGAGAGGGGGCGGGCCCGAACGGGCCCGCCCCCTCGGTCGTGCAGCCGGCTCAGGCCAGCAACTCCACCTCCGCCAGGGTCGATTCACTGTCCAGGACGAGCCGGTAGTGGGCGTACGTACCGGGCTTCTGGACGGTGAACGCCCGTGTCTGGAGGTCCCAGTCGAAGGACTCACCGGAACGCTTGTCCACGGTCCGCCACTTCGTGCCGTCCGTCGACGCCTGGAGGGTCCAGCCGGTCGGGGCCTTGGTGCGGTCGGACGGTGAGGTGAGGGTGTACTGGATGCCCTTGGCCGACCCGGTCACCGGCAGGTCGACCGACGTCACCGTGTCCTCGGTGGCCGAGGTGTTGTCGAACAGGGAGCCGTCGGCCTTCAGGACGTCCGCGCGCGGGGCCGGGACCTTGTCGTCCTGGGTGATGGAGACCGGGGCGGCGTTCTTGCCGGTGCCCCACTTCGACGGCTTCGCGCCCATCGCGAACTCGACGACCCCGCCCTGGGAGATGAGGGAGTGGGGGAGCGAAGTCGACGTCCAGTTCTGGCCGTTGACCCGGACGCCTTGGACGTAGACGTTCTTCGCGCTGTTCTGCGGGGCCTTGATCACCAGGTCGTGGCCGTTCTCCAGGTGGACCGTCGCCTTCTTGAACAGCGGGGAGCCGATCGTGTAGTCGCCGCTGCCCATCACCAGCGGGTAGAAGCCGAGGGCCGAGAAGAGGTACCAGGCCGACTGCTCGCCGTTGTCCTCGTCGCCGTGGTAGCCCTGGCCGATCTCGCTGCCGAGGTAGAGCCGGGAGAGCGCCTCACGGACGTAGGCCTGCGCCTTCCAGGGCTCGCCGGCCGCGTCGTACATGTAGATGACGTGGTGGGCGACCTGGTTGGAGTGGCCGTACATGCCCATCCGGACGTCCCGGGCCTCGGTCATCTCGTGGATGACCCCGCCGTAGGAGCCGACGAAGTCGGGGGAGGCCGTCTCGGGCGTCGCGAAGAACTCGTCGAGCTTGTCGGCGAGGCCGGACCGGCCGCCGTACAGGTTGGCCAGGCCCCGGCTGTCCTGCGGGGCGGTGAAGGCGTAGCCCCAGCCGTTGGTCTCGGTGTAGTCGTAGCCCCACACGCGCGGGTCGTACGTCGCCGAGTCCACCCGCCAGTCGCCCTGGGCGTCCTTGCCCTGGAAGAAACCGGCCTTGGAGTCGAAGAGGTCCACGTAGTCCTGGGCGCGGTTGAGGAAGTAGTCGGACTCCTCCTTGTAGCGTTTCTCGCCCGTCTTCCTGTACAGCGCCTTGCCCATCTCGGCGATGCCGTAGTCGTTGACGTATCCCTCCATCGCCCAGGACAGGCCCTCGCGGGTGTCGTCGCTGGTGTAGCCGAGGAAGGGGGAGGTCGACATGCCCTTGCGGCCGACGCCCGAGGAGGGCGGCACGACGGTCGCGTTCTTCAGGGCCGCGTCGTAGGCCGCCTTCGCGTCGAACTTCACGCCCTTGACGTAGGCGTCCGCGAAGGCGACATCCGAGGAGGTGCCGGTCATCAGGTCGGCGTACCCGGGGGAGGACCAGCGCGAGGTCCAGCCGCCGTCCTTGTACTGCTGCACGAACCCGTCGACCATCTCGCCGGCCTGCGAGGGTGTCAGCAGGCTGTAGGCCGGCCATGTCGTCCGATAGGTGTCCCAGAAGCCGTTGTTGACGTACACCTTGCCGTCCACGATCTTCGCGCCGGTGTGCGTCGGGGTGTCCTGGCTGGTCATCGGCGAGAAGGGCGAGGCGTACTGGTACGTCGAACCGACCTTCTCGAAGCCCGAGTTGGGGTACAGGTACAGCCGGTACATGCTGGAGTAGAGGCTGGTCAGCTGGTCGGCCGTGGCGCCCTCCACCTCCACCTTGCCGAGCAGCCTGTCCCAGACCTTCTGTGCCTGTGCCTTGACCGTGTCGAAGGAGGTGCCGTCCGGGATCTCCTGGCGCAGGTTGTCCTTGGCCTGGTCGACGCTGATCAGGGAGG
This sequence comes from Streptomyces sp. NPDC048278, assembly GCF_040652195.1. Classification (NCBI taxonomy): domain Bacteria; kingdom Bacillati; phylum Actinomycetota; class Actinomycetes; order Kitasatosporales; family Streptomycetaceae; genus Streptomyces; species Streptomyces sp. NPDC048278. Next base: position 292,046 of record NZ_JBEZLP010000011.1, read on the forward strand.
TGGCCAGGCGGAGCGTGACGGTGTGGTCGGCGCCCGCGTCGAAGCGCAGGTAGCCCTTGACCCCGGCCGCGTCGCCGCCCGTCACCGGCTTGTCGAAGACGCCGTAGACGAAGAGCCGGGTGGCGCCGGTCGACAGGCCCGACTTGACGTCGGAGTAGCCGGTGACGATCCCGTGCTCCTTGTCGAGGGTCAGGCCCGCCTGCTCGGTCACGTTGTCGAAGATCACGCTCGCGTCGTCGCCCGGGTAGGTGAAGCGCAGCGCCGCCGCGTGGTCGGTCGGCGTTATCTCCGCCTTCAGTCCGTTCTGGAACGTGACCCCGTAGTAGTACGGCCGTGCGGTCTCGTTCTCGTGCCGGAAGGCCAGCTCGCGGGCCTCGCGGCCGGTGTCCGGGGTGCCGGAGGCGGCGGAGGGCATCATCTGGAAGGTCTGCCGGTCGCCCATCCAGGGGCTCGGCTCGTGGCTCGCGCTGAACGCCTGGATCGTCGGCAGGTTGTCGTCGTTGTTCGCGCGGGCGTATTCGTACAGCCAGCTCTCCGAGGACGCGTTGGTCACCGGCGTCCAGAAGTTGAAGCCGTGCGGCAGGGCCGTCGCCGGGAAGTTGTTGCCGCGCGAGAAGCTGCCGCTGGAGTTGGTGCCGCGGGTGGTCAGCGCGTAGTCGGACAGATGCGCCTTCGGCTTCTCGGGGGCCACCGGCTTCAGCGACACGTCGTCGAGCCAGCCGCGGAACTTGGCCGGCCCCGCGGGGGAGTCGTAGCCCACCAGGATCCGGTCGACCGTCTTGCCGGCCGCGACCGAACCGATCACCGACGAGATGTCGTTCCACTGGTTGACGTACAGCGCCTTCGACATGCCCTGCGCGCGCGGTGACAGTCCGAACCCGTGCTGGTCGACCGCTCCGAGGTCGCTCAGGTAGGTGCCGTCCGTGAAGGCCAGGTCCACCGCCACGTAGGTGGCGTCGTAGTCGAGGTCGCCGTCGGCCATCGACGGGAAGATCCGGTACGCGAGCCGGGTGTCCCGGCCGACCTTCACGTTCACGTCGAAGACCTTGTTGTACGAGTACGCCCGGCCGGTCGCCGTGTGCCGTCCGGCGTAGCGCAGCGCGTGCGTGCCGGTGAACCCGGCCCGCGCCTTCGCGGTCGGCGAGCCGCTCGGGCCCCTGTCGACCAGCGAGAGCATGTCCTGGGGCACCGGACCGCCGCTGCCGCCCGTGGAGAACTGGACGTCGGCGATCTGGAGGATGTCGGGGGCGCCGTTGTTCTTCGTGACGTCGAGCCGGAAGTGCTGGTACTCGGCGGGTGCGGCGAGATCGTACGACCTGGTCTGGAACCGCTCCGTGAAGGCCTCGCCGCTGCGGGTGTCGACGGTCTTCCAGTCCTTGCCGTCCGTCGAGCCCTGGAGGGTCCAGTCCTTCGGGTCGCGCTCGTCGTAGTCGTTGGCCGAGGTGAGGGCGTAGGTCACCAGCTTGATCGGCTTGTCGAAGTCGAACTCGACCCAGCCGGTGGGCTCGAAGGTGAGCCACTTGGTGCCCGACTCGCCGTCGACGAGGTTCTCCTTGACCTCGCCCGCACCGGTGTTCTCGCCGCTCGCCCGTACGTCGGTCACGTGGTCGGTGACGTTGCCGGGGATGCCGGTGCTGTAGCCGCCGTCCACCCCGGCGGCGCGCGGGGTGCCGCTCGGGTCGGTGTCCACGGTGTCGGTCCAGTCCGGTGACGGATCGCCAGACTCGAACGAGGATGCGAACTGCGTCGCGGCGGCCGGTGCCTTCGCCGGCAGCGCCACCGCGGCTCCCTGGGAGCCCAGGGTCATGACTACGGCGGCCGTGAGCACGACCGCCGTACCAGATCCGTGTCCTGTTCTTCGCTGCGTTCTCCGCTGCATCACAACGGGTACCCTCCCTGCCACATGAGACAACGTTGTCAGCTGCGTGGCGCAGGAACCAGTAGGTGGTCAAGTGACCCGTGATGTCAAGGGTGTTGGCTGCGGCATTCAGGGGTGTATGTCGCCTCTTTTTCCGGCAAGGCGTACAGAGATCGCTCATATTTCCGACAGGTCTCAACTAGGAAAAGACCCATGGCCAACCTTGCATTCGATCTTGCCCCGCCGACGGGAAGTGGACTATACCTGTCGGCGTTTCCCGCACGACTTCCTGCACGACCCAGCACTACCCGACCGCGGTGCCGGGGAGGATCCGGTTCACCGCCTGAGTCCTGGAGAAGGCGAGGACTTGAGCATGGGATCCACCTCCGCATCGAACCCCGGTTCCGAGGGTGTCGGCCGTCGCGATCTGATCAGGCGTTCGGCCGCACTCGGCCTCCTTTCCGTCCCCACCGTCGGATTCCTCTCCGCCTGCGCCAGCAGCGGTGGCGGCGGCCAGTCCAAGGACAAGGCCGGCAAGAAGACGGCCAAGAACCCGCTGGGCGTCAACGACACCGCGCAGATGGAATTCGTCCTCTTCGACGGCGGTTTCGGCAAGGAGTATGCCGAGGACGCGGTGAAGATCTACGAGAAGGACTTCCCGAAGGCCAAGGTCAAGTTCTCCGCCACCCAGAAGATCCAGTCCACCCTCCAGCCCCGCTTCAACCAGGGCACCCCGCCGGACCTCATCGACAACTCCGGCGCCGAGCAGATGGACATGGGCGTCCTCGTCGGCAAGAACCAGCTGGCCGACCTCACCCCGCTGCTCGACGCCCCGTCGTACGACGACCCGAACAAGAAGGTCCGTGACACGCTGCGCCCCGGCATCGTCGAGATGGGCCAGTTCGACGGCGACCCGGTCTGGATCATGTACTACGCCTACACGGTCTACGGCGTCTGGTACTCGCAGAAGGCCCTGGACTCGCTCGACGCCGAGTACCCGCAGACCTGGGACCAGATGATCGCCGTCTGCGAGAAGGCCAAGAAGAAGGGCATGGCCGGCTGGACCTACGCCGGCAAGTACCCCTACTACATCCCCTTCTCGCTCTACCCGATGATCGGCAAGGTCGGCGGCGTCGAAGTCCTGAACGCGATCGACAACCTGGAGCCGAACGCCTGGAAGCACCCGGCCGTCAAGGCGTGTTTCGAGGCCTACTACGAGCTCTACAAGAAGGGCTACATCCTCAAGGGCACCCCCGGCCTCGACCACATCCAGTCGCAGACCGCCTGGGCGCAGGGCAAGGCCCTGTTCATCCCGAACGGCTCCTGGGTGGAGAACGAGTCGGCGAACGTCATCCCCTCCGACTTCAACCTCGCCGTCTCCGCGCCCACCGGCATCGACAAGAACGACAAGATGCCGTTCGGCACCATCTGGGCCTCCGGCGGCGAGCCCTTCATCGTCCCGGCCAAGGCCGCGAACGCCCAGGGCGGCATGGAGCAGCTGCGCATCATGCTCAGCGAGGCGTCCTCGAAGAACTTCACGTCGAAGGTGAAGTCGCTGACCGCCTACAACGGCGGCACCGAGGGCATCACCCTCACCCCGGGCCTCGGCTCCGGCGTGGCGGCGCTCAAGCTGGCCGGGTCGAACGTGGTCAATCCGCGGCTCCAGGACTGGTACGTGCAGCTCCAGAAGGAGAAGATCGGAGTCGCCGGTCTCGGCGAGATGATGGCCGGCCGGCTCACCCCGGCGGAGGCCGTCAAGAAGATCCAGGGCTTCGCCGACGAGGCCGCCAAGGACACCACGATCAAGCACTACAAGCACCAGTAACCAGAAGACCCTCTCGGCACCGGAGTGGCGATGCAGCACGGCAAGTACCGGTTCATCGTGGGGTTCCTGGCGTTGCCCCTCGGACTGTACGCGCTCTTCGTGGTGTGGCCGTTCGTCCAGTCCATCTACTACTCGTTCACGGACTGGACCGGCCTGAGCCCCGAATTCAAGATGGTGGGCCTGGACAATTACCGGAGGATGCTGCACGACGACGTCTTCTGGAAGTCCTTGCAGCACAGCTTGATGTTCGCGGTCGTGCTGCCGCTGGTGACGATCAGTCTGGCGCTGTTCTTCGCCTTCATGATCAATGTGGGCGGGCGGAGAAGGAGGGGCGGCCCGGTCGTCTCCGGGGTCCGGGGCTCCTCCTTCTACAAGATCGTCTATTTCTTCCCGCAGGTGCTGTCGATCGCGATCGTCTCGCTGCTGTTCGCCTTCGCCTACAACCCCGACAGCGGCGCGATCAACTCACTGCTCCGCGGAATCGGTCTGGACAATATCCAGCCACTCTGGCTCGGCGACCCGAGCCTCGCCCTGTGGTGCGTGATGGCGGTTCTGGTCTGGTCGACGGTCGGCTTCTTCGTGGTCCTCTTCTCGGCGGGCATGGCGTCCATCCCCACGGACCTCTACGAGGCCGCCCTGCTCGACGGCGCAGGTCGTGCCACCACCTTCTTCCGCATCACGCTGCCGCTGCTGTGGGACACCGTGCAGTCCGGCTGGGTCTACATGGGCATCCTCGCGCTCGGCGCCGAGTCGTTCGCAGTCGTACAGATCATGACGACAGGACCGGGCGGCCCGGACTACTCGACGACCGTGATGGTCCTGTACGTGTACCAGAAGGCGTTCCGGGACGGTCAGGCCGCCTACGCCACCACCATCGGCGTCGCCCTGCTCGTCGTCACGCTCGCTTTCGCGGCGGTCGTGATGCGGCTGGGCCGTCGCGAGCGGCTGGAGTACTGAAGCGATGACGACGACCGAGACCGACACCACCGTCACGAAGATCGACGTCCCCGCGCCGAAGCCGCCCCGGCCCAAGCGCGAGGGCGGGGTCCTCAACGTCTTCTCCCACGGCATCCTGGTCCTCTGGGCGGTCATGGTGGTCACGCCGCTGCTGTGGGCGGTGATGACGTCCTTCAAGGACGACCGGTCCATCTTCACCTCGCCCTGGGCCCTGCCCGACCGGCTGCACTTCGAGAACTGGGCGCGGGCCTGGACCGACGCCAACATGAGCGACTACTTCCTGAACACCGTCCTGGTGGTCGGCGGCTCGCTCATCGGCACCCTGGTCCTCGGCTCGATGGCCGCCTACGTCCTGGCCCGCTTCGACTTCCCGGGCAACCGCTTCATCTACTACCTCTTCATCGGCGGCATGAGCTTCCCGATCATGCTCGCGCTGGTCCCGCTGTTCTACGTCGTGAACAACCTGGGCCTGCTGAACACGATCCACGGCCTGATCCTGGTCTACATCGCGTACTCGCTGCCGTTCACGGTCTTCTTCCTCACGGCGTTCTTCCGCACGCTGCCCACCTCCGTGGCCGAGGCCGCCTTCGTCGACGGCGCCTCGCACACCCGCACGTTCTTCCAGATCATGCTGCCGATGGCCAAGCCCGGCCTGATCAGCGTCGGGATCTTCAACTTCCTCGGCCAGTGGAACCAGTACATGCTCCCCACGGTCCTCAACACCGACCCCGACAAGCACGTCCTCACCCAGGGCCTCGTCCAGCTCGCCGTCAGCCAGGGCTACAAGGGCGACTGGTCCGGCCTCTTCGCCGGCCTGGTGATGGCGATGCTCCCGGTACTCGCGGCCTACATCGTCTTCCAGCGCCAGGTGGTGGCGGGCCTGACGGCGGGCGCTTTGAAGTAACGAAGTATTTGCGCCCCCAAAGGGGCGCGGGGAACTGCGCGACCAGCCACGACGCACCCGCGCCCGACCACGGTTCCCCATCGGCGCCCCCAGACCAGTGGCCTAGACATGTCCATCGCATGTCCCGCAAGCGACCTCCGAACCGCCAACGATTTCTGTCAAGGACTTGACGGCGGTAACCCGTTCAGCAGAGCTTGGAGTTCATAACTTGTAAGTGGCCCGGTCTCAGTGAGGTGATCTGGGTCACGTTGGCGGCACCGTGGCCGCCTCCGATGGCGGGAGTGGATGGGTCGATGGAGACTCCGGGGTCGCAGTCGTCGCTGCACCGAGCCAACCTGGAACGTGTCGTACGGGCCGTACGCCTGGCCGGATCGCTCACGCAGGCGGAGATCGCGCGCACGACCGGCCTCTCGGCCGCAACGGTCTCCAACATCGTGCGCGAGCTCAAGGACGGCGGAACCGTCGAGGTCACGCCGACCTCCGCCGGTGGCCGCAGGGCCCGCAGCGTGAGTCTGAGCGGTGACGCCGGCATCGTCATCGGCGTCGACTTCGGCCACACCCACCTGCGCGTCGCGATCGGGAACCTCGCCCACCAGGTGCTGGCCGAGGAGTCCGAGCCCCTCGACGTGGACGCGTCGTCCAGCCAGGGCTTCGACCGGGCGGAAGAGCTGGTCAACCGCCTGATCGCGGCGACCGGCGTGGACCGCTCGAAGATCGCCGGCGTGGGCGTCGGCGTCCCCGGCCCGATCGACGTGGAGTCCGGCACCCTCGGCTCCAGCGCCATCCTGCCGGGCTGGATCGGCGCGAGACCCGCCGAGGAGCTCCGGCTCCGCCTCGGCGTCCCCGTGCACGTCGACAACGACGCCAACCTCGGCGCCCTCGGCGAGCTGGTCTGGGGCAGCGGCAAGGGCGTCCGTGATCTCGCGTACATCAAGGTCGCGAGCGGTGTGGGCGCCGGTCTGGTGATCAATGGGAAGATCTACCGGGGCCCCGGCGGCACGGCGGGCGAAATAGGACATATTACACTCGACGAGTCCGGCCCGGTCTGTCGCTGCGGCAACCGCGGCTGCCTGGAGACCTTCGCGGCGGCCCGCTACGTGCTGCCGCTGCTCCAGCCCGGCCACGGCCCCGACCTGACCATGGAAGGCGTCGTACGGCTGGCCCGGGACGGCGACCCGGGCTGCCGTCGTGTGATCGGCGACGTCGGCCGTCACATCGGCAGTGGAGTGGCCAATCTCTGTAACCTGCTGAACCCCAGCCGGGTGGTCCTCGGCGGCGACCTCGCCGAGGCCGGAGAGCTGGTCCTGGGGCCCATCAGGGAGTCCGTGGGGCGCTATGCGATCCCCAGTGCCGCACGCCAGCTCTCGGTGCTTCCGGGGGCCCTCGGCGGCCGTGCCGAGGTGCTCGGGGCGCTCGCTCTCGCGCTCAGCGAGATGGGTGATTCGACCCTTCTGGACGGCTCTGTTCCGGCTGTTGCACCTGTCTTCACTTAGAGAACGCATGGCGCCGTTGCCATCTCGTTAAGTATTTACTTCTTGACGTCGAACTTGCGGCCGAGTTGACTTCGAGCCACCTCGGCCGCAGCGTTGCGGCCCTGTCAGGGAGGCACCCCCAAATGAACGCAACGATGCGTAGAGTCGTGATCGGCACCGCCGCGGTTTCCATGGCGCTGTCCGTCGCCGCCTGTGGCAAGGCCGGCGACGACAAGAAGAGCGACTCGAGCAGCAGCAGCTCCTCCGGTGGCAAGACCATCGGCCTGCTGCTCCCCGACAGCGTGACCGCGCGCTACGAGAAGTTCGACCACCCGTACTTCGAGGCCCAGGTCAAGAAGCTGTGTGCCGACTGCACGGTCGACTACGCGAACGCTGCCGGTGACGCCGCCAAGCAGGCCCAGCAGGTCAGCACCATGGTCACCAAGGGCGTCAAGGTCATCGTGATCTCCGCCCAGGACTCTGCGGCCATCAAGTCCTCCATCGACGCCGCCGTGGCCAAGGGTGTCAAGGTCGTCGCGTACGACCGCCTCGCGCAGGGCAAGGTCTCGGCCTACGTCTCCTTCGACAACGTCAAGGTCGGCGAGCTCCAGGGCCAGGCCCTGCTGGACGCCCTCGGCTCCAAGGCGACCACCAAGTCGAAGGTCGTCATGATCAACGGTGACGACGCCGACCCGAACGCCGCGCAGTTCAAGTCGGGTGCCCACAAGGCCCTGGACGGCAAGGTCGACATCGCCTACGAGCAGTCCGGCCTGTGGAAGGACACCGTCGCCGCGCAGAAGGTGAAGGCGGCCATCACGCAGCTCGGTGCCAAGAACATCGCGGGCGTCTACTCCGCCAACGACGGCATGGCCGGTGGTATCGCCACCACCCTCAAGGGCGCCGGCATCAGCGGCATCCCGCTGACCGGTCAGGACGCGGAGCTCGCGGGCATCCAGCGCATCGTCGCCGGCACCCAGTCCTCCACCGTCTACAAGGCGTTCAAGCCGGAGGCCGACGCCGCCGCCACGATCGCCGTGGACCTGCTGCAGGGCAAGAGCATCGACTCCCTCGCCACCGGCACGCAGACCAGCGGTTCCGGCGACAAGGTGCCCTCGCAGCTGCTGACCCCGGTGTCGGTCACCAAGGCCAACATCAAGGACACGGTGATCAAGGACGGTCTGTACACCGTCTCCGACATCTGCACCAGCGAGTTCGCCAAGGCCTGCAAGGCCGCCGGCCTCCAGTAGCCCCGCCCCGGAGCCGCCGGGCTCCGGTCGCCAGCGCCCGGGTGGTCGCAGTACGACACCCGGGCCCCGGCCGCCCGACGCGCAGGCCCTTCCACAAGGTGCCCCGGCCGTCCGGCGGTCTCGCGAAACCCCTCCGACGCCCGCTCCGGCCTTCATACCCCGCTGCCGGAGCGGGCGTCGGACGGACCCGTTGCCAAGCGCAGCGGATTCGCGCATGTTCATCTTGTAAACCGCGTGCGTACCCCGACCACAGTCCGAGGTACCGCACGACCCTCCGCGCCTGATCACCAAGCGCGGCATCCCCGCCGGTCAGGCGGCGAAGGAGATGGTTCACGTGTCCGCTACGCCCGTGCTGGCGTTGCGCGGAGTCTCCAAGCGATTCGGTGCGGTCCAGGCCCTCACCGAAGTCGAACTGGAGGTCCACGCCGGAGAAGTGGTCGCCCTGGTGGGCGACAACGGCGCAGGAAAGTCGACCCTGGTCAAGACGATCGCGGGTGTGCACCCCATCGATGAGGGCGTCATCGAGTGGGAGGGCAACTCCGTCAGCATCAACAAGCCGCACGACGCCCAGGGACTGGGCGTCGCGACGGTCTACCAGGACCTCGCGCTCTGCGACAACCTCGACGTGGTGGGGAACCTCTTCCTCGGCCGTGAGCTGCTGCACCGCGGCGTCATCGACGAGGTGACGATGGAGAAGCAGGCCCGCGAGCTGCTGAGCACGCTCTCCATCCGCATCCCGAGCGTGCGCATCCCGATCGCCAGCCTCTCCGGCGGTCAGCGTCAGGTCGTGGCCATCGCCCGCGCCCTGATCGGCGACCCCAAGGTCGTCATCCTCGACGAGCCCACCGCCGCCCTCGGTGTCGAGCAGACCGCTCAGGTCCTCGACCTGGTCGAGCGGCTGCGCGAGCGCAACCTCGCCGTCATCCTCATCAGCCACAACATGGCGGACGTCAAGGCGGTCGCGGACACCGTCGCCGTGCTGCGTCTGGGCAAGAACAACGGTTTCTTCCCCGTGAAGAGCACCAGCCAGGAAGAGATCATCGCCGCGATCACGGGTGCCACGGACAACGCCGTGACCCGTCGTTCCGAGCGACGCACCACGGAGGCGGCAAAGTGAGCGAGACGTCGAACAAGACCGTGCAGGGCGACGAGTCGCCCCAGCTCGACAAGACCGAGGCGGCCACCGAGGCCCCGACCACGGTCGCTCCCGCCGACGACCCCACGGCCGCGCCGGTCACGGTCGTCGACCCGCGGCTGCTGGTCCGTGAGGAGGGCTTCAAGGGCTACCTCACGGAGTTCAAGCGCCGGGTGAAGGGCGGCGAGCTGGGCTCGCTGCCGGTGGTGGTCGGCCTGATCATCATCTGGACGATCTTCCAGGTGAAGAACAGCCTGTTCCTCAGCGCGGACAACCTCTCCAACATCAGCTACTTCCTCGCGGCCACCGGCATGCTCGCCATCGGCCTCGTGTTCGTGCTGCTGCTCGGCGAGATCGACCTGTCCGTCGGCTCGGTGAGCGGTCTGGCCTCCACGGTGTTCGCCGTACTGGCGGTCAACCACGGCATGAACCAGTGGCTGGCCCTGATCCTCACGATCATCACGGGCATCGGCATCGGCGCCCTGCACGGCTGGTTCTTCGCCAAGATCGGCGTACCCGCGTTCGTGGTCACCCTGGCCGGCTTCCTCGGCTGGAACGGTCTGATGCTGTGGCTGCTGGGCTCCAGCGGCACGATCAACATCCCGGCCGACAGCGGCCCGGTGAAGCTCCTCGGCCAGAGCTCCTTCTTCATGGACCAGGCCATCATCGGCGCCTACCTGCTGGCCGGCCTCGGTGTCGTCCTCTCGGCCCTGGGCCAGTTCAACGAGCAGCGCCGGCGCCGTGCGGCGGGTGTGCCGTTCCGGCCCACCAGCGAGATCCTGATCCGCGTCGCCCTGCTCGCGATCGCGTCCTTCGTGGCGGCGGCCGTGCTGAACAACGCGTCCGGTGTCTCCAACGCGCTGGTGATCTTCCTCGCGTCGCTGGTCGTCGTCGACTTCGTGCTGCGTCGTACGACGTACGGCCGCAAGGTCTTCGCGGTCGGCGGCGGCATCGAGGCGGCCCGCCGTGCGGGTATCAGCGTGCCGATGGTCCGGATCACCGTGTTCGCGATCTCCGGCGGCTTCGCGGCCATCGGCGGCATGTTCTTCGCCGGCCAGACCGCGAGCGCCACGCTGAACGCCGGTGGCGGCAACACGCTGATGCTCGCCATCGCGGCGGCCGTCATCGGTGGTACGTCGCTGTTCGGCGGCCGGGGTACGGTCTGGTCCGCGCTGCTGGGCATGCTGGTCATCCAGTCCATCCAGACCGGTCTCGACCTGCTGAACATGAACACCTCGATCCAGTACATGATCACCGGTGGTGTTCTGCTGGGTGCGGTGGTCATCGACTCGGTCTCCCGCAAGAGCCAGAAGGCCGCCGGCCGCGGCTAGCGCCGTGGTGGCGCGGGGTGCGCTGCCAGGTGCCGGTCCGCCGTGGCTGGCCGCGCAGTTCCTCCCCCAGCCTTCGGCCGGGGGTACCCCCAGCGCCCCTTTCAGGGGCGTGACTGTGCCCGGTGCCTGAAAAGGCACCGGGCACAGTCGTGTCATAGGTGGGGCTCATGATGGGTACAGCCGATCGCGTGACCCATGACCCAAGGGCCGGAGTCGTTCCGCCCGAGCGGAACATTAGACTCGACGAGCCCGGCAACAGCTCGATCAGCTCTACTGCAAGGAGGCACGGGTGCCGCTGCTGACCCGTATCAGGGGACCGCGCGATCTGGACCGGCTCAGCCCCGAGGAGCTGGTCCAGCTGGCAGAGGAGATCCGGAGCTTCCTCGTCGAGGCCGTCTCCAAGACCGGCGGACACCTCGGTCCCAACCTGGGCGTGGTCGAGCTCACCATCGCCCTGCACCGCGTCTTCGACTCCCCGAAGGACAAGGTGCTCTGGGACACCGGCCACCAGTCCTACGTGCACAAGCTGCTCACCGGCCGTCAGGACTTCTCGAAGCTGAAACAGAAGGGCGGCCTGTCCGGCTACCCCTCGCAGGCCGAGTCCGAGCACGACGTCATCGAGAACAGCCACGCCTCCACGGTGCTCGGCTGGGCCGACGGCATCGCCAAGGGCAACCAGCTGCTCGAACGCGACGCCCACGTCGTCGCCGTGATCGGTGACGGCGCCCTGACCGGCGGCATGGCCTGGGAGGCGCTGAACAACATCGCCGACGCCAAGGACCGCCCGCTCGTCATCGTCGTCAACGACAACGAGCGCTCCTACGCCCCGACCATCGGCGGTCTCGCCAACCACCTGGCGACCCTGCGCACCACCGACGGCTACGAGCGGTTCCTGGCCCGCGGCAAGGACCTCCTTGAGCGCACGCCGGTCGTCGGCAGGCCGCTCTACGACACCCTGCACGGCGCCAAGAAGGGGCTGAAGGACTTCATCGCCCCGCAGGGCATGTTCGAGGACCTGGGCCTGAAGTACGTCGGCCCGATCGACGGCCACGACATGGAGGCCCTGGAGTCGGCGCTGGCCCGGGCCAAACGGTTCGGCGGCCCGGTGATCGTGCACTGCCTCACCGAGAAGGGCCGCGGCTACCAGCCCGCCCTCCAGGACGAGGCCGACCGCTTCCACGGCATCGGCCCCATCCACCCCGACACCGGCCTGCCGGTCAAGGCCTCCGGCGCCGACTGGACCTCGGTCTTCGGCGACGAGATGGTCGAGCTCGGCAGGGAGCGCGAGGACATCGTCGCCATCACCGCGGCCATGCTCCAGCCGGTCGGCCTGAAGAAGTTCGCGGACACCTTCCCCGACCGCATCTACGACGTCGGCATCGCGGAACAGCACGGCGCCGTCTCCGCCGCCGGCCTCGCCACGGCCGGCCTGCACCCCGTCTTCGCCGTGTACGCCACCTTCCTCAACCGCGCCTTCGACCAGGTGCTCATGGACGTGGCCCTGCACCGGTGCGGGGTGACCTTCGTCCTGGACCGGGCCGGCGTCACCGGCACCGACGGCGCCTCCCACAACGGCATGTGGGACATGTCGATCCTCCAGGTCGTCCCCGGCCTCAGGCTCGCCGCCCCGCGCGACGCCGACCAGGTCCGCGCCCAGCTCCGCGAGGCCGTCGAGGTCGACGACGCCCCCACGGTCGTCCGCTTCTCCAAGGGCGCGGTCGGCCCCGCCGTGGCCGCCGTCGGCAGGATCGGCGGCATGGACGTGCTGCGCGAGCCGGGCACCGACACCCCCGACGTGCTCCTCGTCTCGGTGGGCGCGCTGGCTCCCATGTGCCTGGAGATCGCCGACCTCCTCGACAAGCAGGGCATCACCACCACCGTGGTCGACCCGCGCTGGGTCAAGCCGGTCGACGAGGCGATGGCCCCGCTGGCCGAACGCCACCGCGTGGTCGTCACGGTCGAGGACAACAGCCGTGTCGGCGGCGTGGGCTCCACCATCGCCCAGGCCCTGCGCGACGCGGGCGTCGACGTCCCCCTCCGCGACTTCGGCATCCCGCCCCGCTTCCTCGACCACGCGTCGAGGGCCGAGGTGATGGCGGAGATCGGCCTCACGGCCCCGGACATCGCCCGCCAGGTCACCGGCCTGGTGGCCAAGCTGGACGGCACGACCACGGAAGTCGACTCGGTGGAGCCCGCAAGGGACTGATGCTCTTGAGGCGCCCCTAGCCGGAGCGCCCCTCTAGGGGCGCGGGGAACTGCGCGACCAGCCACATCCGGCCCGCGCTCCCCGACGAATCCCAAACCACCCCGATGGGCCGGTCTCACCTCTCCGGTGGCGAGACCGGCCCATCTGCGTGAACCTGCCTTTGCCGGGCATACGCACCCCCGGCCCTCTCGGGAGGTAGGCACGTGAGCAGCACGCTCTTCAGGACCAAGAACGTCGAGCAGTCCATCAAGGACACCGAGGAACCGGAGCACGCGCTCAAGAAGTCGCTGTCGGCCCTGGACCTCACGGTCTTCGGCGTCGGCGTCATCATCGGCACCGGCATCTTCGTCCTGACCGGCACCGCCGCCAAGAACACGGCCGGCCCCGCCGTCGCGCTCTCCTTCGTCGTCGCCGGCATCGTCTGCGGCCTCGCCGCACTCTGCTACGCCGAGTTCGCCTCGACCGTCCCGGTCGCCGGTTCGGCGTACACCTTCTCGTACGCCTCGCTCGGCGAGTTCCCCGCGTGGATCATCGGCTGGGACCTGGTGCTGGAGCTGGCGCTCGGCACGGCGGTGGTCGCCGTCGGCTGGTCGGGGTACATCCACTCGCTGCTCGACAACGCCGGCTGGCACCTGCCCGCGTACCTCAGCGGCCGGGACGGCGCCCACGGCTTCGGCTTCGACATCCTCGCCGCCGCCCTGGTGCTCGTCCTCACCGCGATCCTCGTCGTCGGCATGAAGCTCTCCGCGCGGGTCACCTCGGTCGTCGTCGCCATCAAGGTGGCCGTCGTCCTGGTCGTCATCATCGCGGGCGCCTTCTTCATCCACAGCGGCAACTACAGCCCCTTCGTCCCGCCGAAGGAGGCCGTGCCGGCCGGCGGCAACCTGAAGGCGCCGCTGATCCAGCTGATGTTCGGCTGGGCCCCCTCCAACTTCGGCGTGATGGGCATCTTCACCGCCGCCTCGGTCGTCTTCTTCGCCTTCATCGGCTTCGACGTCGTCGCCACCGCCGCCGAGGAGACCCGCAACCCCCAGCGGGACGTACCGCGCGGCATCATGGGCTCCCTGATCATCTGCACCCTGCTGTACGTCGCCGTGGCCATCGTGGTGACCGGCATGCAGAAGTACAGCGAGCTGTCCGTGGACGCCCCGCTCGCGGACGCCTTCAAGGCCACCGGGCACCCCTGGTTCGCCGGCCTCATCAGCTTCGGCGCCGCCGTCGGCCTGACCACCGTGTGCATGATCCTGCTGCTCGGCCAGTCCCGGGTGTTCTTCGCGATGAGCCGCGACGGCCTGCTGCCCCGCTTCTTCTCGCACACCCACCCGAGGTTCCGCACCCCGTACCGGCCGACCATCCTGCTCGGCGTCGTCATCGCGATCGTCGCCGGCTTCACCAGTCTCAGCGAACTCGCCGAACTCGTGAACATCGGCACGCTCTTCGCGTTCATCGTCGTCGCGATCAGCGTGATCATCCTGCGCAACACCCGGCCCGACCTGGAGCGGTCCTTCCGCACCCCGTGGGTCCCTGCGCTGCCGATCGTGTCCGTGCTGGCCTCGCTGTGGCTGATGCTCAACCTGCCCGCCGAGACCTGGCTGCGGTTCGCCATCTGGATGGTCATCGGCTTCGTCGTCTACTTCCTCTACGGCCGCACCCACAGCCGCCTCGCCCAGGCCGAACGGGCCCCCGCCGACGCTCCGTGACCGGCAGGCTCGCCGCTCCGGCCCCGTATGTCCCGTCCGGGTGGGACTGCGGGGCCGGATAGCGTGCCTCCATGCTTCTCGCGCCCCTCGCCCCACCACGGTCCGTAGTCGCAGGGAAGGGGTACTGGACGCGGTTGCTGCCGCTGCTCGCCGTGCTGGCCTGCGTCACCAGGGTGCCCTCCTTCCTCCGGCCGCTGTGGAACCCGGACGAGGGCTATCTCGCCGTACAGGCCCGCATGCTGGCGCGCGGCGGACAGCTGTACGAGACGGTCGTGGACCGCAAGCCGCCGCTGCTGCCGTGGCTGTACGAGGGGACGTTCGCGGTCTTCGGGTCCGGGTCGCTCACCCCGGTCCGGATCCTCGCCGTACTGGCCCAGCTGGCCACCGCCGCGCTGCTCGCGTCGATCGCCCGGCGGCGCTGGGGCGACCGCGCGGGCCGTACCGCCGGGGCGCTGTACCTGCTGGTCTCCGTCGGGCTCAACCCCGAGGACGCGCAGGCGGCCACCTTCGAGGTGTTCATGCTGCCCTGCACGGCCGCCGCGATGTGGTGCGCCGACCGGCGCCGCTGGGGAGCGGCCGGCGCCGCCGTCGCCTGCGCCTTCCTCACCAAGCAGACCGGCGGCGCGGTCCTGCTGCCGGTGCTCTACCTCCTCAACCGGTACGGCGGCCCGCGCGCCGGTCTGCTCCGGCTGGCGGCCGGCGCCGCCCTGCCGGTGCTCGGCGTGGCCCTGGCCACCGACCCGGCGGGCTTCGCCTTCTGGACGGTCACAGGATCCGGCGCCTACGCCTCCTTCACCGGCTCCGAACTGCACGTCCTGGCCCGGGCATTGACCAACACCGCGATCCTCGGCGTGGCTTCGGCGGGCCTGCTCCCGCCCGTCGCGCGGGCCCTGCGCATCGCCCGCACCGGCGCCCCCGACCTGTGGCTGTGGCTGGCCGCGTCGGCGGCGGCGGTCACCCTCGGCTTCCACTTCTTCGGCCACTACTTCCTGCAACTCACCCCGCCCCTGGCGCTGTTGGCCACGGCCGCGCTGCAGATCCTGCCCCGGGAACGGACCTCCGGCGCCGTCCTCGCCTCGGCCTGCGCCTGCACCCTCTTCCTGGCCTGGGGCGTGCTGGCCCCCCGCCCGGAACTCGCGCACGCCCAGCGGCTGGCGCTCACCCTCGACCGCCGTACCGCGCCCGGCGACCGGGTCCTGGTCTGGGGCATACACCCGGAGACGTACTGGCTCGCCGACCGCGCCCCCGCCACCCGCTACCTCACCGCCGGCCTCCTCACCAACTTCAGCGGCGGCCGGGACGGCCCGCAGGTCGGCGAGAAGTACGCCGTCGCCGGCACCTGGCCCGACTTCCGTGCCGAACTCGCCGACCGCGCCCCGGTCCTGGTGATCGACGACTCCCGCGGCAAGCCGTACGGCCCCGCCCGCGTCCCGAGCCTGCGCAGACTCCTCGCGGCCGACTACGAACAGGCGGGCGAGGTGGACGGGGCGGTGCTGTACGTCAGAGTGCCGGGGCAACAAACGCCCTGAAGGGGCGCGGGGCTGTATTGCATGTGCGGCTGCCGCCGCGTGGGCGCGACCAGCCACGACGGCGCCGCAGCCGACAGCCGGCAGTCGCGGCACCTCCAGCGCAGCGCCTAGTGAAGCAGAGCGCTCGGCCCGATCACCTCGGCGCCCAACTCCGCCACCCGCCCCCGCAGTTCACGGTCGGCGGTGACGACGAGCCGGGGCCGGCCGAGGTCCTCGGCCGCCAGCTCCACGATCCGGTCGTCACCGCTGCCGGGCGCCGACTCCACCCGTACCCCCGGCACCGACGCCACCCCGCGCGCCGCGCCCTCCACGACGAGCACCAGCTCCACCGGCGTCGGCCGGCCCGGCAGCCCCCGCTCGGCCAGCCGGTCGCGCAGCCGCTCCGCGGCTCCCCTGCGGTCCCGCCACCAGCCGTCCGGCCGCGACCCGACGACGTTCGCGCCGTCGACGATCACCAGCAGGGGAGCTTCGTCTTCCATGCCCCAAGCCTCGCACGCCAGGGGCCGCCCCACTGCCCCGAACGGCCCCGCTTAGAGTGATGCGGTGAACGGCGACTGGCTCCTCCGCGGCCGTGACGGCCGGCTCAGTGTCTATCTGCCGTCGGGCGATGCCGTGCTGTGCCGGGCGGAACGCGGACCCGGCGCGCCCTGGGGCCCACCCCGGAAGATGGGCGGCGAGCAGCGGCTGCACGCCGGCCTCGCGGTGGGCGCCGGCGTCGACGGGTACGCCCATCTGGTCGCCTGGCGGCCCACCGTGCAGGGCGAGGCGGGGCTCGTCCACTCCACCCACTACCGGCCGCATCTGGCCGCCATGGACTGGCAGTCGATCGGCCACCCGAGCAAGAAGGGCGACGTCACCGGCGCCCCGGCGGTCGCGGTGGACGCGCAGGGCCGCGCCCATGTCTTCGTGCGCAACCGGGGGCGCGGGGTGAGCATGGTCGCCCAGAAGGAGAAGGGCGGCTGGGAGCCGTGGCGGGACCTGAAGGGGCGGCTGGTGGAGGACGGACTCGCGGCGGTGACCGGCGAGTCGGGGCGGGTCGAGGTGTACGCCGCCGTGCCGGGCGGGATCGTGTACTGGCGCCAGGAGGAGGCCGGCAAGCCGCCCGTGCAGCTGGAGGCGCTGGAGGCCCCGGTCCGGCCGGGAACCCTCACCGCCCTCGCCACCTCGGCCGAGAGCACGACCCTCTTCTACACCGACGAGTCCGGCGACCTGTGCGCCTGGCGCCCGGGCGGCAGGCCGTACGCCCTGCTGCCGTCCGCGGGGCCCGGCCGGGCCGCCGTGGTCCGCTGCGCACTCGACGGGTACGACTGCACCCTGCTCGCCCAGCGTTCGGCGAGCGGCCGGGTGGCCTTCGCCGCCTATCCGACCCAGGACGAGCCGGCCGGCGCCTGGTGGACCGAGTCGGGACCGCAGCTCCCGTCCGACGCGCTGGTCGCCCTGACCACGGACGCGGAGGGCCGGGTGACTGCGGCCAGCCTGTCCCCGTCCACCGGCCGGCTCCTCCTGACCCGCCGCAAGGACGAGCCGGGGCTGGCACTGCAGGCCTGGCAGCAGGTCTGAGACGGGCACCCGCACGAACGGTGCGGGTGCGCCATGATGACCACCGTGGAAAACCAGACTCTCATCGACGCCTGGCGGCGTCTGCTCAGCGGCTCCGGCAAGTCATGGGTGGTGTTCGAGCACGGCACCTGCGTGGTGGTCGAACACCCCGTCGGTGACCTCGCCGAGCAGGCCGTCGGAATTCTCCGCGAGTTCGGCCCCATGCATGTCGCCACCACGGCGGGTGACTTCCGTGTGCTCGAACTTCAGCAGGGCGAGGGCTGGCTGGTGACGAGCCACCATCCGGACGTCGTCACCTTCGTGCCGCGCGACGATCCCGAGGAACCCTCGCACCTGGCCGTCGGCATCCTGGGCCGCTCCCGCCGCGACCGCGACGGCACCGAACTGAGAGTCGTCCACGCGGAGGCGGCCCCGCCCGCCTGAAGCGGGTACGCCCGGCATGCCGATGCCCGGCGCACCAGTCGGTGCGCCGGGCATCGGTTTCGAGCGGACGGGGCTAGGCCGGGACGCTCGCCACGCCCGGGGCCAGGAACTTCTTGCCGTTGACGCGCTCCGAGACACCCTCGCGGTCCAGGTACGGCGTGATGCCGCCCAGGTGGAAGGGCCAGCCGGCGCCCGTGATCAGGCAGAGGTCGATGTCCTGCGCCTCGGCGACGACACCCTCGTCGAGCATGAGCCCGATCTCCTGGGCGACGGCGTCCAGGACGCGGTCACGGACCTGCTCCTCGGAGAGGACCGAGTCGCCCTGCTGGAGCAGCGCGGCGACCTCGGGGTCCAGCTCCGGCTTCCCGCTGTCGTAGACGTAGAAGCCGCGCTTGCCCGCCTTGACGACGGCCGCGAGGTTCGGGGAGACCGTGAAGCGGTCCGGGAAGGCCCGGTTGAGGGTCTCCGAGACGTGCAGGCCGATGGCGGGACCGACCAGCTCCAGGAGGACGAGGGGAGACATCGGCAGGCCGAGGGGCTCGACCGCCTTCTCCGCGACCTCGACCGGGGTGCCCTCGTCGATGACGTTCTGGATCTCGCCCATGAAGCGGGTGAGGATGCGGTTGACGACGAACGCCGGGGCGTCCTTCACCAGGACCGCGGTCTTCTTCAGCTTCTTGGCGACGGCGAAGGCGGTGGCCAGCGATGCGTCGTCGGTCTGCTCGCCGCGCACGATCTCCAGGAGCGGGAGGATCGCGACCGGGTTGAAGAAGTGGAAGCCCACGACCCGCTCGGGGTTCTTGAGCTTCGACGCCATCTCCGTCACCGAGAGGGAGGAGGTGTTGGTGGCGAGGATCGCGTGCGCCGGGGCGACCGCCTCGACCTCCGCGAACACCTGCTGCTTGACGCCGATCTCCTCGAACACGGCTTCGATGATGAAGTCCGCGTCGGAGAAGCCCTCGGCCTTGTCCAGCACGCCGGTGACCAGGGCCTTGAGGCGGTTGGCCTTGTCCTGGTTGATCCGGCCCTTGCCGAGCAGCTTCTCGATCTCGGCGTGGACGTAGCCCACACCCTTGTCGACGCGCTCCTGGTCGATGTCGGTCAGTACGACCGGCACCTCGAGGCGGCGCAGGAAGAGCAGGGCGAGCTGGGAGGCCATCAGACCGGCGCCGACGACGCCGACCTTGGTGACCGGGCGCGCCAGGTTCTTGTCCGGGGCACCGGCGGGCCGCTTGCCGCGCTTCTGCACCAGGTTGAACGCGTAGATGCCGGCGCGCAGTTCGCCGCCCATGATCAGGTCGGCGAGCGCCAGGTCCTCGGCGTCGTAGCCCTGCTGGAGGTCGCCGTCCTTGGCGGCGGCGATGATGTCCAGGGCGCGGTAGGCGGCCGGGGCAGCGCCGTGCACCTTGGAGTCGGCGATGAACCGGCCGCGCGCGACGGCCTGGTCCCAGGCCTCGCCGCGGTCGATCACCGGGCGCTCGACCTCGATGTCGCCCTTCAGCACCTGGGCGGTCCAGATCAGCGACTGCTCAAGGAAGTCGGCGCCCTCGAAGAGGGCGTCGGCGATGCCCAGGTCGAAGACCTGCTCACCCTTGAGCTGCTTGTTCTGGTTGAGGCTGTTCTCGATGATGACCGAGACGGCCTTGTCGGCGCCGATCAGGTTCGGCAGGAGGGCACAGCCGCCCCAGCCGGGTACCAGGCCGAGGAAGACCTCGGGGAGGGAGAACGCCGGGATCGCCTTGGAGACGGTGCGGTACGTGCAGTGCAGACCGACCTCGACGCCGCCGCCCATGGCGGCACCGTTGTAGTACGCGAAGGTCGGCACCGCGAGGCCCGCGAGGCGCTTGAAGACCTCGTGGCCGCCCTTGCCGATGGCCAGCGCGTCCTCGTGGTTCTTCAGCAGCTCGACGCCCTTGAGGTCGGCGCCGACGGCGAAGATGAACGGCTTGCCGGTGACACCGACACCGACGATCGTGCCCTCGGCCGCCTCCTTCTCCACCTGGTCGATGGCGGTGTTGAGGTTCGCCAGCGAGGCCGGGCCGAAGGTGGTCGGCTTGGTGTGGTCGAGGCCGTTGTCCAGGGTGATCAGCGCGAAGCGCCCGGCCCCGGACGGCAGGTCGAAGTGGCGGACGTGGGCGCTGGTGACGACCTCGTCGGGGAACAGGTCCGAGGCCTGCTTCAGAAGCTCGGCGGTGGTGCTCACTTGTCCCCCTCGAAGTGCGGGTTCTCCCAGATGACCGTCGCGCCCATGCCGAAGCCGACGCACATGGTGTTCAGGCCGTAGCGGACGTGCGGCTGCTCCTCGAACTGGCGGGCCAGCTGCGTCATCAGACGCACACCCGAGGAGGCCAGCGGGTGACCGAAGGCGATGGCGCCGCCGTACTGGTTGACGCGCTCGTCGTCGTCCGCGATGCCGTAGTGGTCGAGGAAGGCCAGCACCTGCACGGCGAAGGCCTCGTTGATCTCGAACAGCCCGATGTCGGAGATGCTCAGCCCGGCCTGGGCGAGCGCCTTCTCCGTGGCCGGGATCGGGCCGTAGCCCATGACCTCCGGCTCGACACCCGCGAAGGAGTACGACACGAGGCGCATCTTCACCGGGAGGTTGTTCGCGCGGGCGAACTCCTCGGAGGCGATGATCGAGGCGGTGGCACCGTCGTTCAGACCGGCCGCGTTGCCGGCGGTGACCCGCCCGTGCACGCGGAACGGCGTCTTGAGACCGGAGAGGTTCTCCAGGGTGGTCCCGGGCCGCATCGGCTCGTCGGCGGTGACGAGACCCCAACCGGTCTCGCCGCCCTCGGGGTTGGTCCGGCGCACCGAGATCGGCACCAGGTCGGCCTGGATCTTGCCGTCGGCGTACGCCTTGGCGGCCTTCTCCTGCGAGCGCACCGCGTACTCGTCCGCGCGCTCCTTGGTGATCTGCGGGTAGCGGTCGTGCAGGTTCTCGGCGGTCATGCCCATGAACAGCGCCGACTCGTCGACCAGCTTCTCGCTGACGAACCGCGGGTTCGGGTCGACGCCCTCGCCCATCGGGTGGCGGCCCATGTGCTCGACACCGCCGGCGATGGCGACGTCGTACGCGCCGAAGGCGACGGAACCGGCGACCGTGGTGACGGCGGTCAGGGCGCCGGCGCACATGCGGTCGATGGAGTAGCCGGGCACGGAGGTCGGCAGGCCCGCGAGAATGCCCGCGGTACGGCCGATGGTCAGACCCTGGTCACCGATCTGCGTGGTCGCGGCGACGGCGACCTCGTCGATCTTCTTGGTGTCAAGACCGGGGTTGCGGCGCAGCAGCTCCCGGATGGCCTTCACGACGAGGTCGTCGGCACGGGTCTCGTGGTAGATGCCCTTCGGGCCCGCCTTGCCGAACGGGGTACGGACGCCGTCGACGAAGACGACATCCCTGACGGTACGAGGCACGATTGGCTCTCCTCCAGGGTGCGGGATGGCACTGCTGCGATGCGCTGAGCGCGCGCTCAGGCCCCATGCTACTTATGAGTAACGTGACTGCCCAGTCCTGGCGGAGGGAGCGGCGAACGTCACATGGAGGAGTGCCTGCACTGCAGTGCCCCGGCAGGGGCGCGGGGCTGTATTCGACATGCGGCTCCGCCGCGTGGGCGCGAGCAACCCACCACGACCCGCAGCCCTGCCACGGCGGTCACCGAGACGGTGCGAGGTGACGCCGGGGCCGCGGTCCGCGGTGTGCGTGCTCAGCTCGAAGACACGGGCGTTGCCCGTCAGTAGCGGGCGGGTGCCGACGGGGTGGGACCGGGGTGCGGGGGGCGTGAGCACGAGGTTTCCGCTCATGGGCGGTCCTGGGAGTAGGGGACGGCGGGAGGGGGCCAGAGGTCCGGCACCCCGACGGCCCGTCGGCGGCGGCCGGGCGCCGGACGCGGTGCCTCCTCGGCCCGTGCCATGACGGGCGCCGCGAGCGCGCAGACCAGCAGCGGCCCCCGGCCAGGCGTGTCGTCGTCGTACGCGAGACGGACGGTGGCCGGACCGCACACCACGCCGAGCGCGTCGAGCACCCGGACCGTGTAGCGCGCCAGCACCCGCACCGGCGGGCCGCCCGGCGCGCACGGTCCGGCGGGGGCGTCCGCCCGCAGGCCGGTGACGACGTGCTCGGGCCGTCCGTCCGGGCCCGGGCGGGTGACGGTGTCGACCGTGTACCGGCGGCGGCCGGGCAGCTCGGTCAGCACCAGGTGCGGGCTGCCGGAGTACCGGGCTGCCGCGTGCCACAGAGCGGGCCAGGCCGTGTTGATCCCGCCCTCGTTCGCGCATTCCACCGCGCCGACCGGAGTGCCGGCGGCTGCCGGTGCGAGCAGGTAGCCGGCCGCCGGGTACGACCGTGCCCAGGCCGCGGCGTCGGCCGCACGCGCGGTACGGATGCCCCGCGGCGCCGGGATCCCCAGCCGGGCCAGCCGGTCCGCCTGGGCGCCCCGGTCGTATCTCAGCGGCGAGGACGCCGGATGGGCTCCGGGAAGACCGAGCTGCCAGGCGATCCGCTCGGCCAGTTCGATCCCTCCGGCACCGCCCGCGACCACGGCCGACACCCCCAGCGCCCGCAGCGACTTGACCGTCTGCCGCAGGCCCCGGTGCACGACGGTGTCGCCGTACCCGGCGGGCAGCGCCGCGTTCCGGTACGCGGGCGGGCGCAGCCGGTGCTCCGGAAGGACGGCCGCGGTCCGCCAGCCGTGCCGCGCGAAGGCCCGCGGATACGTTCCTCCGCCTTCCTCGTACGGGGCGACCACCGCCGCGGTGCCGATGGCCGCGGCGGCGGAGGAGCAGGGGACGGTGGTCATGGCGGCGGACTCCCGAGCGGTGTGGGCGGGGGTGGGACAGGGGCGGTGGCGGGGCCGCGGTTCGGCCCGCCTCCCGGCCGGTGAAAGTGTCTGAAAGGGCACTGCCGTACCGTGTCCGGCCGACGGCCTCGGGCCCTGTGTCGTCGAGCCTGTTTGGACCAAGTGGTCTCTTCTGTGTCGCTCCCCCTCGTCCCCGGCAGAACAGCGCGTCGGCCCCTCGCGCCACCGGGCAACTTCGCCGATTCGGCGGACTTTTGTCCGGACCCGGTGCCCGGCCGAGCACTCACGGCAGCCGAGGAGTCCTACTCGGAGGGGAGCGATGTCCCCCTTCATCCGTGACGGCGTCGCGGCTAGAAGGGACCACTCCGTCTGTTCTGGCCGTCCCAGTCTGGAACCCGGGCGCGATCACGTCAAGCGATCAGCGGAAGCAGGCGGTGTCCACCGCTCCGGGACGGGTCGAGGAGCGGTCTCTTCCGGGTCCCCGGGCCGGTACTATCGGCACGCTGGTCAGCGCGTGCGTGCGCGGCTGTCCCGGACAAAGCCCGTCCGGTCAGGAACCCGTCGACGGGCCTCGAAGGCGAGATCGAATGACCAACCCGCGCAGGCCGCGACGTCAGCAGCAGCGCGCCATCGACACGAGGCAGCGCATCCTCGACACCGCCGGCTCGCTCTTCGTGACGGACGGCTACGACGGGACGTCGGTAGGCGACCTCATCACCGCCGCACGGACCAGCAAGGGGGCCTTCTACCGGCATTTCCCGGGCGGGAAGATCGACGTGGCGACGGCCATCATGCACGACACACTGACCATGGACGGCCTGCTGGAACAGCGGTTCATGCTCCAGGAAGTGGTCGACATCGGCATGATCCTCGCCCACCGGATCGCCCACGAGAACGCGCTCCAGGCCGCTCTGAAACTGTCGTTCCACAGCAATGCGCCGGATACCTACGGAACGCCGTGGCCGGACTGGATCGCCTTCAACACGGGGCAGCTCGACGAGGCGCGGCGACGCGGCGAGCTGAGGAAATTCGTCGACGCCGAGGAGCAGGCCCACCAGATCGCGGGCAACTGGGCCGGAGTGGTGCTCCTGTCGAACACCCTCGACCGGCACATGCGGAACGTCGAGGCGCGGATCTCCCGCATGTACCGGAACCTGGTGACCGCGATCGCGGTACCGGACCTCCTGCCCGAGCTGGACTTCTCCGTGGACCGGGGCAGGAACCTCTACACCGCGTTCCTGGAAGCCCCGGCCGACCCGGGCGATCCGGCCGAACCGGAACCGTCGCCGACCGGACCGGCCGAAGGCGGCCCGGAGTGAGCGGGCGGGGCGGGACGGAGGCCGGCGCCGTGTGCCGGCCGTCCCGCTAGACGGACGCGGACAGCGCCGCCACCAGCACCGGTGTCACCTGCTCCACCTGCCAGGGCCGGGCGCCGTACCCCACCAGCGCGGACCCCACGGTCTCCGCGTCGACCACCTGCGGCGGCTCCCAGCAGATCCTGCGCACGGTGTCCGGCGAGACGAGGTTCTCCTGCGGCATGGTGAGCTGCTCGGCCAGCGCCGAGACCGCGGCCCGGGCGGCCGACAGGCGCGCAGCGGCGGCGGGGTCCTTGTCGGCCCACGCCCGGGGCGGCGGCGGGCCCGTCACGGGCTGTCCCGGCTGCGGCAGCGCGGGGTCCGGCAGCGCCTTGGCGCGGTCCACCGCCGCCTGCCACTGCTCCAGCTGGCGCCGCCCCATCCGGTGGCCGTAGCCGTTCAGTCCCGCGAGGGCGTGCACGTTGGCCGGCAGCGCCAGCGCGGCCTCCACGATCGCCGCGTCACTGAGCACCTTGCCCGGTGACACGTCCCGCTTCTGCGCGATCCGGTCCCGGGTCTGCCACAGCTCCCGCACTACCGCCAGCTGCCGGCGCCGGCGCACCTTGTGCATTCCCGACGTGCGGCGCCAGGGGTCCTTGCGCGGCTCGGCCGGCGGCGCCGCGGCGATCGCGTCGAACTCCTGCCGCGCCCACTCCAGCTTCCCCTGCCGGTCCAGCTCCTTCTCCAGGGCGTCCCGCAGGTCGACGAGCAGCTCGACGTCCAGTGCCGCGTACCGCAGCCAGGGCTCGGGCAGCGGCCGGGTCGACCAGTCGACGGCGGAGTGGCCCTTTTCGAGCACGAACCCGAGGACGCCCTCGACCATCGCGCCGAGCCCGACCCGGGGGAACCCGGCGAGCCGGCCGGCCAGCTCGGTGTCGAAGAGGGTGCTGGGCGTCATGCCTATCTCGCGCAGGCAGGGCAGGTCCTGGGTGGCCGCGTGCAGCACCCACTCGGCGCCGGCCAGCGCCTCGCCGAGGCCGGACAGGTCGGGGCAGGCGACGGGATCGATCAGCGCGGTACCGGCGCCCTCGCGGCGCAGCTGGACGAGGTAGGCGCGCTGGCCGTAGCGGTAACCGGAGGCGCGCTCGGCGTCGACGGCGACGGGCCCGGAGCCGGCGGCGAAGGCGGCGGTCACCGCGGCCAGGGTGGCCTCGTCCACGACCACCGGCGGAATGCCCTCACGGGGCTCAAGCAAGGGGATCGGCGCCTCCGTCACAGAAGATCCGGCGTCGTCCGGGGGAGTGCCCCCGGTGGTGCGCAGTGAACTGTCTGCTGCGGTGTCTTGGGCGTCGGTCACATGTCAAGGGTATCTGTGTGTGGACGGCGCCCGTCGACGTCGGGGTGCCAGACGCGGAGCGACTTCAGGAGCGCGTGAAGATCCGTTGCTGCCATGTGCCGAGTATCACTCGGCAACTCCCGCACCCGTG